>CAYYWI010000017.1:30834-42254 GCA_964475375.1 uncultured Dehalococcoidia bacterium
ACTTGGCGATGTACTCGACCAGGCCTTTCATTTTGCTGCCTCGGGAACAGGAGCAGCTTTGGCCGTTGCAGTCTTGACAGGAGGAGGAGCCACTAGGCCCTGTTTGGAAAGAAGCCTGGCAACTGCTTCGCTAGGCTGAGCGCCCTGCTGTAGCCATTTCGCGGCTTTGGTCTGCTCGATCACCACGGTCTCCGGGTTGGTCAGAGGATTGTAGTGACCTATGCGGTCTATATATGCACTATCCCTGGGAGACCTAGAGTCCATAACAACAATGCGGTAACTTGGTTGATTCTTTGCGCCCACTCTTTGCAATCTTATCTTTACCATAGTATTTGCTATTATCAGGCGTAGCTCGCGAAATGTCAACCTCGACAAACGCTAACGCTACGCGTGTTGACTTCATTTGCGCTTGCTTGTATTCTGGTTCCCGAGGGATGGCTGAACAAATCATGCAAGATGGCGGCGAGGCTAGGAGGCCCCGCAAGCGCAGCTGGTATCTGATTCTCCTATCCGTGCTCCTAATCCTTGCTATTGGTGCCCTGGCGGTTGTCTTCAAGGACGAGCTGAAGAACATTGTTCAGCACATCGATCGATATGAGAAGTACGCTTACGGCATCGCCTTCATAGTCAACTTCATGGCAGGAGCCACCGTGATCGTTTACGTGCCAGGAGTACCGACGATATTTGCCCTTGGCGGGATAGTGCAGTTTCCTTTTGTTGTAGGGATAGTCGCAGGTTTGGGTGAGGCGCTGGGTGGGTTCACCGGGTACATGCTCGGGCGTGGTGGCGAGCCGTACCTGAAGGAGCCAAGCAATGGGAGAATCCAGCGTGCCTTCCAAAAGATATACTCCCGCATAGATAGCTGGATGGGAAAGAGGGGATACTTAACCGTCTTTCTGGCTTCTGCGATCTTCAATCCTTTCTTCATGTTCTTCGGTGCCACAGCCGGGGCCACGCGGATGGCGCCCTGGAAGTACTATCTGGCATCCGCCGCCGGCAAGATTGTGAAAGCTACTTACGTAGCCTATCTGGGTGCTTGGGGCATGGGTTACATACTGGGATGGTTGGGCATCAATATCAAAGCGTAAAGGCTTTGGGGCTGTCAATCTGCTGGGTTCAGTGAGTCGGCGGTTCTACCCGTTGATCATGGCCATGAGAGGAGTCTGCTCCACGCACAGGATTCATCATCGATCTCGACCGGTTGTCATTGCCGAGCGTCGAATTTCACTCGGAGGCTGTCTAGTGCCGTACGTGGTGAAGCGCAGTTCGGTGGCCAGACATGTCAGGCTGGAAATCAAGGATGAAGCAGGCCTGACGGTCATAATCCCCAAGAACTGTGAGCTGGATACTGTTGATGAGGTGCTGAGATCGAAGTCCCGCTGGATATTGAACAAGATGGATAGATACACTCAGATGGCCCAAGTTCTTGAAAAAGGGAATCTGAGTTTCGGTGATACCGTCCCTTATCTGGGGCGCGAACTACGAGTCATTTCTTGCCAGGGCATCGGATCTTGCAGGATGATTGAACTGCGGGGGCAGACTCTTCTGGTGCATGGGAATGGCGAATCCCCTGACTTGGACTTCATGCTGGAGCGATGGTATCGAGGCCAGGCTGCTAAAATCTTGAAGCAGAAAATCGATCTTTTCGCTGGCTCACTGGGACTTGGCTATAAGAAACTGGTCATCCGGGGGCAGAAGACGCGATGGGCCAGTTGCTCGCATAATGGCACCCTCAGCTTCAACTGGCGGCTGATCATGGCACCGGAGCCGGTCGTTGATTATGTCGTCATTCATGAGGTGACGCACTTGAAGGAGATGAATCACACGAAGAGGTTCTGGGCGATTGTTGCCGAGCATTGCCACACATGGCGACAAGAGAAGAAATGGCTCAATGATCATGGGCTTGAACTGGCGGCGATACTGAATTCGAGCCACTAGCTGCTGCTTGGTCTGTGATTAAGCTGAACTTGTTGGAGCACAGGGCAGATGCTACAATGGACACAAGAAATCTCGTGGTCGTCGGCTGTTGTGGCAGGCGACCGCCCTCATCGTCCCTGTAGCTCAATGGATAGAGCAACTGCCTTCTAAGCAGTGGGTTCCGAGTTCGAGTCTCGGCAGGGACGCCAGCTTCCGGTCAAGAATATCTCGCCTGGTTCAAAGCAAGTAACGAGCCAATTGCGAACACGCTGCTTGTTCCCGGTTACGTCGATGCGAAGGGGATCGCCGCTATTGCCGGTTCATTCATCCTCAGCCCTGACATTCGGCCTTTCATCCACGGTTCGAGATAATGGCCTGCCAACAACCTCCTGGGCGTGCCGCGGAGTGCCTGAGAGCCCTAAGGACAGGGGCTGAGAAATGCACAGGCAAGGAACAACTGAGAGGAAAGCAATGGAAAATGCGGGTGTCTTTTATAGCGAAATCATGAGGAACGAATACGCCCCTGGTGATATGGATATCGGGAAAGGTTTTGATGCAATCAAAAGGGAGGGCCTTCTTGAGGCGGAGGGAGTAACCTTCTTTGAGGCCAAGCCCGTTGCTGAGGACTTGGTCCTGCGGGTGCACACTCCACGATGGGTAGAGGAGGTCAAGGGGGCAGGATGGTGGGACGTGAGCCTGTGTTCGGCGGGGGCCGTGGCGATGGCTTTCGACAAGGTCCTCTCCGGTGAGCTGAAGAATGCCCTTTCGCTTGTTGGCGCCGGCGGTCATCACGCCCGCAGAGACTATGCCTGGGGTGGGTGCTATATCAATCACGAGGCCATTGCCGTGACTTGGGCCAGGGAGACCGGTAAGGGGAAGAGATTCGCCATAATCGACACTGATACCCATCACGGTGACGGGACCCGGGAGATCTTTTCGGAAGACGAGGACGTCCTGCACATCTGCTACTGTGACTACGGCAGGGGCCATGGTAAGACCAAGGTATGTCTTCCCCACGCGTCCGGGGATGACGAGTTTGTCCAGAGGTTTCGGCATGAAATTCCTCCCCTTGTTCGTGAATTCGAACCGGAGCTCATTCTATGGTTCTGCGGTCTCGATACCCATAAAGAGAGCTATGGGACTGGAAGACTTACAACCGACTGTTATCCTTGCCTCTGCGAGGTCCTGAGGGAGACGGCAGAGAGTGCATGTCAGGGGAGGTTTGTGGTGAGGATAGGATGCAATGCTCCTTCTCACGTTGCGGCGGACGTGCTTCCAAAGATCTGAGGGTTCTGGTTGGCAAGCAATGGAGGTGAAGACAGGCCTGCTAGGCATCCAGCAGCGCATTTTCGAAAGCGAACCGGCAGATCTCCGCAGTACTACGCAAACCCAGCTTGCGCCCTATGCGTGATCTGTAGGTTTCAACAGTCTTGCATCTGAGATCAAGCTCTTTTGCTATCTCTTTGGCTTTGCGGCCACGGGCTATGAGGCAGAGTATCTGCAACTCACGATCGGAAAGGCTGTCGATGAGGTCAACGGAGGAGCCGTGCGGGTGAAGGCTTGTACTGACGGCATCCACACCTTCTTCAAGAAGGAACCGCCTTCTCGCCGCCACACTTCGAATCGCGGCTTGGAGTTCAGATATTGAGGTGCCTTTGGTGATGTACCCCAGGGCACCGGCCCGGATGGCCCTGACTGCGTAGTGCCTCTCCGGGTACATGGTCAGTATCAATATCGGCGCATCCGTGTCGATAGACAATATGTATTTTGTGGCCTCCAGTCCGTCCATGTTTGGCATGGAGATGTCCAAGACGGTCACATCAGGCCGCAATGCCTTGAACTGGGCGACAGCCTCCAAGCCGTCAGAGGCTTCGGCCACAACCCGGATGTCGAGACTCCTCTCCAGAAGGCTTCTCATGCCGGCACGCACAAGATTGTGATCATCCGCCAGCAAAACCCTGATCATCCTCAAACCTCATCTGGAATTGCTTTGGACCTCAACGAGCGATCGCGCTGGCGCTTGTCGCCTGATGAACTGCCATCCAGCGGCAGACGCGCTTCAACCTGGGTGCCGCCCGAGCGACCCTTGGTGACTCTGACTGATCCACCCACCAGATGGGCTCTTTCACGCATGCTGACGAGACCGAGTGAGCTATCATCGAGTATCTTGCCATCAAAGCCGACACCGTTGTCGGATATCCGGAGAACAAGGTTGTTACGCGTCATATCGACGTTGACATAGACCTCTGATGCCTTGGCATGTTTCCAGACGTTGGTCAGGCTTTCCTGCAGGATGCGGTAGGCTGCAGTCGCCACCTCTTTGGGCACGCCCCGATTGTCGGTGGGGGCATCAACGAAGCAAGGTATTGAAGCCCGTCTGGCAAACTCCCCGGCACAGAGTCGCACGGCCTTGAGAAGTCCCAGATCATCGAGTATCGGCGGGCTGATGCTCACAGCTATGCGGCGTGAAGTGGCTCTGATCTGGTCGATCAGGCTCAGAAGCTCCAGCATGGGCTCGTGAGCATCGGAGGAATCTCCTAACTGCTGCAGCAGGGACTCGGCCTTGATTCTGAGATAGGCCAACTCCTGGCCAAGCTGGTCATGCAGGTCGCGCGCAATGCGAGCGCGCTCATCCTCCTGGATCTGAAGAACCCGTTGGGAAAGCCGCCTCAGTTCTGACTCTGAGCGCTTGAGCGCTTCCTCATAGCGCTTTCGCTCCGTGATGTCTCGCACTATGCCGATGATTCCCACGGGCGGACCGTCTTTGTCACGGAGCAGGCTCCAGTGAGTCTCGGTCCATATCTTGTGGCCGTCCTTGTGGCTCACCTCCAACTCCATTGGGTTGGGTTCCTCATCAGGTCCGTGTTCCTCGTCATGCTTGAGCTGTTCACGGTAGGCTCGCAGCGCCAATTCAAAAGCCTTCTTGTTTATCACTTTGGCCGGATCGGCCATGATCTCTTCCACGGTGAAGCCGGACTGCCTGATCACGGATGGACTGACATAGGCCAGGTTTGCGTGCAGATCGCCAACCCAGATGACATCCGTCACGTTTTCGGCGAGCAACTGATAGAGATCCTTGCGGCGCTTCAAGGCATCCTCGACTGATTTTCGCTTGCTTATGGTCGCGTCGGGTCTCTGCAATGGCTTGGCCGTCAACAATGGACCGGACTGTGGTCGCGCCTTTGTCTCTCTCTTACGGTCTACCATGTCTTTGTCCTCTGAAAACACACCATACTCATGAACTGACCCCCATGGCGGCTGACCATATCCGTTATCTCACCACGTATCCACTATGTCAAGCCAGACTTACCGTTCGACGGAGGTGGACAGTGATTGGGGCGCTGGCTACAATGACCCCATCACATATGGTGGGGGGTGGGATATGCGAAGGCTGGCTTTTCTTGTCGGGACATTGGGGATATGTCTTCTCGCTCTGCTATACGTCTTATGGAGAGCGAATATGCTGAAGAGTGTATTCGACTTTCTAGGCACGCCAGGAGTCACCGCCTTGCTTGCGATTGCAGTACCAGTGTGGATAGCGGTGATTGCGTACCTGTGGAGAAGAGGGGAAACCAGTGGGGGTGAGGTGGTGCTACGACTGAATGGCGAAGTGAGGAACCTAGAGAGAGTAACCCGGAGTGAGGCAGCTATGCACAGAGGCAGATTGCCAACAGCCGAAGGTAACATCAGGGCGTTGGTGAAGGCGTCTTTTGACCCGCTGAGGACGTCCAGCACAATTCAACAATTCAATCTGGAGGTGTCTGGAGTAGAACTTGAAACAGAATTTCCGCCTACGGTGGTCCATAAGGGAGACCATTGGGAAGGAACCTTTGAGATTCCTCAATCCCTAGAGGTATGTGGCACCACGGCCCGCTTAGTTGCTCACGTTGGCGCACAGCAATGCCCATCTCCTGACCTTCCCATACCATTCGAGAAACTGGGAAAGGTGAAACCATGACCAAAGAGTTTCCGCCCATCGCCCGAGTTTGCAGCGTCGCTCCAACCGTGGAAAGCTCACCAATAGCGCAGATGGGGCAAGTTACATACACGACGACCTGCACGATACGCTGCAAGTTCTGCGGATCAGACAACGTAGTGAAGAACGGGGTGAGAACGGGACAAATCCAATACTACAAGTGCCGGAACTGCGGGCGAGCCTTTGCCGGTAACAATGCTCTAGAGGGGATGCAGTATCCGCCGGATCAGATAGCGGCGGCAATCAGTCTGTTCTATGACGGACTGTCGATCGACAACATACGTAAGCAGCTCAATAGCCTGTACCAAGTCTACCCCTCTGACTCGACTGTGTATGAGTGGATTGTGCGCTACTCCAAGGTTGCTGTGAATGATGCCAAACTCTCAAACATCAAGGTCGGCTCCATCTGGATAGCTGACGAAACTGTCCTGATACTCGACCAGCACGTGAAAGTATGGTTTTGGGACATCCTGGATAGCGATACTCGCTTTCTGCTGGCGTCGCACATGTCCGTTACTCGCGGAACAAAGGACGCCCAAGCCTTGATGGAGAAGGCATGGGGACGTGCCCAAAAGACACCGCGAATCATCTACACAGACAAGCTGGCAGCATACCTAGATGGCATTGAACTCACCTTCGGAGCAGACACTAAGCACAAGCAGGGCGGCCCGTTCGACGTGGGGAACAACACGAACCTGATAGAACGCTTCCACGGTACGCTCAAGGCACGCACAAAGGTCATGAGGGGAATGCGCAACATGGAGACGGCCAGAACGGGTTTCGCAGGCAGTGCACAAAGTTGCCTGTAGTGTATTTCACCTACATGGTATTACGGATTTTACCTGACAGACGGCCGTAAAAGATATATGTATTATTTGTGACATTACAGCAAGGGGGGCTGCGGACTTGGGTACATCGTTATCTGCTCAGAGAGCATCTGCGGTTTGTTTTCAGGGAGAGTTCCCCTCTGCTCACATCAATGCAAAGTCTAAGATTTCAAGCTCCGCCGTTGGTAAACCTCTTTTTGGGGTGAACATGAACTGCCTGCAGGGCAGGCCGCGATGCGCCTGACCAAGTTTGACAGTGAATCTGGGAGGTACATGATGTTACGTCGGCTGAACTCCAGACAGTTAGCTGCTCTCTATGACGAATCCATGGATAAGATGCCGTGCGATCAGAGGCAGGATTGGTTGAACCAGAGACTAGCGAAGCAGGTACGTTACGCCTACAGGAATGCGCCGGCCGTCAAGCAGAAGTTTGATGACGCCGGTGTTTCCCCCAGACATATAGAAAGCGTCAAGGATCTGGAGAGGATCCCTGTGACTACAAAGGACGAACTGGTCAGGCTGCAGCAGGCCAGCCCGCCGTTCGGAGGATTCCTGGCTGTCCCCATGAATACCCTCAACAGAATCTACGTATCTCCCGGTCCGATCTACGATGCCTGGGGTGATGAGCGCGTCAGGGCTGCCGTCAGGGGTTTCGTAAGGATGGGCCTGCCCAAGCCCGGCGATACCGTCATGGTCTCCAATGCCTATCACATGGTTCCGGCCGGTCTTTTCCTGACGGATGCACTGGACGTTCTCGGATGCACGGTGGTGCCTGCGGGTATCGGTCAGACCGAGCTTCAGGTCAAGATGATTCATGACTTGAAGGTCAACGCCATCTTCAGTTTCCCCAGCTTCACCATGACCATCCTGAAGAAGGCCGAAGAGATGGGCTATGACGTGAAGAAGGACTTTAAACTGAAGTACACCACCGGAGGCGGTGAGAGGCACATCCAGGTGCTGAGGAAGGTATTCGAAGAGAAGTACGGGCTGGTAGTTGCCGATGGCTATGGCACGGCCGACCTGGGGACCGTGGCCTATGACTGTGGATTGGGGGTGGGATATCACTACGATGACCAGGAGTGCGTCATTGAGATCGTTGATCCCCACACCGGCAGGCAGGTTGAGCCTATGCAGGAGGGGGAAGTCGTGGTGACACTGCTCAGCAAGGTTTACCCCTTGGTCAGGTTCGGGACCGGCGACCTCGCTTCCTACACGGATGAGCCCTGCTCCTGCGGCAGAACCGCGCCGAGGATCACGCGGATTCTGGGAATGATCGGCGATCATATCAGGGTCAAAGGGATGTTCGTCCACATGAGAGAGCTGGACGAGGCTTTCTCCCAGTTGCCCCAGGTGTCCAAGTTCCAGTTGGTACTGAGACTGCAGGATCACAGGGACCAGATAGCCCTGAGCGTTGAGACAGAGCCCGGTGTTGACCGCAAAGCGCTGTCCGAGACCATCAACAAACGCTGCCAGGACGTATTCAAGCTCAGGATGGACAGCATAGATTTCTTGCCCAGAGGTTCACTTCCTGAAGACAGCAAGAAGGTGGTCGACAAGAGATGGGCGTAGCTTCGAGCAACGGGGCGAACCTCACCTATGCAAAACTGCTCCTGGTCAACCACCAGAAGCTGCGCGACAAGGTGTGGATGCGGAAGAAGGAGCTTGGCTTCTGGAGGGAGTACACGTGGGGTGAGGGCTACGAGAGAATCAAGAACTTCTCTCTGGGGCTGATGAGCCTTGGATTCCAGCGGGGCGACGTCATGGCCATCCTGGGAGATAACGATCCGCATTGGTTCTGGGCCGAGCTGGCCGCTCAGGCGGCTGGCGGTGTGGTCACAGGCGTTTTCTCCAGCAGTGGTCCCGGCGAAGTGAAGTACCTGGTGCAGCACTGCGACTCCAGGTTCGTGGTGGCCGAGGATCAGGAGCAGGTGGACAAACTGCTGCAGATCAAGGATGAACTCCCTCTGGTGAAGAAGGTGATCTACTGGGACCCGAAGGGCATGCGCTACTACGACGACCCCATTCTGGCCAGTTTCGCTTCCGTTATGGAGATGGGGGTGAAATATGGTGCGGAACATCCTGGCGTGTTCGAAGAGAGCATAGCCAAGGGAAAGAGCGATGACCTGGCCATGATGATGTACACGTCGGGAACTACGGGGCTGCCCAAGGCGGCTATGATGACCTATGCCAATCTGTTCTCGACCAGCGACAATTTCTACTCACTGAATCCCATATCCGACAAAGATGAATGGCTCTCCTTCATCCTGCCCGGTTGGTCTGCCGAGCAGGGTCTGGGCTTTGCCGCCAGCCTGAATCGCGGCTTGAGGATTAGCTTCCCGGAATCTCAGCAGACGGTTCAGGCCAACATACGGGAAATCGGCGCCAGCATACTGCTCTATCCCTCGCGGCTCTGGGAATCGACAGCCTCCAGCATCCAGAACCGGATTTCGGAGGCCACCCCGCTCAAGAGGTGGACGTACCAGGTCTGTCTGCCGGTAGGGTACAAGATCGCCGATGCTGAATTCAAAGGTGAAAGACCGAACCTCTTCTGGCGGGCAATGTATAGAGTCGCCAGGTTCGCACTGTTTGATCCGTTGAGGGATAAGCTGGGCCTGTTCAAGGTGAAGTATGCCTTTACCACCGGATCGCTGCTTGGGCCTGATGTCTTCCGGTTGATGCACGCCATCGGCGTTGATGTGCGACAGCTCTACGGGTCCAGTGAGATGGGCATCTCGCAGCACATCAAGGGTGACATCAAGGTCGATTCGGTGGGCAGTATCTTCCCTGACACGGTGATCCGGATCATGGACGACAACCACATCCTGGCCAAGGGCAATGCTTCTGCCTCCGCTTACTACAAGAACCCGAAGGCCACCGAGGAGGCTTTCGCGGGAGGATGGTATCACACGGGCGATGCCGGCTACATAGATGATGACGGCCATGTCCATTACCTGGACAGGCTGGAATACATGAGGCGTCTCTCCGATGGCACCACTTTTGCCCCGCAGTACATCGAAAGCCGTCTGAAGTTCAGTCCCTACATCAAGGATGCCTTTGTTGTCGGGGACGAGACGAAAGACTACGTCGGTGCCGTCATCAACATCAACTACGACAACGTGGGGCACTGGGCTGAGAAGAAGAGGATTGCCTACACCACTTTTGCTGACCTGTCTCAGAAACCGGAGGTCTCCACGTTGATAGAGGGCGAAGTAAAGAGTCTCAACTTGAGACTGGCCGAGGGTCAGAGGATTCGGAAATTCCTCAATATGCCCAAAGAGCTGGACCCTGACGAAGCGGAGCTTACTCGCACCATGAAGCTGAGGCGGCGCTTTGTGGAAGACCGCTACAAGGATTTTGTCGGGGCTTTGTACGGTGACCAGGCGAAGGTTGTCATGGAGGTGCCCGTTTTCTACAGGGATGGCAGGCAGGGCACTGTGAAGGCTGAGATATTGGTGTGTCAGGTTGAATAAGGGGGGACCAAAGTGGGCGATGTACTGGTTCAGGGATTATTGACCGGCGGCGTGTACGCGCTTATTGCGCTGGGGTTTGTCCTGGTCTTCAAGTCGAGCCAGGTGATGAATCTGGCCTATGGCGAGATCATCGCCGTCCTGAGCTACTTCCTCTACCAGTTGCTCATCCCCTGGGAAATCTCTGAATGGATAGCCATACCGCTGGTGATTGCAGCCGGGGCGGTCCTGGGCTTACTGGTGGAGAGGCTGACCATTCGCCCCCTGCTGGGCCGGTCATTCCTGGCCATCCTGATGATGACTTTGATGCTCGGCTTCTTCTTCAAGGGCATTATCGTGCTGGTATGGAGCAGCAAGTCCTTCAACTATCCTTTCACGCCGCAAGGCCTGTGGACCATCGGCGGCATACAGATCATACCCGCCGCCGCCATCTCTTTCATCGCGGCCCTGTTGATATTCGGAATGCTGATGCTTCTGTTCAGGTATACGAGAGTGGGATTGTCGATGAGGGTCGTGGCGGCCGACCACGAAGTAGCTCAAAGCCTGGGCATAAGGGTGAGGCGGGTGTTCTCTCTATCGTGGGCCATCAGCGGCGCCTTCGCCGCCATATGCGGCATCCTGGTGGGCATGGCGTTCACCGTGACTCCCACTCTGGGAGACATAGGAATGGGCAAAGGATTGCCGGTTTTGCTGCTGGGTGGGCTTACTTCCGTTCCCGGAGCTCTGGCTGGTGGAATCATCATCGGAGTCGTGGAAGCCGTGGGCGGCGAATGGAGTCCATATTTGAAAGAGATAGTACCCTGGATGGTCATGCTGGTCATACTGCTGATCAGACCGTACGGGTTGTTCGGACAGAAGCGGATAGAAAGGATATAGAGGCATCCTTCCTTCAGGTGTATTCAACGCGCGCCCGCAGCAGGACATGGCTATCGTAAGGACGAAGACACAATGGGCGCTGCTCATTGTTGGGATAGTCTTCTTGTTCGCTCTGGTTCTGGTCTTGCCGATTGCCTGGCAGGATTGGCTGATCATGGTCGGCATATACGCGGTGGCGGCGCTGGGCCTGCACATCATGACCGGTCTCTGCGGGCAGTTCTCAATGGGCCATGCGGCGTTCATGGCCGTCGGTGCCTACACCACGGCACTGCTGGGGACCAGGCTGGGACTGTCGCCATGGCTGACGCTGCCGCTTTCCGGGTTGGCGGCCGGCTTGGTGGGGCTGGTGTTCGGAAT
>CAYYWI010000018.1:0-26071 GCA_964475375.1 uncultured Dehalococcoidia bacterium
ATGATCATGTCAAACTTCTGGGCCATTTTCCCTCCTTCTCATTGCTTGGGGCTTGGTTGGCCAAGCCGAACACTCAGCCCGTGCGGAATCGCATCCACACCGCGGGCCACATTCTCAGCGTTGAGTATCCTCCTGCGTTCACAAGCTGCAAGGCTTGAATGACTCCCGCATCTTCTTTATTGCCCAGCGCTGCTGCTGGACCAACGACATCGGCTCTTCCTTGCCCTTCTCTTCCCACGGCTTCGGCAGGTTCAGGTCCTTGGCAATAGTCTTGTAGCAGTTGTAGCCGGCCTCGGCGCTGGCATTGCCGCCGATGGGCCAGAAGCCGCCGGTGCAGAACAGGTTTTTCACCGGCGTGCGGTGGTTAGCCAACTCCGGCGTCGGCCTGTTCGGGCCGGACTGCCACCATGTTCTGTCGATGCCGGCGAAGTTGCCGTGCGGCGCCAGGTTCTTCAGCCTCAGGTTGTCGTAAGGGCTGTTGGTATCGACGCCGATGACGTTATCCCAGGTCATGTTGGGAGCGTGCTTCTGCCATATCTTCAGCACGTCGTCAGCATATTCGTTCTTCACCTTGAGCCACTCTTTCTCGGTGAGATCGCTGGCCCTTGGTCCCTGCATCTCGCACTGCGCGGTGTGCTTGCCCTCCGGCGCGTAGGCGGGATCCGCCAGGCTGTGACACCACACTACCGGGTTGTAATGCTCTATGGGCGGGAACCTACCCGCCCTGGCGTAGTTGCACTCGATGGAGATGTGTTCAATATTGGCCTCGTTGGTCATGCCCAGCCATTCACATCTGTTGATGTCCGGGTTGAAGGAGGCCGACTTATATTTGGGGGCCTCGTGGAGAGCGAAGGTATACCACATGAGGTTGCCGATGTTCCTGGTGGAAAGGTTGTCGATGCGGCGGGCTATCTTCTCACCGATGACGTCCCTGCCCATCAGCTCCACCAGTTGCCAAGCGCTCAAACCGGCGCTGACCACGATCTTCCTGGCCTTCACCTGGCTGCCGTCCAGCAGCCTGATGCCAGTGCACTGGCCGTTCTCGATAATGAACTTGGTCACTTCAGCATGGGTGAAAAACTTGACGCCGCTCTGCACCAGTATCTGGTGCATGGCGTGGGCTATCTGGTGGGTACCTCCTCTGGCATAACCCGTGCCGGCCATGGTCATGGCCATGCCCATGGCCCAAGGCCCAACCATGGGATCATCAGGATTCGTCACGTAGGACACCACCGCCCTCAGCATGGAGTACTTCAGTTCCTGACTGTCAAACCACTCGTTCGCGCACCGTCTGGCACTGGCGGCGAGAATCATGGAGTCCGGGTCAATACCCGCCTCGAGTATCTTGGGATACACCGCAATCTGCCGATTGAGGAATTCGGGTTGTACCATCCATTCAGGTGGATTGAACAGGTTGTCCATCTGCATGGACTGCATCTCGTCCGTCTGCCACAGCTTCCAGAACCTGAGCCAAGTCTCGGCATCCTTCCGGGAGAACCTGGCGATCTCTTTGGCCGTCCTCTCTTGTGTTGGGTCTTCCTTCTCGCTATAGATGCAGAGACAGCTGTTGTTGTTCAGGAACACGCTGCCGTCAGACACCGGATATTGGTCCACCTGCCCGCCGTACTCCCAGAACTCAGGGAAGTCTCTCCAGAGAGGCGTATAGTACCAAGGCAGCAGGATATTGGCGTGGGTGTTGCCGCGGAACCCCGGCGCCGCCGTTTCTTCGGTAGCCAATCCGCCGCCGATTTCATGTCTTCTCTCAAATACGCCGACGCTCATGCCGGCATATCTCGCCAGGTACATGGCGAGAACAAGCGCCTTGTTTCCACCTCCACAGACTACCGCATCAAAAGTAAGGTCAGCCATTGCAGCTCCTTTCGAGGGAGCACCGCAGAGCGGCGCGCCCTTGTATGCTATTGGGAACCTACTTGCTTATGCTATCTTTACGACGCTTCGCACCACTTCGCTCTTGTCAAGGGCGGAGTATGCCTCGTTTACCTGATCAAGTCTGAAAGTGTGGCTAATCATCTTGTCCAGGGGGATCTTCCCCTGCATATACATATCCACGAACCGTGGCACATCGACGGAATGTACTATGTCCCCCTGAACCGTGCCGATAATGGACTTGCCCAGCAGGAATTCGAATGGGGCAATAGTGAGCATGTCTATCAGAGGAGCCATCCCCGCTACTACCAGCTTCCCTCCGTTGCGGATGGAACCGAAGGCCTGCATCATCACGGCCGCTTTTCCCACTGCCTCGACCGCATAGTCCGCTCCCCCTCCAGTCAGTTCCTTGACCTTCGCCACAGGATCCTCCACGCCGGATTTGACCACGTAGTCAGCCCCGAGCTGCTTGGCCATCGCCAGCTTCTGATCGGACCTGGAGACGGCGATGATTTTCCCGGCTCCGGCCACCTTGGCGCCCATGATAGCGCTAAGGCCTACTCCTCCACTGCCGTACACCACTATGCTTTCACCCGGCTTCATCCCGGTCGTGTTCATAGCAGCACCCATTCCTGTCGTGACGCCGCATCCCATTAAGCAAATTTTGTCGAGCGGGGCGTCCTCCCTCACCTTCACGACGGACCGCTCCTTGACCACGGCGTACTCAGCCATGGCAGCCAAGCCAAATACATGGTTTACCGGTTTCCCGTCCTTGCGCAGACGTGTTGTCCCATAAGTGCCCGGTAGACAGGCCATCATCATGACGGGCAGGTTCTCCACACACTGCGTGGGCTTCCCTTGGGCGCATAAGGGGCACTTCCCGCAGGAGTATGAAACCATCATCAGCACATGATCACCGGGCTTGACCGAGGTCACCCGCGGCCCCACTTTCTCCACAATACCCGCGCCTTCATGCCCCATCACGATCGGCATAGGAGCCGGCATATCGCCCTTCATGAAGGTCAGATCACTGTGGCAAACGCCACAAGCCATCACCTTGACCTTGATCTCGTCATCTTGAGGATCCTCGAGCTGCAGATCATCCACGACCAGGGGCTTTCCGACTTCGTACTGTACAGCTGCCTTCATGAATTCTCACCCTCCCTTTTGCGTTTTCGATTACCGCACGCCACGCTCGCGCGATTTGGGGAAGTATCCCCCTTACCAGCGGCACTAGTCAACTTGACTCATCCCGCGTGCCCGCCGGAATCCGGCGGGCACGCATCTCATCTCTTGTTCGCAGAAACCCCGGGGCGCTAGGCCCGGTATGTATCCCAGTACTTCTGCATCAGCTTCGTTGGCTTCCACCACTTCTTGAAGCCCAAATCCTCAGCCACGCTGTTGGCGGCAATGTAGCCGCCGCCGCCCAATACCATTCCACCGGGGAAGGTTGAGGCGCCGCACACGTATAGTCCAGGGATGGGCGTCCTTGTCGTGGAGCACTCAATGTTGGGGCGGTTGTAGGCGAGCTGCATTATGCCGTAATCGCCGTGCTTGATGCCACCGCGCCGCATGTTCGGCAGGCGTATCTCAATGTCCTCCGGCGACTCGCCGACGGACATTATGATGTTTTCCTTCTTCAGGTTGGGAGCGGCCTTCACCCATTTCTCCATCATGGCCGCGTTTACTTCCGGGGCCTTCTTGGCCCAGCCGCCATCGATTCCGTACGGGGCATGCATCTGGAGGAAGGAGACGTATCCGCCGTATGGCGAGTGGACGAGGTGCGGATCCCAGAAGCTCTCGCAGGTGGCGTGTCCGCCGATAAGCTTGTAGTCCAGCTTGCCATTGACGACGTTCTTCCAGTGGTCCAAGACCTGTTGCGAAGTGTCGAAACCGACGACGGTCATGAAGCTCTCACTGGCCCAGGGGTCGTCGCACTTGTACTTCGGCATCTCCTTGGAGGCGATGTGCAGGGTGTGGTAGCTCCACTTGTCGGCCTTCCAGCCCTCGGCGCTTTCCTTCAGGAAGGTTCCCGGCAGGTTCTTGGGGCCGATGAGGTCGAGGAAGGTGGTCTTGGGGTCAAGGCTGGATATGACGACCTTGGCATTCAGCTTGCGCCCTTCCTTGAGCTCCACGCCGGTGACTTTGCCGTTCTGCACATTGATCTTGGAGACTTGGGCGGCTTCGACGATGATGCCGCCGGCCTGGTGAATCTCGCGGGATAGTGCGCCGGCCATCTTGTGCGATCCGCCTACGAGGTAAGCCTTGTCCATGGCCCGGGTAAGATAGAGAGCCACCATGAAACCCAGCCCGGTCTCGTCGGGGTTCAGTCCCCACAAGCAGGACGCGTACAGTAGCAGCGCCCTCAGCTTGTCGCTCTCAAAGTGCTCCTTTATGATCGCTTCGGGGCTCATCTCGTTGAGCTCCAGCATCTCCCGTCCAAGCTCTGTCTTCTGCGTGCTCACGACCATGTCCAGGGACGGGACGGGCGGGTAGTAGGTCATTGGGGCTATTATCTCGTCCACCATGCGTTGCCAGATGCGTATCTGCTTGCCGAAGTTGACAGCATCCTTGTGGGAGAACTTGTGGATGGAGTCCACGGTGTCCTCGACCATCTTCGTCAGCATCAGCGAGGTGCCGTCGCCATACACCATGGCCGTCTGGAGGTTGGGCTTGACCCAGGTGAGAGCATGGCGATCCAGGTTGAAGTCCTTCAAGAACGGCATGTAGTCCGTCATCATGTGGTAAATGGCATGTATGTTGGAGTAGTAGCCAGGGAAAAGGACTTCCTCCGTAGCCAACCCGCCGCCGACCTCATAGCGCCGCTCCAGGACGACTACTTTGGCCCCGGCTTTCGCCAGATAGGCCGCTGTCATCAGACCGTTGGGTCCGCCACCGATGACGATAACGTCCCAGTTGGTCTCCATGGGGAACTCATCGAAGAGCTTTCCAAGCAATGCATCCATAGTCATGTCAGTTCTCCTCCTTTATGCCGGCCGCTTCGCTGATTTCTTACCCGGCGCTGGGATGTAGTACGGCGCTGAGTACCACCAAGGGCCCGGCTCGACCAGACCGTCCTCAATCAGGATGTGCATCAGGTTGTAGGGGATGGCTTGCAGGAAGAGGCCGCCAGGATGGCACGACGTCTGATTGCAGAGATAAAGCCCATCGATCGGCGTCTTGTAGCGCGCCAACTCCGGTACGGGGCGATTCTCACCCCACTGGGCATTGCAGTGGCGTGTGCCGCACCAAGTGCCTCCGATGAGGCCGGTGTTGCGGAACTCGGAGTCATAGGGTGTGTTGGTCCACACCTTGATAAGGTTGTCGGAGTTGAGGTTCTCGTACACCAAGCTCATGGACTTGATGATGTGCTGGGTGATGTCTTCTTTGATCTTGTTGATGGCATCCGGCCCGTTGACGTGATACTCGGGCGGGGGCACCAGGTAGTAGACCGGCGACATGATGTGGCCTTCGGGCCGGGTGACCTGCTTGTCGGTGGGCTCGAACCTGACGTACGGCGTGGATAGCCACAGCGTCCTCTCAGGTGGCATCCGGGGGTTGCCCCTCCAGCCGTCCACGTCGGCCACGTGGTCGTAGTAGATCTCGCGGGAGTCTTGCGGGTACCCGCCGCCGACGAATCCTCGGTCGGCCCAAGGCTTCCTGGGCTTCAGCCTCTCTCTGGTGTAGAAGTGGAAGTTGAAGATGCTGCCGCCCTTGAGGCTGATGTCGTTGACCTTCTGCAGCAGGCCCTGGTCGCAGTGGTTCTTGCCGACCAGCTTGTTGAAGGTCTGCCGGACATCGACGTCGCTGATGACGGCCTTCTTGGCCCAGATCTTCTTCCCGGCCTGGGTGGCCGTCTCTCTCAACCGCACTCCGACGGCGACGCCGTCATTGATAATGATCTCGTCCACTGGGCAGCAAGTTCGTATGACAGCGCCATGAGCGATGGCGCAGCGCAGGACACAGTGGAAGTAATCATGCATACCGCCCCGTGGTGGTCTCATGCGTCCGGGAATGAGCAGGGTGATGGCGCAGGCCCAGGCTGGAACGGCGACGCCCTTCCAGTGGCCGGCAGCGCCGGAGTACCAGGCGATGACTGCCTGCTGCACCTTCCAGGGCTCGCTCTCCAGATGCTGGTCCATCAGGTCGAACATGTCGTAGTCCAGCATCTCTTCAGTCCAGACGTCCGGCTGGTACTTCTTGTAGACCTGCATGTAGGGAATGTTGTTTATGTTTACCTCTATCTCCGGGGGATGCGGCGGCGTCCAGAATACCGCGCGGAGCAGTTCCCTGGTAAACGTGGGCTGGGTCAGCAACCCCGCCATCTTGGCAAACCCCATCTGGTCTTTTTGCGTCAATGGTGACATACCAGAACTGATGGCCACACCACGGCCGGCATCCGCCATGAGGTCGCCCATCTCGTTCTCGCCGACTCGCCAGCCGTATTTCCACAATTCCAACTGTTCAAAGCCGGGCGCATGTGATCCGTAGAGCATGATGGCATGGGGGTTGATCTTCACACCGGCGATCGGCTCTGTGTTCTCGCAGGCCCCACCGGCCTCCGGCCTCTCTTCCAGAACACAGACGCTTTGTCCGGATTTGGCCAAGTAGGCGGCCAATGTCACGCCGTTTGGTCCGCCACCTACGATGACAAAATCGTATCTCTCGTCTCTCGGCATACTAGTCTCCTCTCCTCATAATTCTCCGATATCCATGCTGCAAAGATCTGATCACCTGCTGCAGATAATACTCGCAACCTTGATAGCTACCCCCTTCCTTGTGACTTCTCTGCCCGCGGTGACGATGCCACGGCGACCAACAGTATTAACCATGAATCATACCTGCCGTGTCGGCATAGAACCGCCACCCGGACATGGCAAAGTGGTTGAACCCCCCTTGGTCACTGCTTTGCTATTCGACAAAAACAATAATTAAAGAAATACCGCCTCAAAGGGCGGTGTTTAGCTGTTAGTGAAAGGGCTTGTCAGCAAGTCTGGGTAATTTGACGATCGCTTCCGTGCGCTGCGATCTTGGAATGGCTACAACTATAGAGGACCATAGAGGAGATGGGGAAGTGCACTGAAGCCAGAATCTGGAGTTGCAATTACCGCCTGCAGACCCTATCAAGCTACCTCTTTCAGACTACTATCGCTTAGCTTCCGAGATCAAAGGATTCCGACCAGTTTCCATAGGTTTGACCTGACCCAAGCCCCCGCTTCAATAGCACCGCGGCTCTCCATTTTGAACCTCAAAAAACATTAGTTAAAAACTGAGTATTGTCAAGATACCAAGTGTTGCCAATATACCAACTAAGAAGCCGATTGTCAAGTCTACAAAGACAGTTTCACATACCGCACTCCGGGCAATCCGGGTCTTTCTTCACCTTCATCTCCTCGAATCTCATGGAGAGGCCATCATATATGAGGAGCCTGCCGGTAAGCAGGTCTCCCATGCCCAGCAAGTACTTGATGGCTTCGGTGGCTTGTATGCAGCCGATGATTCCAGGGGTCACACCGACTACCGGCGGCCTGCCGGAGAGAACTCCCTGATAGATGCACCGGAGGCAGGGCGTCTTCTCCGGGATAATCGTGGTAGCTCTGCCTTCCCAGGCATAGATCGCTCCATGGAAGATGGGTAGTTTTCTCTGAATGGCGATCCGGTTCAACAGGTACCTTGTGGGAAGGTTGTCCATGGCGTCAATGATAGGAAAGTCTGCCACCAGGTCAGAGACGTTATCTTCCACGATGGCCTCTGCCAAGGCCTCCACACAGATATCTGAATTCAGCAATTCCAGTTTCTTCTTGGCGGCAAGCGCCTTACCCCGGCCGATGTCCTCTCTGGTATAGAGGACTTGCCGATTCCCGTTTGAAGTCTCGACCTTGTCGCTGTCGATGACCCTGATGTGTCCCACTCCGGCGGCCGCGAGATAGATCAGGATGGCGGAGCCCAGCCCTCCAGCGCCGGCAACCAGCACCTTGGCTTTCTTCAGCTTCTCCTGCCCCACCTTGCCCCATCCGGAGATCATCATCTGCCTGTCATATCGGGCCAGTTCGTGGTCACTCAACATCTTCGGTCTCCCGGGTGTCCAAAAACTCTGTGCTCCAATCCCAGCCCGAGCATGCTGCTGGGAATCAAGATGAGTTCACCTTGGGGATTTGCGAGAGATAATATGGCCTGTTGCGATTAATTTGTCAATGCAGATGTAGCGCCGAATGAACGATCTGCCTACTCCTGGACAAGTTCGGAAGCTGATCGGTTGCAGCGTGGCAAGCTAGAGGAGGTACCGGTCGCCCTCTTTCCTCTTGAACATGTAGCCTGCTATGAGACCAAGGACAAGGCCACCGAGGTGAGCCTCCCAGGCTATGTTGAGTCCGACGGATACCAGTGTGAGGAAAAGGAAGCCCCCGATTATGGCTACCCACAGCGGCATTGGGATGATGAAAAACATCAGAACCTTGACATTCGGGCGGAGGACTGCCAATGCTCCGCCGACGGCGAAAACAGCCCCCGAGGCCCCGATGGCTCCTGCATAGGGATTACCCCACGGAGCGTAGAGCGCGTACAACATGAAGAAGGCGTTCCCCAGCAACCCTCCCAGGAAGTAGGTGATGAGGAACCTGGTCTCTCCAACCAGCATGGTGAGGTATGTGCCGAAGAAGTAGAGGGTGACCATGTTGCCGAGAATGTGCCAGAAGTCGTTGTGAACGAACAGGTTGGTGACGAGAGTCCAGGGTTCAGACGTGAAGTCCTTGGGGACAAGGGCGAGATAGGAGATGATGCTGCGGTCCAGTGACGTGGCTATGAATACCAATACATTGATGAAGATGATGACCAGCACGGCGGTCGGGTTGGGGGTACGGTACTCTCTCACTTGATCCTGCAGTTCCTATCTTGCGCCGGCGGAAGCCAAAGCCGACTCCTTCCTCTCGCGCAAGTCGCTACAAGTATAGCAACAAAGGCAGCCACAGGGAAGGCGATCGGTGAGGATGCATGCTCATACACCGGCTCCTGACTACACAATACCGGCGCCTTCTCAGAGCGCGATAGAATCGAGACGGCGGCTTCAGATCAGGCAGGGGGGTTTTCTGGCTTGGCCGCAGATGCGGCCTTCTTTCCCTTCTCACCTCGATAGCTGAAGTAGAAGTAAGGGAACAGCAGAATGAAGGTAAGAAGCCCTGTGCTCATTCCCAGTCCCATTGACTTGAGGGCCTCTTCCGGCGTCAGAATGACGTCCATGGGGATTTGACCAAGAGCCAGCTGTTTGAGGACCAACTTGTTACCGTCGCGCTTTATGCCCTGGAAGACTGCCGCCACTGTGCCGTCCGGGTTGTACATTGTCATACTCATTGTGAATCCCCCTTTCAGCTTCCTGGTAGACCGGGGCCTCGGCACCCCGACTATTCGGGCCATCAATTGCGGTAGCAGTGTACACGACCCCATTTATGTGGTGTCAACATTTGAATTGACTGACTCACGATAGTTGTTCGGAAGGGTATCGTGAAGTGTCCCGAACCTGGTGGCGAAGGACCTGGAGATATTGACACCTTGTGAAAGACCGAGGGAGTTCAACACAGGGGCAGAAGCTGCCTCATGAGATCAGGTTCTTCATCCAGATGGATATCCAGCCCAGCTTCGGGATGCGGAACCAGACCTTGCCTCTGAGCTGTTCTGGTGCAACCGGATAAAGGTCCGGGCTGTCGTTGGCATCGCCTTTGGTGATGAATTTCGGCACCTTACCATCCTGCTGAATTTCAATGACACGGTGGAGGGTCATGCTGCCGGTGCCGTCCTGAAAGTCGATGATGTCGCCCTTATTGACCGAATCGGCCGATATCGACCTGACGAAGGCTATATCGCCTACGTCAAGTGCCGGTTTCATGCTGCCGCTGCCCACCAGCAATGGGCGGAAGCCCATACCTCCGAAGGAGAAGAAAATGATCAGTACGCAGATGATAGCTACAACTACCCACCCTGTTGACAGGGAGCGCTTCTTGGACTTGGTTCCCGGCTCGGGTGATTGTGGCTTGGGGGGGTCAACCTCGGCACTATAGAGGCTCTGTACTACCAATAAACCTATAACGGAGGCCAGGGTGACAGCGAAAGCCTTTACTATCCAACTCGGATCAGGCAGGATCGGTGAGTACCACTCGAACGCTTCCATGATCCCCCAGAAAGATATGGAGGCGATCGGGCCTCCCAGAAGAGCCAACAGAGAAGCAAGAAGGTTCTGGGCCAGCAGGGGGAGGATGGTCCCGCTGAAGAATTGGAAAGGATTTGTGATATGGGTGAACCTTGACAGCGCAGTCATCAGCATGGTGTAGAGCAGAGCAGTAGCAACCACGGCAAATGTAGTGCCGCGCTTGGAGACGGCATTCACGAGGAATGCCCGGCTGAACTCCAGACCCAGCAAAGCCGAGACGAAGAAGACCGTGTTGAGGAAGAGGTAGCCGATGCCGTGTGAATAGGGGCTCTTCCCCAACCCACCCATCATGAATAAGCCGGCAATAAGCAGCACAGCCACCTGGAGTGCCCCCAGCAAGAGGCAGAGTCCGACGAAAGATCTCGTCATTCTGATCTTGCCCCATGATGCTCTGGGATAGGCCAGCACCGCTGCCAACGTCACTGCCGTCCAGAGTACTGGTTGAATCACGTAGGCGTTCACATAGCCGGAAACATGGCCCTTGATTCCCAGGTTGATCAGGAGGTAGACGCCGACAACCAATGCCAGAATGGTCAACCCTGGTATCAGATCCCGCATGCGTTGGGAGCGATTGCTTCCAGCCTCGTCTATTCCTCTTGTCCTAGAATTCATCGTCCATCTCTCGGTCCATGTCGATGGATCACTCGACTTTCTGCCGTTTGCTGACCATCTTCTCCATCCACAGCACCCAGAGTCCCACCGTCAGCAGTATGAGCAGGATCTGCCACAGGAAGAAGTGAGCCAGATCAAGGAAATTCGGGAATGCTGAGCCAATGTAATACAGGCTGATGATTCGGATCAGGTTGACCACGAAGAGCACTGCCGCGGCCAGGACTATGCCGGTGAGTTTCTCCTTCACTGTCGATGGCCAGGCTATGGCGGCGGAAGCAAATATAGCCGTGAAAATGGTGCTGGTGCATTCGGCGCTGACCCAGAAGGAGAAGCTCTTGCCTGTGACAACGACACCTTCCACACTGGTGTGTGCACCGAAGAGGTTCAGAAAGAAATTGGCTGCCTTGGCATTGAATTCCAGGAGAGGCACGAAGATACTGCTGTGCCGGAGGAAGATGTAGATGGTGCCGAACACGGCGAGGCAGACTGCGAAGACGATTCCGAATCGCAGCGCTTCGCCTCCCCACTTCTGTCCCTTCACTTCCGGCACATCTGTCATAGTCAAAGGTTGCCTTTCGACAATCCACTCTATTATACGAAACGGGGGCTGACCTTGTGTGACCAGCCCCCATTTCACAGTAGGCCTTTGTAAGACCCTTGTTTCTATGCGTTTACACGCGTTTGCTTTCGCAGCAGCACCAGCGAGCCTATGCCGGCCAATGCGGCGATGGTGGCGATCATGCCCCATGTCGTCACACTGGGAACCGGTGGAGCCTCACCCTTCACGTGGATCTTGATGAGCTCCCTGCCGATGATGGCATCACCACCGTAGAACACCACGACGCACTCCAGGTCGCTGCCGGGCGCAACGTCAGGGGAAACCATGATGGTCTCCACAAAGGTGGCGTCCTCACCGCTCGTCACTGTCCTGGACGCGGGGTCCAGGGTGATCTCCAGGTACTCGCTGCAGTCTCCGGGGACACCGGTGACTGTGATTGGGAGAGTCCCCAAGCCCGCCAGGATCGCATCAACGACCTCTGAGGTGCTAACGCCGCTCAGGAATACTCCGCCGGTGGCAGCGGCGATGCGCGATGCCTGCCCGGCGCTTCCGCCTTCAGTAATGCCGTATTCATATGCATAATCACCGCCCCATCCAGACGGATCGGCATCCAGCCAGTCACAGCCAACACTGATGGCAATGACACGAATGCCGGCATCCTTTAGAGCCTGTGTCACCGTGGCTTCAGTGATGTTGTCCGCCAGGCCCGTGGCCGCCGGTGGCACCGGGTCATGGCCTGGGCAGTCCCCGAACCATACCACGATTCTGTTCGAACCAGTCCGCCAGCCGATGGCCGGATCAGTGGCGATCTTGGTCAAGGCGTAGAACTGCCCCTCCGGGCCGTCAGCTCCGCCGGAAGCAGACCAAGCGCTGATTGCGGAAGCCACAGCATCCGTATTATCTGTGATGGCCTGCTGGGCCTGGAAGCAGTATGCATCGTACGGAAAGTCCTTGTAGTTGCCTACGCCGAACTGCGCGTCCGGCTGAACGGCAATGACCTCACTCATTATGGTGTCCGAATTGGCTATCACGTTGGCGATAGCATCGCCCATGCTTCCTGTAGTATCGGCCAGGAAGTAGATGTCCGGCGTCGGCGCGTAGGCCGGCGTGTGCACCGTCTTGTTGACTTTTATCGAACCGCCGGGTGCAATCTCGGCAACTACCTCTGCCGGCTCAACCGGTGACACTGCCGCCACAGGGCCGGCTAAGGCCAGCACCAGGGACAGGGCCACCAGGAAACTGAAAAAAAGAGCCTTGGCCTTCACGTTCATCTCCCTTCTGTTTGGTCAAACCTGCGATAGGTGGGGCTGACCTTCTACGGGTCAGCCCCATCCTGCTGATCAATGTTCAGTCACTATGATCTTACGGAAGCCTGACGGCGATACAGAAGCAGTACGCCAGTGGCTGCAACTGCGATCACCGTCGCTATGAGACCCCACTCAGTTACGCTGGGAACCGGCGGAGGCTCTTCGGGCTTGTGCCAAGTCTTCGTAGCTGTGTCTGACGCACAACCATGGGTGGCCTGGATGGTATCAGTATCGTTATCCTCATCTGCTTTGGAGTCGGTGTATTTGAATTTCGCGTTCCCGAAGTTGTCCGTTACCACTGTGCCACTGATGCCCTTATTGGGACCATCGATCACCTCAAAGCGTATCTCTGCGCCAGGGATAGGATTCCCCAGAGCATCGGTGAGCGTTGCTGTGACTGTATGGTCAGTGTTGAACGGGTTCCTCGCTGATAGGGGATCAAGTGTCAGGGTTCCACAAACCAGCTTACCCTTAATGGCGTTAACAATGTCCGTGGCGTTGTAGCACTTGGCCACGAAGCCATTGAAAGCCGGATCGAATGGAGGAGCAATCTTACCCGGCTCCGGGTAGACCATGCTCTCCAGCCACCAGTTCACATCGGCATCGGCTATGACGCCGGTGTCCCAGGCGGGCACCAACTCCGCATTGAGTTCGGTGCAGCCACCATCAATGGCGTTGCCTCTCGCAGCTATGGCGGCATCCTTCGCCTCCTTGTAGCCAGGGTCTGCATTCTGGGCCGGCTCACCATCCGTCACCACGTTGATGATGTGGCGGGTGGCAGCAGCAAAGTTGCCGGACGTCTGCATCATGTTCATGGCAAGATCGATAGCCATGCCGGTAGGCGTCCAGCCATCAGTCTTTCCCTCTGACGCAACGTCCGCAGCTATGGCATTGGCTACAGCGTCGCTGTTGATGACCTGCATGTTTACCACCACCTCAGCGAAGCCAGTGCCATCCTTGATGTAGCCGAACTTGTTCACTCCCAGTTCCACTGAGCCGTCATGTGGAACCACGGTCTTTATGGCCTGTGCCACTCCCGCGGTCATGAAGTCCCAAGTCGCACTGTCGATGCTGTTTGAGGCATCCAGACAGATCACCATCTGTGTCGTCGGCGGTGCTGCTACCGGGGTGGCTCCGACCGAAGGCACTACGGCGAACACGCCGACCAGCAGCGCTACTACCATGAGCACCGCAAGTACACCACGTCTAGTTCTTCTTATCACTTATATCACCTCCTTCCTTCATCCTCACATCTCCCAGATCTGATTGCCATTGGAGGAGGTGAGGGGATTGTATCCCCTCGCCTCCGTATCCTGGATTTCCAAACGGATCTAGCGAACGCTCGGCGTTTCCGGCTCGCAAGCTGCGTCTGACCACTGGGCTACGCCGATCGTGGCACTAGCTTCCAGTGTCAACCCCATGAATGCGTCTTCCTCCGGGATGTTGCAGATGCTGACCACGAGCTTCACCATGTCGCCTTTGTGAAGCTGAGTCCCGACCACTACTGGATCGCCGATCTTGCCAGTCTCGTCAGTTCTGTAAGCCTGGATGGTCACATACTCCAAGAGCGGGCTGTCTGCAGGAGTGACTACGGGGTTAATCTCTGCCACCTTGACGGGAATGGTGCCCTGATACTGGAAGACCACGTCGGCCATGAAGCAATCGCTCTCCAGCGGGAAGATGTTGTCCCAGATCATGACGACGCTGTCCTCAGCCTCGCCGGCCTTAGCTTCAGAGCTGGCCACGAGGAAGGCATCCGGGTCCTCGGGCACGTACTCGGGGTCATGGGATACCACCAGCTCGCATGGTTGGAGCGATGGAACCTTCCAGACCCAGGTTCCGGAGTAGCTGACCACATTGAGGTCAACATTGCCGGTCTTCACGGTAGCACTGACGTTGATGGCGTCCGTCCACTTTGCATAGCCGATGCCCACTGCGGCCAGACAAAGGACCAGCACCAACGCTACGATTGTCAATTTCTTCATTTCCTAGCTCCTTTCTTTTCTTCTATGATTCCCTTATCGCCCTTCGATTGTTCCTGATTTCCAATGCTCGTCCGACTACTCTGGTTTGCAAGCTGCGTCTGACCACTGGGCTACGCCGATCGTGGCACTAGCTTCCAGTGTCAACCCCATGAATGCGTCTTCCTCCGGGATGTTGCAGATGCTGACCACGAGCTTCACCATGTCGCCTTTGTGAAGCTGAGTCCCGACCACTACTGGATCGCCGATCTTGCCAGTCTCGTCAGTTCTGTAAGCCTGGATGGTCACATACTCCAAGAGCGGGCTGTCTGCAGGAGTGACTACGGGGTTAATCTCTGCCACCTTGACGGGAATGGTGCCCTGATACTGGAAGACCACGTCGGCCATGAAGCAATCGCTCTCCAGCGGGAAGATGTTGTCCCAGATCATGACGACGCTGTCCTCAGCCTCGCCGGCCTTAGCTTCAGAGCTGGCCACGAGGAAGGCATCCGGGTCCTCGGGCACGTACTCGGGGTCATGGGATACCACCAGCTCGCATGGTTGGAGCGATGGAACCTTCCAGACCCAGGTTCCGGAGTAGCTGACCACATTGAGGTCAACATTGCCGGTCTTCACGGTAGCACTGACGTTGATGGCGTCCGTCCACTTTGCATAGCCGATGCCCACTGCGGCCAGACAAAGGACCAGCACCAACGCTACGATTGTCAACTTCTTCATTTCTTTTCACCTCCTCTCTTTTCTAGCTTGCCTTGTCGCCTCTCGACCCAAGGCATAGTGGCCTTTCATCTCCGCTTCCTGCCGGAGTACCGGCAGGGGCAAATGCATCATATTCCGGAGGCCAAAGCCCTCCTGTTCAGCACATAGATTGCCAGCAACAGGGTGACTGCCGCTGCGCCGATAGCGCTCCAGGGAGCAACGCCGGGGACTGGTGGTGATGGCGGCCTGTAGGCGAAATCGGCATCCAGGAATACCTGCCCTGGCTCGGTCAGGTTGACTCCTGTTCTGTTATCTCGTAGACCATCGTAATCATAGGTCTGCTCCAGGCCATGTAGAGCGCCTCCAGCCAGGAAGTTTGCCGCCGGTATGACTACAACGTAGCAGCCGGTCTCAAGACCGGTGAACTGGTAGAAACCTTCGGAGTCTGTGGCGGTATCGCGGATGAAATTGCCTTCGCAATCCCACAGCTGCACTGTCACATTGGCTATACCGTTTTCAACGGCGTCCTGGATCCCGTTGCCGTTGCTGTCCAGCCATACGGCGTCGCCTATGGTGCAGCGCAGCCCGGTCTGACCGCAGGTAATGGACAGGTCTATCTCGCGGTTTTCTACTGCTGAGGTCCTCCCTGCCGCGATCTGGGTATGCACGTTGAGGTTGTTATAGATCCCCTGCGCAAGAGGTGCTGACGCCTCCCAGCCAATGAGGTTATCGCCGTCATATACCCAAGCAAAGTCCGGCGGAGTGCCATCGTTGCCATAGTTGCCATCGACGAGCTTGACCGGCTTGTGTCTCCAACCCAGCTTGATGAAAGCCCCATCGGGGTCCAACTGAACCGTGAAACCATCCGCAGCCAGCACCAGCGCATAGAGCGTCTGACTGTCACAGTCGTAGCGCAGGTAGAGGGTGGACAGGATGGCCTTCTCCGGTTTTCCTGCCTCATACATATTGGCGAAGTTGTCGCTGGAGAGGTTCCATTCGCTGATGAAGCCATCCACCGTTGCGTTGTCATATGTCGGCTCAGGCGGATCGGCCGATATCTCAAAGCTACTCGCGGCAGCCAGTGCAGGCTGTGCACAGGACGAGTCGGGCCAGGTTTCAGCAGTGGAAACCGCCCCGTCAACAGAGATCGAGTCTGTCCATTTGCCATATCCAATGCCGACTGCGGCCAGACAGAGTAGCAGTACCAGCACTATGACTATAGACTTCTTCATGCATCCCCTCCTGTTCATGCGCACCCGGTTCCACAACCGCTTTGGCTGCGGGTGCGCAGAAATGATAACGTTCAGTTCTTACCTATTGAGGAGGCCCTTCTGTTCAGCATGTAGACGGCCAGTGATGCCACTGCCAATGTGGCAATGATGGTGCCCCAGAGGCTCACGCCGGGAACCGGCGGTTTCTCCGGCGGCTCGCTTACGCTGACTTCGGCGCTTGCCTCCCTGGTGATCTTGTTGGAGAAACCGTCCACCTGATACACCGCAGTCACTGTGTTGACCAGACTGGGCGCGTCTGACGATCGAGCAATGTACGTGTAAGTGAAGCTGACCGACTCATTCTTTGAGAGCGTGTCCGCCCCCGCCGCGACAGCCCTATCCCACAAGCTGCCGAACACGTTGTCACTTACACCTTGCAGGACCAGGTCGGGACTGTCTTCCGAGCTGGTGTTGGTAATAATGTAGGTATAGGTGATGGTATCGCCGACTTCCACCACGATCGGGAAGGCCGTCTTCGTTATTGTGAAGTCCGGCTGGAAGAGGTTGGTGGACCAGCTTGTTGCGTCGGTGTAGACGTTGGGGAAGCCATCCGGTGAGCAAGTCACGTTGGCCGTAACCTCGTATGGGTCACTATCCGTATCCGGTATCGTCCATGGAATGCTCCATGTGATGTTGTCGCCAGAGGCCAGGCCGGTGAAATTATTGCTCCACCCCAGGGCCCCAATAATCACAGTGCCCGCCAAATCAGGCGTGTCAGAGGAGCAGGTGTTGTGCAGAACCAGCGTGTAGGTGACGTTGTCGCCTATCTTGGACAGTTCATCGCCGGTGATCTCCAGGTCGATCCCCGGCTGGAAGAGGTTGGTAGACCAACTGGCATTGTCGGTGTAAACGTTGGGGAAGCCCTTGGGCGAAGCGGTTACGGTCGCGGTATTGATGAACGGGTCGGCAGTGTCAGCCGGGATGGTGAACGGAATAACCCACTCTGCCCATGCACCCGAAGACAGAGTGGCACTTCCGGTGAACCCTATGGCAGGGTCACTGACCGAGCAGGCCATGTCCGGCGTGTCCGCCGAGCTGTTGTTGGTAACCCTGATGGTGTAGGTGACATTGTCGCCGATCTTGGAGAGTTCATCGCCGGTCTTGGTGATCTCGATTGCCGGCTGGAAGAGGTTAGTGGACCAACAGGCACTGTCGGTGTAAACGTTGGGGTGGCCGATTGGGGAGCAGGTCACGTTGGCGGTAACCACATAGGGGTCGCCGGCTGTCTCGGGTACCGTCCGGGTGATGCTCCAGAAGATGTCGCTGCCAGATGCCAGTCCGGTGAAGCTGCCGCTCCACCCAAGAGCCTCGATGCTCACTGTGCCTGCCAGGTCTGGTGAATCAGAGGACCCGGTGTTGTGCAGAACCAGCGTGTAGGTGACGTTGTCGCCTATCTTGGACAGTGTATCCCCAGTGAGCTCCAGGTTGATCTCCGGCTTGAAGAGGTTGGTAGACCAACTGGCATTATCGGTGTAAATGTTGGGGAAGCCGGTGGGGGAAGCTGTCACGTAGGCTGTGTTGATGAACGGGTCCAGAGCATCAGTTGGGATAACGAAGTCATTGACGTTGATGGAATAGGAGTGCCCTGATGCGAGAGTGAATGTCTCATTGATGCCCAGCATGGCGTCCGTTACTGTGCACACCATATCAGGCGTGTCGGCCGAACTGTTGTTGTATACCGTGATCTCATAATCAACCTTGTCGCCGATCTTGGACAGTCTAGCGCCCGTCTTTACGATGTCGATTGCGGGCTGGAAGAGCTGGACCGAGTGACTGCTGTTTGCAGTTACGTCGATGTCTGCCAAGTCGCAAGGATGGTAGTGGACTGTCACTATGTTGATGAGCGGATCATCAGCACCGATCGGGACTTCCCGGGTGACCTGGAAGGTCTGCTGCTCACCACATGTCAGGGTATCCGCGCCAGCGGCGGTGGCCTCAGCAGTGAGATCGCCCAGCACCGAATCGGTGACATTGTCCAGGACAAGATTGGGAACCGTGCACGGGCTGGTGTTTCGTATCGTGAAGGTGTAGGTGACGTTATCCCCCACCTTCGACAGTTCGTCACCGGACTTGGCTATAGTTACACTCGCCAGTGGATAGTTGCCGAAATTATTGCCGGACTTCTTGTCCCCAAAACTAAAGGTCTCCAGGTATCCTCTGGGATCACTGGGGCAGGTCTGCTGCCAGCCCTCTACCTGGACCTCGCGCACCCAGTAGGTGCCTGGCTTGATGCAAAGGATAGTGTAGCTGCCGTCAGCTCCGGTCAGCCCATATGGCTCGCCTGGATCGAGGGAGCCGTTGCCGTCATAATCCACGTAGATGATCCAGCCGGGAAGGCCCAGCTCGCCCTCGTCTTTGACGCCGTTACTGTTGATGTCGGCAAACTTGACACCGGTCTTCTGGGCCGGATTGTAGACCTCAACGCCCCACTCTTCATATCCATCATTGTTGTACCATGTGCTGTCGCCGCCAAACTCAGAGTAGAGCACCACATTGTACCTGCAGCCGGCTTGGCCGTAGCCGCAGCCTGACGGGAAGAGGCTGTCCGGTATCCAGACTATCAAGTCACGCTTGCCGCCTCCTGCAGCCAGGCTGTAGTCGAGCTTGAGCCAGTAGTTCGCACTGGCATCCATTTCCCATACTTTGGTTGCCGTGCCGCCCGGCGGGCCGTCAAAGGGATAGCCGGTCAGCAGATTATCGGTCGTTACATATATTTCCAGTTCGTCAAGAGAGAGGTATCTGTCGGGAATGTTTTTTTCCTGGTTGATGTCCAACTGGAACTCGCGGTAGTAACCCCTAACTTCATCCACGACCTTGGACACGACAGGCACATTGCTCAGAGGGAAGGTCCTGGTGAATTGAGGCGATTTATTCTCATCGAATTCCACCGGTCTATAGTCGGTGTTATAGCCCCTCTCTGTGGCCTCGTTGCTGCTGATACGAACAAACGAATCAAAGGTGCCGCTTCCGGTCGGATCCGCCGGATGATAGCTCTCGAATATGGCCCCATTGATGGACGCCAAGGCATTCTCTGTGGTCAAGTCCACCTCGCCAGGCGAGGCACCTACGGGAGCCGGCTGGGTGCTGCCTACCAGGACCATGGCCATGATCAAAGCTATGGCTATGGTCAGACTGAGCCCGTAGTGCACAACTGTTCTGTTTCTCTTGATGACTCCCAATGTACTTCCCATCCCTTTCCACCTTCCGTCTTGATTTCCGCCTATCGCAAAAGCAAAACCGACCCTCTCTGGGTCGGTTTCACTATTGGCTCCCCGCTGTCCAAGTGGCCAATTACAGACCAGCGGCTCATCGCTCCCCGGATACGGACACACTAGCTCAAGACCAAATCATTCGTTCTTGCCCTTTTTCCCTTTGATCCATTCTTTGAATCACCACTCGTTAGCTGTTTCTCACCAGAGCCTTCTTCAGCATCAGAATCCCCGAGCCCGCTAAGGCAACTGTCAGGCCACATATTCCCCATGTCGTTATTGATGGGACCGAGGGCGGCTCCTCGGGTGGCTGCTCTTCTTGATACAGGCCGGCATCCCAGATGGTGATGTCATCGCCGGACCGCAGAGTGAAGCAGTCCGTTTTCCCGGTGCTGTCAACATCCGAGTCTGCATCATCGCCGCCTGCATTCTGAGGGCTGAACAGGAAGTTGTCAGGCACCGCAAACTGAAGGTAGTAGCTTCCAGGCACCAGGTTGGAGAAGAGGTAGTAGCCTGCGCCGTTGGTGGTGGTTGACCCGACCAGTTGGCCACCACATGCGTAGAGGTTGACAGTCACACCCTCAATGCCGATTTCGCCTTCATCCTGGATGCCATTCTTATTGAGGTCTTCCCAGACGAAGTTGCCCACTGAGGCTGGGCGGTACAAGCCGGCATCCCAAGTATTGTCATTCTCGTCTGTGTCCAAGCCGGTGCAGGCGGTCTTTCCGGTGACGGCATCTGCATCAGAATCCTTTCCGCCATCGGTACCCTGGTTCTGCAGGCTGAAAACGTAGCCTGCCGGCGCTGCAAACTCAATATAGTAGTTGCCAGGTGTTGCCGCCTGGAACTGGTAGAGGCCGTTGGAGTCCGTTACCTTCGTGGCAATCACCGAGTCGTCGCTGCACTTGTGAAGTTTCACGGTCACGCCACCAATTCCCGGTTCACCCTTATCCTGTATTCCATTTCCATTCAAGTCTTCCCAGACCCTGTCACCGATCCAGCCGTGGCATGCCAAGGCCGGGCTGACGAACAGGGTAATCGCAAGTATTGAGACCAAGACGCAGATTCCGACCATTCCCAATCTCTTCAGCAAGTATGCACCCCCTCTGACTATTCTCTCTGCTGCTTGAAAATAAAAAACCGACCTTTTCACATCGGTCGGTTTCACTATTGGCTCCCCGCCACCCAAGTGACCATGTATAGATGGCAGTTCAGCGCCCCCAAGTCTGAAGACTACCTATGACCGTTAATCGATAAGCCCCTCCATATATTTTCCTGACCTTGGTAGATTTGTCGCTTGACCGCCTCAAAAACCCTCGGATTGAGTGTTTTTCGACTTGAAGGTATCGAATTATCTGACTCGTAGGGTTTTAGTCACAAAGAGGAAACATCCCCGCATCCTATAGCCTTGCTTTGCACCTGATTACAGGTCGAATCTGGTTGAATGCTGGATATCTAAATGACAAACTGACCTGAAGCTACAGACAAGACACCGTACATTGTCTGGACGTACGCCCCCTCTAAATGTCCCATGTCCTAAACCCCAGGCAGTTCATTCCCCTCTACCCTCCTCTTGCCTGGAACAAACACAGGATAGACAGCCCAAACAAAAAACAACTTGTGGTAGTTTATCACAAGGTGCCTCTACTGTCAATTTTGTGAGGAGTTCAAGACTCGTTAACCCTCAAGTGGATCTTGGCAGTTGGCTGACAGGGAGCCCTGGACTGGAAGCGACTGGAAAGGCACCTTGGAGGACAGGGCCAAGTATTGAAAAGAGAGCCGGTCGACGGTCATGTGCAGAATCCCGACGATCGACATCGGTGGGCTCAAGACTCTGCGGGCTGACAACTCGAACAGAACTGCCTTCTACACCCCCAGAAAGTCCTCATCGTAGGTGACAGAGGTCGGCAGGGCTTTGATTGTGTGGCGGCCGCGGCCTTCTTCAGACTCCTCCATGAACTCGATATGCTTTATCTGTTCGTATGGCAGGAACTTGATCGTTGTCTTGCCGTTGTGTCCATAGGCTTCTGCTATGACATAGGTCTTCTTCGGCCTTAACCTTGCCAGCTTGAATGAGGTCCCATCAAGGCAGTGGATTTCCACTACAGGCGCCGGTATCTTCCTCTGCCTGGCGAAATTTACCAGGCCGGTGCGCCAGGTGCGTGAGAGAAAGAACTCATGGTTGAACATCAGGCGCCTCCTTTCAGCTACCCGTGAAGGTCATCCTGTCCAATATCGCGAAGTCGCCCACTTCATGGAAGCAGAGAGACAGCAGACGGTTCATGCAGCACCAAGCCCTTGATCGATGTCTCCTGTCCTGATGCTCTTCAGTGCAAGTTTGGCTGCCTTCCGGATCTCCTCATCATTCTCTTTGGTTGCTTTGACAAGCAACTCTACCGATCTCTCATCTCCGATCCGGGCGAGAGACATGGCAGCTTCATGGCGAACACTGTCGCTTCTATCCTCATTCATGGCCTGTCCGAGAGCCTCAACTGACACCGGATCACCGATTGTCCCCAAGGCCCATGCAGCGATCTGCCTGGCTGGCACATGAACTTTCTTATTGTCCATCAATAATACGTGACACAGAGCTTCCACAGCCGGCGGTCCCACTATGACCAATGCATCAGCAGCTTCACGCTTGATTTCTTCATCCCTGCGATGTATCAGCGCATGAATGAGAGGCGCCACTGCTGCCAGACCTTTCTCCTGCAGAGTAGCCACTGCCTCGTTTCTGATCAGGGGGTCATCGTGCTTCAGCGAAGCCAGTATGGAGTCTGCCACAGCCCCCGGGTCACCGATCTTCCCCAGAGCTGCCGCAGCCTCTTCTTTCACTGCAGGATCCTCGTCCCGAAGGCTCGAAGCAAGCGGCTTGGCAGCCCGGGCATCCCCTATACTCCCCAGAATCTGCGCTGCCTGCTTCCGGACAAACCAGTCTTCATCCCTGAGCGCACGGACGAGGAGCACAACAGATTCCGGGCTTTTCAGATTGGAGAGAGATGCAGCAGCTTGTTTTCTGACATACCAGTCATCGTCCCTCAGAGCTTCTACAAGAGGCTCCACCGCTCGTGCATCGCCAATCTCACCGAGGGCCCAGGATGCCTCAAGCCTGACATCAGCATCATCATCCTCCATGGACTCCAACAGGGGATCCAAAGCCGGTGACCCAATCTTGGTTAATGCGAGTGCCGCATTGTACTTGACCAAGCCGTCCTTATGATGCTTCAATGCCTGCACAAGGGGAGCAACAGCCAGCAGTCCCAATTCTACCAATTGGTCCGTGACATCCTCCCGACCCAGCGCCGCCACCAACTGTTCGATATTGTCCTCCTGGCCCTGGTAGGTCCTCTGTGCACCCGGCCCAGGACCGGTCGACTGGGAGCTACCTGTGAACATCTTCACACCTCCATTCGCAGGCCACTGCCTGGGAAGTATGAACAATGAAATGCTGACTGTTCTGTTTTAACAAAATTCACCCCACCTGCCTGGGAAGGACGGTGTGCACATTATAGCACAGCGCGTAAAGCGCTTGACCACAGGCCAGAGGAAGATGGGGGAAAGTGGCCATGATAGGATCATATAGCTCAGAGCTTTGAGCCTGCCGAGGGCGGGGGTCGAACCCGCACGGACCGAAGTCCAACGGATTTTAAGTGCCATGATTTCTGTCCTAACTCGGTATTTTACGTTCAAATAAGACATAATGCCTCAGACCCCTGCCCCATTTTTCGTTCGTGGAATCCAATTCTGTCATACCCCGTTATAGTCAGGCTATTAGCTATTTATTAGCTTTTTTATGTGAGGAAATCAAGTTTGGGAAGTTCCAGCCCGTAGAGGGCTGAGAATAGAAAAAGGAGGAACACAGTGACAACGCAACCAAAGCCAAATAGGATCGAAAGGGAATGGGTCAAGGGCTTGCCGGAGGTCCTGCAGGGGTTTATCTGGGTTCTTGAAGAACGCGGGGAAGAGGTGGGACTTGGAGAGCCTCATAAAGGTAGGTCGATCGAAACACCAACAATCCATGTCGTCGAATCAGGTGATTCTGAAAACGGCCCCTATAAACTGGAGATTATGGCCCGGAGCACTGAGGATGGCGTGAATGATGAGGAGCCACTGTTGAGGCTTGAGATTCGGCCGCAGCGTCTGTGGTTCAATGAGGTCAAAACACTAATGGGCGATCCGGGGATGCTCAGAAAGGATAGGTCCGAGCCGATAGCTGTTCATTAGGCCGATTGATACACCTGCAAATCCAAGGAAGAGGGGGCTGTAACAGGTCCCCTTCTCTATTGCTGTTCCACACTCGGAAGATTTGCAGAATCCTGGCCGCCTCGCTGCATGTTTCCAGAATCTGCCTAAGCGATTCTCCCCCGCTCGGGGCTTCGCCCCTCGCTGCCGACCTGCCCCGCCGGGGCTCCGGCAGCGGGAGGCCGTCCCCTAGAGATGTAGGGCTACTTCATACTTGCCGAGAATTTCAGTGTCTATCAACAACCCTGCCTTGGTCAACGCTTCCGCGTACGCTTCGACTCAAAGGTCTGGACGATCGGGTGTGCCTTCATGACGTCTTTGCTACCTCTATCCCGGAATGATTGGTTGAGTGTCCGCTCCTTGCACCCTTCGCAGAGGTGGACTACCCCATGGTTGCTTCTGGGGAAGCGCCACAGATACCTTTCAACTCTCCTGCATACGTCGCACTCCCCTTTGCCATCCACTCTGGTTCCCCGTCTGTCCTCAACCACGAGAAGCTTGTCTCTGAATATGGCATCGGTTACGGGCTTGGGGGGCTTCCCTGATTCCACCGGCGCGAGGTCAACTAGAGCCTTGCAGTCTGGACATCGAGCTGTTAAGGCAAACCTATCAACTTCGAATCGGCTGCCGCAATCCGGGCAGTAGACCATTTTAGTAGGTTTGTACGGTCTCTTCAGACTCATGTCACCAGATACATACCGCCGTACACTATAGGCATCATAAACATGCTGGAACGCGGCGGTAGTCTTCTTCTTGAATAGTGTGTAAAGTGGCAGTCTAAAACACTTTTGGGAAGGAAATCCTTTGCCGCTCTGCTACTATCCACTGCCTTCTCCTTCAGGAAAAGGGTATTTCACATGAGCCCTCTCGTAAGCCCCTTTAATGTAAGACTCCAGGCCATCGCGCCGCAGCCGGGCCTCAGCCCCCCTACCCTGGCTGACCAGGGACTGCAGCTCATCATGGTCAGTGGGGCCATAGATCAGCTCGCCGTCCAGCTTGCGCTGGGCCAGCAGGCCGTCAGTGACAGCGCGGGCCAGTAATGCATCAGAATAGGACATACTGTTCCCCTACCCTTCTTGGGTCTGCCTCTGGATGTTAGCGCCATCGGGTCGAATATACAAGCGATGCATTATTGCTGCTGGTCCTGCCGGCCCACTGAGCTCGGGGTTGGACCATCCATATTCAAAATTCATGTGCCAAAAGGAACTCCTTTCGGAGCCACCCATTTGAGGACTCTACCGCAGCGTGGAAACGCGGTCCCCGTTTTGGAGCGGCATACTCCCCTTCCGCTAGTTGTGGCGGCTACTTCTCAGTCGTGAGTTGACTGTCATCACGATCAAGCAAGCGTTTCAAGGTAGCATACCCGATGTCGAGTTCTCTGGCTGCCTGCCTTCTTGAAATATCCCCAGAATGCACCCGCTCCAAAATCGTTTTGTAGCGGGCATCGAACCCGCTTCTGTCTGTAACTCTTGGCCTGCCAATCTTTACACCTTGTCTGGCTGCTCTTATCATCCCAGCCTTGACCCTCTCGGAGATAAGCTCTAGCTCAAACTCGGCTAGGGAGGCCAGAAGATTGAGCAACAGCCTACCAAGAGCAGTGGTGGTGTCGAACTGTTCTCGGACGCTCCTGAAGGCGATGCCCTGCGCCTCCCAGATGGCTAAGGTGTCATGCATATGCTTAACCGATCGAAAGGCCCTATCCAGCTTGAAGACTACCACAACCCTGAATTTGCCCTTGGCTGCATCGTCCAGCAAATCGCGCCAAGCAGTCCTGTGAGCTACATCCAGGGCGGGAGCCTGGTCAACGTACTCTCTATGGACCTTCCAGCCTTGGACACGACAGAAGTCCCTGAGTGCCACTAGCTGTGTCTCAGGGTCCTGCTCCCTGTCGGTGGTGGAGATCCTGGCATAGAGGGCAACCATAGTCATTTCTCCTCCCCTGCCAGTGCGGCAATAGGTATGGATCCTCATTTCTTCCGAGCAGGCTCTTTTGTGAACTGCTGATCGTCTGGCGGTTGTTCCTTCTGTTCCTTCATTGTTCCCTTCTGTTCCCCCGTGCTCAATTGTGAGGGTTGTTCCCTTCTGTTCCTTCATTGTTCCCTTCTG
>CAYYWI010000018.1:26171-41620 GCA_964475375.1 uncultured Dehalococcoidia bacterium
TTCCCCCGTGCTCAATTGTGAGGGTGTTCCCTTGTTCCCTTGTTCCCTTGTTCCCCCGTGCTCAATTGTGAGGGTGTTCCCTTGTTCCCTTGTTCCCTTGTTCCCATGCTCCACGTTAAGAAGTGAGGTGGGGAACTGCCAGGCTGATTGCCTCTCCTTGCCAAATCGAACCTTTGAAGGCTGGCCGCCGTGGGCCTTCAGGATCGTCCAGAGCACGGTCATGTCGGGAACAGTGATCCTGGTCTGGTTCAGTTTCTGAGTCCAGGAAGAGAAAAGGGTGGCACCCTTGACATAGATGTGGTCCCCCCTCTTGGTGGGATGGCCCACCTCGAATTCCTCCAGGGTGTCAACCAGTGGTTGTTCTTTGATGACATCGACGGCTGCCTGCCAGATGGCATACTCGACCTCGCTATCGTCACCAGATGCTTGTGGTCTTACAGCCGCCGGCACACAGGCAGCAGGAGCGGTCATCTTCTTGTGCAGTATATCCGCAGTCTGCTGGACAATAACCCCAGCTTGGCGCAACCCATCGGCCAGGTTTTCGCCCCTTGACATATCAGCGATGAATCGGCGGAAGTTTGCGTTGATGACAACTTCGCCGTCATATCCGGCGATGACCCACTTCATTGACTGGCTGTTCTCCTTTATCAATTCAACGCCGTCCCCTTCCATCTCCCTTCCTGCCAGCACTGACAACAAGGCTATTGGTGTAGTGAATCCCTCCTGACGGTTCCACAGTACCGGCCCAAGATAACAGTGACCTAGTAGCCGATCCTCCTTTTCCCCCAACGTCCACTTGAGCTCGTAACCACGCAACACTGCTGTGGCGGAGTTCGCGAGTTCTATTTGTGCTGTGGCTAGAACCCTAATGGCAAACTCCCAGTCAAGGCATGGTACCCCACGCAACATGTATGTAGCACAAGGTATCGCGATCATGCTGCCAGTCACTGTCCATGACAGGAGGTCGGCAATGGTGGGAGGGATCTGCTGGACGATCTGTGGCTTGGCCCACTTCTTGACATCTTCGAGCGTCGGCTCATTTAGGTGGCACCAGGAGTCCGGCCTGTATGCTGCCAGTACTTCAGGATAGTCAAAGCGTGGATTCCCCGTCTTTTTGAGGTATTCCTTGAAACGCAATATCTCACTGTTGATTTCATGCGCCAACTGCCCGCGGATGACCTCATCGTGCCTCCTCCTGTTGATGACATCGACCCAGAGCAAGTATTTGATCATGCGTGGGTCGGAGTCGATGTCTTGGCCTCCAGATAGGTAAGCATCAGCCGCTGGTGCCAGAGTCTGGTAGAACACTGCCAGTTCTAATGAAGAGAGGTATCGCGCAGCATCGCCAAAGGGAGTCCCTATCTCTCTTAGGGCTTTAACACGCTGCTCGCCTAAATCGTTGAGTATGTCGATGTGCTGAGGCTCTTCCATGTTTGGCATGACATGCCTCCTACAATGACGGCAAGACGAGTGGTCTCTCTCAAAATGGGACACAGGGACAGTTTGGACGCATCTTTCAGTAAAATCTCTATATAGAGAAATATAAAAAATTCCTGCAAAAACCTGTCCAAACTGTCCCTCGCCTCACGATCTATCCCCCAAAAAGTCCCTGTCGGGCATTTTTTTCAGGGCTAACCCTCGCCAGTACCGAGTTGACCCTGTTTTGCCCTCGGTAATACCTTTCTCCAACAAACCGGCCCTGAAAGCCCGCGTCTTGAGCGCTTCCAGGCCGTTCTGGCGCGACCACTGTTGGTAAGCCTCCAGCAGGGCTGGCTTGGGTGCCGACGCCGCAGGCTCCAACACGCAGCAATCTTCGAAGAACTCTGCGAGCCTGTCCTCACTGGCACGATACACAGATGTCGCAGCCTGGACCGCCGCAGGTTCCTGCAGGCCGAAGCGCTGCCAGTTCAGGCAGCCCTCAACTGCCCAAGCCAAAATCCCCGGCAATTCGGCCTCCAGCTTCGATGGTAGATCGGGGTCCATCTCGTGGGGGGGGATAATCACCGCAAAAGGTATGAGTTTCAAGCGACGCCAAGTCGAAAAGGTAGTGTCGGGAATCACTGGCTTATGGTTGCCGACCAGCCAAGGCTTGAACTGTGGTGAAAACTCGAATTCATGTTCATACTTCCTGTCGGCCTTCACCGGCTCTCCACCAGTGAGGTTCTTTACTAGGGCGACATTCAATTGCTTGTTCTCCTCCAGTTCGCTAGCGACGACCAGCCGCTTCCCCGCGAGGTTTGCCAGACCTTCCCTTGGCCCGCCCGACCCACGATCCTTGGCCATGAACAGTTCAGCGTTCACGCTATCGCCGTACGTTCCCACGATCCTGCGCACCGTATTCATGAAAGTCGTCTTCCCGTTACTGCCCGTACCATAGAGGAAGAAGACAACTTGGAGCTTCGTGACGCCAGTGAGGCTGTAGCCTACTGCACGTTGAAGGTAGCTGGTCAACTCCTCATTCCCCTCAGTGACGCGAGAGAGAAATTTCATCCAAATGGGGCACTTGGCTTCTGGATCAAATGGCAGGTCAACCAGGGTGGTGATTAGATCTTCCCTGCGGTGGGGCCTGAGCTGCCCGGATCTAAGATCAATGCAGCCACTGAGGCAGTTGAACAGCCAGGGATCAGCATCCAACTCCGAGAGCCTGACAGGTATACCAGGCTCGGACTGCGCCAGCTTGATCAATGCCGCCAATCGCTGGTCGCTCTCACTGCGCTGAGCGTGTGAGGCAAGCATTCCCCGCCTACTAGCATCAGTCTCGACCCCAGCCTCATGATAGATGTCACGAACCGTTTCCTTGGCCAGGGCTGCTATCTTGTCTCCTTCATCCCACTCCCAACACATACCAGACCATCTAAGCCAGAGGGCTCGCTGGTAGCAGAATCGCAGATCCTTGCCGTGGCGGAAACCCAGCCTCTCAGCATTGCCTAGGTCCGTCAATTTGAAGTGACCCTCCCAACTTATCTCGGGAGCGGGATCATACCGTGAAATGGACTCTGCAATCTTGACAACCTCTTCGCTGGTCAGTGGTGGGACACACCTCGTTTCATTGGTTTCCAGGAGTTCTGCAGTGATGGCCTCCCTTTGCACACCCTTCCGGCGCAAGATGCCGGCTAGGCTGGTTAGCTCCGAATTCCTGTGCCCCTCCAGGAGGGCACTGCGTGGCGTCCCGTCCCGCACTGGACTACTCCCGCTTAGCGCATCCTTCACTCCCTTCGGGAGCTTGGCCCACACAATCAATGAGTCGGGGGTGGGCAGACTGCGTATCCGATACGCCCCGAAGGAGCTCATCCCAACAATATTGATGAAGCCGCCATCGCCGCGGATGTCCAAGCCGGGCTGCACACCCGCCAGCGTCTTGACCTTTCCTCCGGGGTGTCTGAAGTACCAGTGAGCACCGCCTCGTGGGGTGACAACGTGACACGGCCCCAGTTCGGCCTCCATCATTCTGACAGCATCTGGAGTATCTGCATCCACTACCACAAGCCCTGACAGCTCGCCAGTGACTATCCCCCAAAGCCTCGGCTTGAGTTTCTGTTGCCAGCCCGCCAGGTCAGCATCGCTGGGCTTGCAGTCCTGATACTTCTTCCAATCCAGCAGCGGTGCCTTACCCTTATCACCACCGCCTGATGGTATTACGGGATACCCCAAGCTGTGCAACTCGAAGGCCGTCGTGTAGATGTCCTTAACGGATAGCCTCTTCTCAGCACCCATGGCTCCGCCTGCTCGACAGATATATCAACAACAGACTTAACCCAACGCCTTACCGGATGCTCCAGCCTGCCCATTAATCAGCTCTTCAAGAGCAGCCTTCGGCACTACATACCGCCTGCCCAGTTTGATGCTAGGGATCGAGCCATCGTGCACTCTGGCCCAGACTGTCGTTTTCGATAGGCCCAGCAGACGAGCCACATCGGGGTAGACTCGCCAGACGAGACTGTCCGTCGATGTCTGTTTGATCTCAATCTCACTTCGCATCTTTCACACCTCCCTGCACTTGAAGATTACTTGACAAGATTATTGGGGACGTGATATATTCTGTCAACACCAGCCGCTACAAAACATGATATTTAATGGTTCTTGTTATGAATATTATCGATAGATCACTGATATATGGAGCGTGAGTTATGCCAAGAGGTGATGCTGTTCCGCGTGATGTTGTAAAGGTTATCTGGAGGATTTATCACAACGATACGAAATTGAACGCCAAGGAAGTTGCCTATCAACTACGCCAGGAACTTGGCGAGAAGAAATCCAAGAAGTATAGCTGGCCCTCTGATGTCTATGTCCGTAAGTGTATAGCAAAGTTGAAGTCGGAAAAACCGAGTCCCGAAGACCAGCCTTGGCACATGGGGACGCTTGACCAGTACCCGCTTTCTCCAGAGGCGCTGAAAACAGTGATCCAGGCTCATTGGTTTGCGGTTGAACACGGATCGAAGCTGACTATCCGCGAAGCCAAGTGGATCGGGCGTCTTTCCGCCGTTCCGGAGATGTTCCCGGAACTCAAGGATAAGGAGGCTATCCCTTGGCTTATTCGTCATGGGTGTGAATATGCTGAGCTCGAAGCATGGTCCGAGGCATCCGGGGGGGCTTTTGAACCCTACATACCTGGAGACCCAGAAGATTACCTAATGGATGAAATGCTGTTAGGGCACTGGAACGAGGTGGCAGCGAACTACCTACAGAAACACAGACCAGCATGGAGACCAGATAGTGTGGCAGAAATCGGGAGATTTCTAAGGAGTTCTGAGCACAAGGAAGAGGTGCATTACTGGTATGAGTGCCAGCGGCGATTAGACGCATGGCGTGATGTGAAGAAGCAGAATCCTGAGCTGAGGGAGAAACTTGGGAAGGCTTTGGATGAGGCTATAGAGAAGATAGAGAAAATAGAAAGAAATGAAATATGCAGGTCTGAGCACAATGACTATACCAAGGAGGACTGGGCGGCAATGGAATCAGCGTGGGAAGACTTTGACCGTCTGTTGGATTCCTACAAGAAGGAGACAAAATGAGGGGTCATATAGTCAAGAGGTACAAGAACAGCTACACCATTGTGTTGAACATGGGCAAGGACCCATCAACAGGTAAGCCGAGGCAGCAATGGGTCAGCGTCAAAGGTAACAAGAAAGAGGCTGAAAAGAGGTTAGCTGAAATACTCTACCAGCTCGATACAGGGACCTACATCAAGGCTGGCAAGACTACAGTTGCTGAATTCCTGGAGCTCTGGCTTAGAGACTATGCTGCAGCTCACGTGAGGCCCCGAACATTACTGCGCTATCAAGGGATTGTCAGAAATCATCTCATACCCAGCATGGGCGATATCCCTCTGACACAACTTCAGCCGTCCCATGTCCAGGCCTGCCACTCCATGGCTTTGCAGGGCAGGAAGGATGGCAAGGAAGGGACACTCACAGCCAAGAGTGTTCTTCAGCATCATCGTGTGCTTTCGGAAGCCCTAAGCCATGCCGTCAAGTGGGGGCTTGTGGCCCGGAATGTGGCCCAAGCCGTTGACCCGCCCAGGCCGGTGAATAGGGAGATGCGGACATTAGATAGCCATGGTGTGCAACGCCTTCTGGAGGTTGCCCAGAATACGCCTTACTATGCGCTGCTTCACCTGGATATCTACACTGGACTACGTCGGTCAGAGATCCTTGGATTGCGCTGGAAGGACGTAAGTCTGCCTATGGCCACGCTCTCAGTGGTTCAAGTGTTACATCGCCTGCCGGGGGGTGTGACAGTGTTTCTTGAGCCGAAGACTGCCAAAGGACGGCGCGCCGTGTCTCTCAGTCCTAATGCGGTATCTTCCTTAAGAAGTCACCGGGCACAACAAGAGCTGCTCCGGGCTGTAATGGGAGGCACTCTATCCGAGGATGACCTTGTCTTCTCTAAGGCGGATGGCTCGCCCCTAAAGCCGGATACCATCAGTCAGGCTTTCAAGGACATTACACGCAAGGCAGGGCTGCAGGATGTGCGGTTGCATGACTTGCGCCATACCCATGCAACTCTGATGCTGCAACAGGGAGTGCACCCCAAGATAGTGCAAGAGCGCTTGGGACACGCCACGATTGCAGTAACCTTGGACACGTACTCACATGTTCTCCCTGGGCTTCAGGAAGCGGCAGCTCTCCGTTTTGATGAGGGATTGGCAATAGAGCAGAAAAATGAGACGGTTGAGACGACTCATTAGCTATTTATTAGCTAAATGGCCTGCCGAGGGCGGGGGTCGAACCCGCATGGACCGAAGTCCAACGGATTTTAAGTCCGTTGCGTCTGCCAATTCCGCCACCTCGGCACTACCGGCTTCTCACACCTGACATAATAGCACCACTGCTATTCTTCAGTGCGCCATTATACTATGCCTCACGCCGGCGGTGAAGCGCCAAATACCAGGAAACCTCCCTGGTACGTGCCTCGTTAACCGCTTCAATGAACCTGCCCTTGGTCGGGTACAGTAAAGGCAGACCCTCGGTAGCACGAGAAGTGAGTTCGTGGGCTCATCCTTCCAGATCGAAGTGTTTCATCCTCTTGTTCAAAGGTGGGGTTCCAGTGGTAGCCCCTGAGTCCAACATCATACCAGAGGAAGTCCGACTCATGGGCAAGCTGCGCTTCGCCCATACCATATCTATCGCCAGGCTCAATGTTTGCCTTCCACTTTGTCCCATGCTAACCTTTGACTGGCTGACATGGCAGACCTATTCACTGTTCTCACACCGCGCGAAGCGTGGTCAAGGCTGGAGCCCTACCTCCACCCAATAGACCATGTGGAGACCATGGCCACTGCTGAAGCACTGGGCCGCGTTCTGGCCGAGGATACCTCCGCTCCGGTAGACCTGCCTCATTTCGCTCGCTCCGCCATGGACGGCTACGCAGTGCGGGCCGAGGATACCCACGGCGCTACCGAGGGCCTGCCGGCTTATCTCAAGGTAGTCGGCGAAGTGCTCATGGGCAGGCCAGCTGCGGTGAAGCTGTCGCCCGGCGAGGCGGCGCTGATCCACACCGGCGGCATGCTGGCTCTGGAGGCTGATGCCGTGGTCATGGTGGAGAACACGCGCAGCGTGGATGCCTCTATGATCGAAGTGGTGAGACCGGTGGCCAAAGGCGAGAATGTGATCCAGATTGGGGAGGACATGGCCAAGGGCGATGCCTTACTGCACCGCGGCAGCCTGCTTCGGCCTCAGGATATTGGCAGTCTCCTGTCTTTGGGCATCATCAAAGTTCCTGTGTTCCAGAAAGTGAAGGTGGCCCTGATTCCCACCGGCGATGAATTGGTGCCGCCGGAGGCAGAGCCCGGACCAGGCCAGATCAGAAACACCAACGCCTTTGCTCTGGCGGCGCTGGCGGCGAAAGCCGGGGCTATTCCCATTGTGATGGACATTGCCCGTGACAATCATGAATCGCTGAAGGCGACAGCCCAGAAGGCCTTGGATTCGGCGGACATAGTGGTCTTTTCAGCGGGCAGTTCTGTCAGCACCCGGGACATGACGGCCAGGGTGATCGAGTCCCTGGGGAAACCAGGAGTCCTGGTGCACGGTGTATCGCTCCGGCCGGGCAAGCCGACCATCCTGGCAGCCGTTGGGCGGCAACCGGTTTTTGGCCTGCCGGGGAATCCGGCCTCGGCCATGATCACCTTCGGCATCTTCGTTACTCCGGCGATCTACAGGCTCAGCGGTTGCAGCCGGTCACCGCAACGGTTCGTTCTGAAGGCCAAGCTCACCCGCAACATCCCTTCGGTCACGGGACGTGAGGATTATGTGCCGGTGACGATAGAAGAGAAGAACGGTGAGCTGTACGCCGACCCGGTCTTCGGCAAGTCGAACCTGTTGTTTGCCATGATCCGGGGGGATGGCGTGGCCAGGGTGCCCTTGGACAAGGGAGGCATGACCACCGGTGAGTCGGTGGAGATTACGTTATTTTAATGGGTGGATGCAGAGATTGCCGCGCCTTCTCCTCGCACGGCTCGGAGAATGGCTCGCAATGACAGGTGTGCGTGAACGTACACGGAACAATTGGGCAGGGCGAAGTCATGCCGGGAGTCTGAGGGTGTCCCTCAGTTCCCCTTTTTTCCTTTCCCCCAAGAGTGGGGGCGGGGGGTTGAGCAAGTGAAGCGGAGCGGCGAGTCACCATAATGACATCTGACAAGCATTCGCAAGGTCGCCCGCACGTTTACCTGGAAGACATCCCGCTGGATGAGGCGACTTCTCGTTTCCACACAGCCTTGCAGCAGGCAGGCGGCCTTTCGCGCACGCCGGGCGAACGGGTCCCTTTGGCTGAGGCACTCCACCGCGTGACCGCCGAGCCGGTGTGGGCCAGGATATCATCTCCCCACTACCATGCTGCAGCTATGGACGGCGCTGCGGTTCGCTCTGCAGACACCACAGGCGCTTCCGAGAAGACACCGGTGCGCCTGAGAATCGGCGACCAGGCACAGTGGGTCGATACCGGCATGTCCATGCCCGAGGGCTTCGATGCGGTGGTGATGATCGAGAACATCCAGGAGGTGGGTAAGGACTTGATCGAGATCATGCTGCCGGTGGCTCCGTGGCAGCACGTTCGCCTCATGGGCGAGGATATTGTGGCCTCGGAGCTTCTCCTGCCGGAAGGCCATCATCTGAAGCCCACCGACCTCGGAGCCATGGCGCAGGCTGGAGTGACGGACGTCGCCGTCAGGCGCAAACCGAAGATGGCTATCATCCCAACCGGCACGGAGCTGGTGCTGCCAGGGCAGGGCCTGAAGCCCGGCAAGATCATTGAGTCCAACTCGCTGGTCCTGGCGGGGTTGGTAGAGGAGTGGGGAGCGGAAGCCACCAGACGATCACCGACACCGGATGATTATGATCGGTTAAAGAGTGCCATCCACGAGGCAGTAGCGGAGCACGACATCACGGTGGTGAATGCTGGTGCTTCCGCCGGGCGGCGTGATTTCACCGCCTCGCTGGTGGCTGACTTGGGAAAAGTCATCGTCCACGGTGTGGCTATCCGGCCGGGGCATCCGGTGGTGCTGGGGGTGGTAGAGGGCAAGCCGGTTGTGGGCGTGCCGGGATATCCCGTGTCGGCAGTGCTGACGCTGGAGCTTTTTGTTCGGCCACTGATATGTCATCTGCTTGGGATAGCGGCGCCGAAGAGAAGCATCCTGGACGCCGTTATGACGCGGAAGGTCTTTTCGCCCATGGGGGAGGAAGAGTTCGTCCGGGTCAAAGTGGGCAAAGTGGGCGACAACCTGCTGGCCACCCCATTGCCCCGTGGCGCGGGGGCTACCATGTCCTTTGTGCGGGCCGATGGTATCGTGCGCATCCCGCGAGGGAGCGAGGGAGTCCAGGAGGGGCAGCCGGTGCGCGTGGAGCTGATCAACCGCCTGGAGCAGATCGAGAACGCGATAGTGGTCATCGGGAGCCATGACCTAGCGCTGGATGTCTTGGCGAATCGCCTGCACCAGCGATACCCCGAGCGAACCCTGTCTTCTTCGAACGTGGGCAGTTTGGGCGGCCTGGTTGCTTTGAGCCGTGGCGAGGCCCATTTGGCGGGATCACACCTGCTGGACGAGGAAACCGGTGAGTACAACATCAGTTACGTCAAACGCATCCTGGCCGGAAAGGAGGTGGTCATCCTGCACCTGGTCTATCGGGAGCAGGGCCTGATGGTAGCCAAAGGCAATCCCAAGGGATTGAAAGGCTTGGCCGATCTGGTGCGCCCGGATATCAGCTTCATCAACCGGCAGCGTGGCGCCGGCACCAGGGTTCTGTTGGATTTCAAGGCGAAGGAAATGGACCTGGATACGGCCAGGATCAATGGCTATGGTCGGACGGCCTTCACCCACCTGGCGGTGGCTGTTGCGGTGGCTGGGGGGGCGGCCGATGCCGGTTTGGGTATTCTGGCGGCCGCCAGGGCGCTCGATCTGGACTTTGTGTCGGTGCTGAAAGAGCGATATGATCTGATCATCCCGCGGGTGCATTACGAGAGCAAGCTGCTGGAACCCATGCTGGCTATCCTGCACAACGACTCTTTCAAGTCCGAGATCGAGAAGCTGGGCGGCTATGATGTTTCGCAAATGGGGCAGGTGATCGCCAGATTCTAGGAGCGCTGGGCGCATGGCAATGCGCCCCTACGTCACGGTGCAGCGGAACGCTGCCGGGGGTCTGGGGGTGTCCCCCATGTTCTTTTTCTCTTCCCCCAAGAGTGGGGGAAAGTGTAAACGATGTGCCCGGTTCAAAATGTAAACTATGTCCCAGGTTGCACAGGGTTGCCGATAGGTTCTGGGACAGCCTCCATGCTGTGCCCCCTACGAGTAACAGAAGGGTTAACGTGATGCCAAACCGGAAGCCCATGAAGTCATTACACATAACTGTCCGCGGAGTGGTCCAAGGGGTTGGTTTCCGCCCCTTCATCTACCGCCTGGCCTGTGATCACAAGCTGGCCGGATGGGTGCGCAATACGTCGGGCAGCGTTGAGATCGAAGTTGAGGGCGAAGAGGCTGCTGTAGACCGGTTTGTGGAGGAGATCGGAAGCTCTGCTCCGCCGATGGCCAGGATTGAAGAGATCGCTTCATTGCCCATTCCTCGCCGGGGCTACGCCAGCTTCGAAATCCTGGAGAGCCACCCCGAGGTAGGGCAGTATCAACTGGTGTCTCCGGACATCGCCACGTGTGAAGCCTGCCGGCAAGAGGTCTTCTCCCCAGAGGACAGACGCTTCCACTATCCATTCACCAACTGCACTAACTGCGGGCCGCGCTTTACTATCATCGAGGACATCCCTTATGACCGCCCACTGACTACCATGCGGCATTTCACGATGTGCTTCGCTTGCCGGAAAGAGTACAACGATCCCCTGGACCGGCGGTTCCATGCTCAGCCGAACGCGTGCCCGGTGTGCGGCCCAAGCCTGAGCCTGGTCGATTCTCAGGGAGCGCAGGTGGGTGGTGAGGATGTCATCCGTTCCGCAGCCAGATTGCTCAGTGAGGGGAAGATACTGGCCATCAAGGGGCTTGGCGGCTTTCTGCTGGCCTGCGATGCGACGGACAGCCAGGCGGTGAAGACGCTGCGGGAGAGGAAGCATCGACCTTCCAAGCCTTTGGCGGTGATGATGACCTCTGTTGAAGAGATCAAACGACACTGTGTGGTGTCGCCTGAGGAAGAGAGGCTGCTCCTGTCTCCGCAGAGCCCGATAGTGCTGCTGAGGTGGCAGAGGAGCGAATCGTCGATCTGCGCCGAGACGGCTCCCGATCTCAAGTACCTGGGCGCGATGCTGCCCTACACTCCGCTGCACCATCTACTGATGAGCGAGGTTGGCTGCCCGTTGGTGATGACCAGCGGTAATCTCAGCGAAGAGCCGATCGCCAAGGACAACGATGAGGCATTGAGACGGCTGGGCGGCATCGCCGAATTCTTCCTGTTTCACAATCGGGACATCTACGCCAAGTACGACGACAGCGTCTGCGCCCTGGAGGCAGGCGCTCCAAGGATTCTCAGACGTGCCCGCGGCTATGCGCCATATCCGATCACGCTGCCGTTCGACTCGCGTAAAATCCTGGCCTGCGGCGCTGAGGAGAAGAACACCTTCTGCCTGACCCGAAAGAACCATGCCTTCGTGTCCCAGCACATCGGCGACATGGAGAACGAGGAGACGCTGGAGCACTTCGAGAAGACGATTGATCTTTACAAGAAGCTGTTCCGCATCGAGCCGGAGGTCATAGCATACGACCTGCATCCGGAGTATCTGTCCACCAAGTACGCTATTGATCTGAAAGCCAATCGCGGCGATCTGCGCTTCGTCACGGTGCAGCACCATCATGCTCACATCGCGAGCTGCCTCGCGGAGAACCAGATGCAGGAGCCGGTGATCGGGGTGGCCTTTGACGGGACCGGATACGGGACCGATGGTACGATCTGGGGTGGCGAGTTCCTGATATCTGACTTGAAGGGCTTCCGGCGCGTGGGGCGGCTGGAGCATGTGCCCATGCCGGGTGGGGCGGCGGCCATCAAGAAGCCCTACCGCATGGCACTGGGTTACATCCACTCCCTTCTGGGGCCTGACTGTTCCCTCGACGGGCTGCCCATTCTGGGCGAACTCGATCCAGGGGAGCTGGTGGTGGTCGCGCGGCAGATCGAGCGAAAGCTGAACTCACCGCTGACCTCCAGCGCCGGACGCTTGTTTGACGCCGTGTCGGCGCTGGCCGGGGTAAGGGGTGAGGTGGATTACGAAGCCCAGGCGGCCATTGAATTGGAGATGCTGGCCGACGGGGACGAGAAGTCCTCTGGTGCCTATCCGTTCTCTCTGGCGGACGAAAGCGGCTGTCGAGTGGTGCAACTCAGAGAACTTGTCGCTGCAGTCATCGAAGATGTGAGGCAGGATGTGCCTGTCAGCATCGTATCAACGAAGTTCCATCGGACGATGGCCGGAATAATCGTGGATATGTGCCGAGCCCTTTCGCGCGACACGGGCATCAAGGCGGTGGCTCTGAGCGGCGGAGTCTTCCAGAACCGGCTCTTGTTCAGGCTCGCCGTCGATGGCTTGCACGAAGAGAGCTTTGAGGTCCTCACTCATCGGTTGGTTCCGTGCAACGACGGTGGGATATCGCTGGGCCAGGCGGCCATCGCCAACTTCGCCGCTTCCGCTACTTGAGCGGCAACATCACCTCGGTCTTGAGGTCCTCCGGCTTAGTCTGGCTGGGATCATTCAGGTAGACCTCGTAGGCCACGTCGGTGGGCTCGTATCCCTTCTCCGCGACCCACTTTGTCAGCGCCTCATAAGCCAGGCTGACCTTGTCATACGGGCCGGTGTGCAGGACCACGGCGTACTTGCCAGCCGGTATCCGGCTGGCCTTGATTTCATCCTTGCCCGGGAGCTCCTTGGGCACCGGAAAGCCCAGCTCCACGTCGAGGTTCTGCATGTCCATGTTGTAGTAGGCAGCGAAGGGAGCGCCTGCCGGATACTGCCCCAATTGCGTCAAATGCTGAATGATGGCGCTATAGGCTTTTCCAATCAACTGCGGCAAATCTTGAACAGCAGTCCGAGTGCGGATGGTGAGAGCCGCCTGAGCCGGTCGTTCACTGAGTTCACATTCGTAAGACACGATTCACCCCCTGTTCTCAGTTTAACTTCACAACGGCTTGATCGGTACGCAGATGTCCACAATGCACTTCTTCTCCGGGTGCTCCTCGGGGTTGTTCTGGTAGAGCTCGTAGCACAGCCGGTCATCCGGCTGATAGCCGCTCTGCGGGAGCCACGAGCCGAAGACCGTGTTCCAGGCCTCCTCGTACTCGTCATCGGCCAGCTCAAATCTGGCGAGAGCGAACTTGCCGCCGGGTACGGTCATCTTCCCAATCTCGCCGTCGACAGCGGTGTCCTTGGGGACGGTGATGCACATGCTGACCCGGAGCTTTTCTTCAGCGGTGATTTCCGGGTCGTCATGGTACGCGGCGACCAACTGGGTCTCGGGGAAGCGCAGGAGTCCCCTCGGCCCGGCCCACATCATGAGTTTCTCAGTGAGTCTCTGGAAGAGCTGGCTGTCCCCCTTATAGGGACCCGTGTGACGCACATAGGCCACGTGCAAATCGGGCATGTCTTTCACTTCAACCTGGATCATGTTCTTGTGTTTCACCTTCGTCCTCCATATGTGATTTCGTGTTACGTTATCAATATAGAATGAGAAGGTGATGGGGTCTTTCCGCAGGTTGCCGGAGGCTTGACTTGCCTTGCTGTTCGCTTTGCGGAGGTTGCGATAACTCTCATATCCGCCGGACCGCCACTGGGTGGCACTCATACCAAAGGTTTCTTTGAAGGCCCTGGCGAAGGCGGGTGATCCGGAAAAGCCGCATTCCATGGCGATACGGGTGATGGGTTCCCTGGGGTTGTTGAGCAGTTTTGTGGCTGCTTTCTCAATCCGGATTCGCTGCAGGAATTGACCCAGGGTCTCGCCCACCATGGCCCGAAAGACGCGATGGAAGTGGAACGGCGAGAACTCAGCCACTTGGGAAAGCTGCTCCAGAGTGAGTTCCTCGCCGATGTTTGCTTCCATGTAGTCCAGCACCTGATTGATGCGGTGAACATACTCGTCACGCAACTGTTCCATGGTCTCACTATACCACGATTGGCTCTCATGCCGTATCGTGTGGTTTAATAGACTTGTGATACATTTGTCTGGGAGAAGAGGAGTCTCTCGATGTGTCTTGCTGTTCCGGCTTTAGTCAAGTCCGTTGACGGCTTCGAAGCCGAGGTCGATCTCGGCGGCATCAGCCGGCGCGCCAGCATCATGCTCACGCCCGAGGCCAAGGTGGGTGACTATATCCTGTTGCATGCCGGCTATGCCATCAACGTGGTGGACCAGAGCGAAGCCGAAGAGACGCTGAAGCTGCTGCGGGAGATGGCGCAGGCAATGCCGGACGCTGACGAATGAAGCTGGCAGACGACTTCCGCAGTTCGGAACTGGCCAGGAGGCTGATCGACAGCATCAGCCGGAGTTCCACCAAACACGTTCGCCTGATGGAGTTCTGCGGTGGCCACACCGTAGCCATCATGAAGCACGGCATCCGCCAACTCCTTCCTCCACCCATCGAAATGCTCTCCGGCCCCGGCTGTCCCGTCTGCGTGACTGATAACGCCGATCTGGACAAGGCCATCGCTTTAGCGCGCATTCCCGGAGTCACCCTGACTACCTTTGGCGACATGCTCAAGGTCCCCGGCAGCCGCTCCAGCCTGCAGCAGGCGAGGGCGGAAGGCGCGGACGTGCGCATCGTCTATTCGACCATTGATGCTCTTCAGATTGCCCGGCAGAACCCTGATCGGAAGGTGGTCTTTCTGGGTGTGGGCTTTGAGACTACTGCACCGACGGTGGCCGCCTCGGTCATTCAGGCTGAGAAGGAAGGCGTCGGCAACTATTACGTCCTCTCGATGCACAAGCTCTGTCCGCCGGTGATCAGGGCCATCTTGGATTCAGGCGAGACCAAGGTCAGCGGGTTGATATGTCCGGGCCACGTCAGTGCTGTAGTGGGATCGAGCACCTGGGAGTTCATCGCCGGTGAATACGGCATCCCGTGCGTGGTCTCCGGATTCGAGCCGCTGGACATCCTGCAGACTGTGCAGATGCTGGTGAGCCAGTTGGAGAAGGGCGAGTCCAAAGTGGAGATTGCCTATAGGCGCGGCGTGACGGCCGAGGGCAACAGGCGGGCCATCGATATCATGTACCAGGTGTTCGAACCGTGTTCAGCGCGATGGAGAGGGGTAGGAGCTGTTCTCGGCAGCGGTTTAGGGCTGAGGGAGGTCTACCGCCGCTTTGATGCTGAAACTGCCTTCGAGTTCGATCCCGGCCCAACGCTGGAACCGAAGGGATGCATCTGCGGTGAGGTTCTGAGAGCTGTCAAGACCCCGCGTGACTGCAAGCTGTTCCGCAAGGTCTGCACTCCGGCCAACCCGGTCGGCCCGTGCATGGTGTCCTCTGATGGAAGCTGCGCTGCCTA
>CAYYWI010000019.1:0-26859 GCA_964475375.1 uncultured Dehalococcoidia bacterium
TCCAGGCTTTCACGTCCCCGTTTCATGCTGATAACCATGGCTCCTGCGATAAGCGCTCCGCAGGTTCGGTTCTCCACCGGGAAGCCGCCCTGAAGACAACTGGCGGCCCTGAATACCAAGTCATCCTCAAGGCCCAGGGTCTCCTGCAGCGCCCGCAAGGTGCACTGACCGCAACCATGGTGGTTCCGTTCGTAGTTGTATGCCTTCTCCGCTGCAATCTTCTTCAGTTTGTCTGTCACCTTCGCATCATCGGCTGACTTCATCTGACCATGCCTCCGTTTACTTCTTCTGCTTGAGAGCTGCCACTTTCACCTTGACGTACTCATCGAACTCCGGTGTCGCCGGTACGTATGGACACTCAACAAGCTCAATATTGACCCCGATCTCGTCCATGGTATCCATATAGGCCATTTTCAAGGGGATGAACGGCACTTCCATGGATTGTTGAACCCCGACTCCTCTTTCCTGCAATTGAGCCAGTTCCCGGTCTCGATCTGATACCCGTATGCCGATGTGCTGAACGCCTGGCCCCTTCTTCTTCAGGAACTCAGCGTAGACACTGTCGCCGCTGACTGCTTCCACCAGCTCGAACCTGACAGGGCCTGCATAGTAACAGGCATACTTCATTATGGCCCGTTCGACGGTTTTGCCACGCAGCTTGAAATTCCTCGACTCGTCTTCATGAACGCAATAGGGCTCCCAGCCAAAGGCACGGCGAAAATACTCCATGCCTTTCTCGAGGTTTTCCACCGTAATGGATATCTCGAAGACCTGCGCTTCACCTTCCACGAACCTGTAATCCCGTCTGTCGGTTGGCATTGTCCTTCCTCCTTCGCCAAGTATTCTTGTTCACCTCGAACGATTCGAACCAGGACTGATTCCGTGTCTCACTGATGAGATGGCGTCACGCTACGGCTCCACCATTACCTTGATGGCCTCAGGCGCGCCGATTTGAGTCTCGAAGGCCTCTTTGATCCGATCAAGAGGGAACTTGTGGGTTATCAGGTTCGTGGTTTTCACCTGGCCCTTCTCCGTCAGTTCCACTGCCTGTCTCCACCGCTGTCCGCCGCACCCCTGCCAGCGGATGTTCCCCAACTGGAAGGCGCGGTACATGACCTCAGGGGTGAGTTCCAGACTGCGCTCATAGGTGGCCACCTGCATCAGCCTGCCGAATGGTTGCAGTACCGAAACAGCCTGCATCAGCACGGGAGTCGAGCCGGCGCATTCGAACACCACGCCTGCCATCTCTCCTTCTGTAGACTGGCGGACGAACTCGAAGAGGTCGGTCTGGCGGGGGTTGACTACATGATCAGCCCCCAGTTGTCTGGCAACCGACATCCGGAATTGATTCGGTTCGCTTACTATGACCTTGCACGTGCTTGTCGCCTTGCAGACCTGGACGATGCACTGGCCGATCATGCCCGCTCCTATGATCACAACGGTCTCGTTCGGCCTGATTTCGCTGCGCCTGACATCGAGGCAGGCAACCGACAGCGGCTCAATTGTGGCCGCTTCCTGCCATGCCAAGTCGGGTTTGAGATGGAAAACGTTGGTTCCGACAACCGGATTGGGTATCACCACATACTCCGCGAATGCGCCGTCCAGACCGGCTCCCGGAACCAGGGGATTGGGGCACCTCTCCGAATGGCCGTGCCGGCACCACCAGCATTGGCCGCAGTTGCGGTATCCCGTGCCGGCTATGTGATCGCCGAGCGCTAAGCCCTTCACCAGGCTTCCCGTTTCCACCACCTCGCCGCTGTACTCGTGGCCAAGCAACACAGGGCGTTTGTGGCTCGTGTCCTCACCCAGCTTGTACGTATGCACATCGGTGCCGCAAATGCCGCAGGCTTTTACCCGCACCAGTACCTCGTCATTACGGATCCTGGGCGTGTCGATAGACTCAATCCTTATATCACTCGCACCATGAAGCAAGGCAGCTTTCATCAGGTGGTTATCCTCCTCTCGCTATGCTCAATGGGCACGGTTCAGACAGCAGTGCAGCCGTTTCAACTTTAGGCTTGAACACCACCGCCGGTTGAATCCTCTCGTTGTACTTGAAGCCCGTAGCATGGCGTATCTTCCCGTGCTTGGCTTCCATAGCCTCCAGCGGCCCGGCATCCAGCGCCCGCATGGGGCAGCCCGCCACACATATCGGCAGCTTGTCCTCCGTCCAGCGATCCAGACAGAAATCACACTTCTGCATCCTGGGGTTCTCCTCAGCGCCGAACTGGGGAGCCTTATACGGGCACGCCTTGAGGCACTTGTCGCAGGCATTCTTGCCTAGGCAAAGGTCGCGGTTGACCACGACAATGCCGTCCTCTTCTCGCTTGGTTATGGCGTGTACAGGGCAGGCCTTCACGCACACCGGCTGCGCACAGTGATAGCAGGCACCGGCCAGAAAGGCCAGGAATGGGTGGGGATACTTGCCACTCTCTATTGTGGTCACCCGCATCCAGCTCGCCGGGCCGGCCGGCACGTCATGCCAGTCCTTGCAGGCTACCACGCAGGTGAAACAGCCGGTGCATCTGGTCTGATCGAAGAAGAAAGCTAGCTGCATGTCCTGCCTCCTGTTGCGTCACTTGGATTCAAACCTGGCTACCTCGACCAGGGCGGTATTCGTGCAGAAGGCCCCGCCCGGTGAGTGGGCATCTTTGGTCAGAGTATTGGCGCATCCTCCCCGGTCAACGCCGTTCTCGTCGGGATCGTACCAGGTACCCTGCGGGACATCGACCACCCCGGGCATGATCCTCTCGGTAAGCCTGACAGCGATTACTATCTGCCCGCGCTCATTAAAGACTCTGACCATATCGCCGTCCACTATGCCTCGCGCTCTGGCATCAGCCGGGTTCATCAGCACAGCGTGCTTGTCCATCTCTCTCAGCCAGGGGACGGTGTGGAACTGTGAGTGTGCCCTCTTCAGGTTATGCGTGGTGATGAGCTGCAATGGATATTTCTTCGTCAGCGGATCACACCTGCTCTCCCATGCCTCAATGTACTTGGGAACGGGAGGCAGTTCGGGGTTGTCCATATCCCCCAGCCGCTGCGAATAGATCTCGATCTTGCCGCTGGGTGTGGGGAAGGGGTTGTTCTGCGGATCGTCGATCTGCTTCTTGAAGGCCACGTATGGCTCCGGAAGCCTCAACTTATGGATTCCATCGCGCTTGAACGCATCATAGTCCGGAATATCGGGGCTCCCCTTGATTATCTGACGCAGCCATCCATCCTCAGTCTTGTCGCTGTAATCGGAGATGCCCATCCTGGCTGCCAGCTCAGTACATGTTTCCAGGTGTGACTTGGACTCGCCGATCGAGTCCACGGCCTTGTTCATATATCCGTAAAATCCGGTGGCTCCTCCGACGGTGAAATCATTTCTCTCCAGGCAGGTGTTCACCGGGAGGACTATGTCGGCGAACTTGGCGCCGGGGGTCATGAACTGCTCGAAAACCACATGGAACTCCAGGCTCTTCAAGGCACGGACCGCCTTGTTCACATTCAGGTACTGGTTGGGGTAGCTGGTATCCACCTGATACAGGAGCTTATAGTCGGCGGGATAGCCGCCGGATTTTCCCCGGATAATGGCATCGGAAATCTGGATGGTGAGCCCTACCGCCCTCGCCCGGATGAGCTCGTCGGGGGTCATGCGAGTGCCGACTCCCGTCAGGGCGTACTTGCGTGGCGGGGCAGCGTATTCCACCGGATTGCGGGGAACCTTCATGCCCTGGCCCCATGTCAGGTAGGGAACCGAACCAGGGTGCCAGGAAGTCCCGGAGGCGTCGCCCCCACGGATGCCAACATTGCCGGTCATGGTTGCCAGAGCCATGGCTGCCCGATGGTATTGCTCTCCATAGGCGGTCCGCCCCGCCGCTATCCCGGCTATCAGGGCCGCGGGTTTGGTGGAAGCGTATTCTCTGGCCAGACCGGCGATCGTGGCTGCCGGCACGCCGGTGATTGCCTCGGCCCACGCCGGCGTCTTGGGTACGCCATCCTCAATACCGAGTACATATTCCTTGAACTTGTCGAACCCAAGGCTGTAGGTGTCGATAAATCTCTGATCATGCAGATTCTCCGTGATGATCACATAGCTCATGGCCACCATCATGGCGGTATCGGTCCCCGGCACGATGGGTATCCACTGTTCAGCAAACGCCGCGGCGGAGGCTGTGTACCTGGGATCGACCGAGACGATCCTGATGCCGGCCTCCCTGGCCCGGGTCAGATACCAGGCCGTGTTCATGTCCTGGACGGTGACAGCGGGGTCCCAGCCCCACATGATGATGAGCCGGGAATCGAGGAGGTTATCCCTGGTGCTGGCTGAGGCCACGGCTCCGTAGGTCACCAGCTCTGCGAAGATGCCTGCCTCATAGGAGAATATGCCCCAAGTTTCAGAGCAGCCGCCAGCCAGACATAGCAATCGATAGTGTGCCAGCGCCCGGTGCAGGGTGCCTACGTCCCCACCCGAGTGCCGGAACAGGATTGATGCCGGTCCATAGGTCTCTTTGACCCGCTTGAGCTCCCGCGCCACGGTTTCCAGTGCTTCGTCCCAGGAGATGCGGACGAACTTGCCCTCGCCCTTTTCTCCGGCTCTTTTCAGCGGATACAGAATGCGGTCGGGGGCATAGAGCCTTTGTCGGTAGGCGCGGCCCCTGGCGCAGGCCCGGTATTGCGGTTCGTCACCGTCGTCGGTCTCTATCCTGGTGATGATGCCGTGCTTGACGTGCAGCTTGAGCAGGCAGGCTCCGCCGCAATGGCTGCTATGGCAGTGGTAGATCACCTTCTCGTCGGTCTCAGCCATCTTGTGTCCTGCCTCCATGTTTCTGCTCCTCCCAAGTTGCCGGCGAATCTTGTTAATTTCACTCAAAGCCGTTAGACTCCGGCTCATCCAGTGGATAGTCTGTCCGTTGAGGGTTGCCGTGTTTTCCGATGAATCTGCTTCCCGTGCCGCGAACCTCAATGGTCGAACTTATGTTAAACGAGTACAATATATTGTACAATATGGAGCATACTTAGTTTTCTGACTGACGTCAAGGCATCATAGGCCTCTGTCTGGCAGGCGTTCGGAGCGAAGGGAGCAGGTGCGATGTGGTGAGGTGAGTCTTGGCATGATACTATTTTCTGGAAGTCGGGACTGAAGGAGTAGAGAATGGTGCGATCTGGAGGCGGCGACGCTGCGGAGATGCATTCGACAAGGGAAGAGGCGAGACAGCTTACCATACTGATCGGCCAGGTCAGCTCGGGCCTCTACAGGGCCAGGAAGCATGAGCTCAGGCCGCTCGGTCTTCCCATCATGCACTCTGCTGCGCTGTGGGCGCTGAGGGTGCTGGATCGTCCGGCCACACCCGCGGAGATCAGCCGCATGATCATGAGACGCCATCAGAGCGTCCTGCAGTTGCTGAGCCGCATGGAGAAGCAGGGGTATGTGACTCTCGAGAGGGGCCCGCGCAAGGGAGGTCCCGTCAAAGTGACGATGACTGAGAAGGGCAGGGAAGCGGTGGACCTCGCCTGGGAGCGGGAGAAAGTTGTGGCAGAAATCGTATCATCGCTCTCTGAAGAGGAGAGGGATTCTCTCCGGGCGCTCCTTGAGAAGCTCCGTGACAAGGCGTCCGCCGTTGTGTCGAGGCCGGTGTTCCCTTAATAGCCCACTGCACCACTGTTTATGTTCAAGCGTTAAGTACCTCAGCGTTCGGCCACCAGGCGAGGAGCCTCTTGAGCGTGGCAGACCCGAAGCAGACCGATACGGATGGTATAATAACTATACCATGCCCTTCGAGTTCGATCCCCGGAAGAGCCAAGCCAATGCTGGGAGACATGGTATTGACTTTGTTGCAGCTCAGGCATTGTGGGCCGATCCGGACCTGCTGGAAATCCCAGCGAGAACAACCGGAGAGCTCCGCTATCTCGTTCTGGGTAGAATAGGGGAGAGGCATTGGTCGGCGGTGATCACCTACCGAGAGCGGAGAGTCCGCATCATCTCGGTGAGGCGATCGAGGCAAGAAGAGGTGAGGATCTATGAAGACCACAAGGGCCAAGTCAATCGAAGCTGAGGAACTGGACAGGAGATTCGACAGCGGTGAAGATGTCTCGGAGTACCTGGACATTGGCAAGGCCAGGAGACCAGCGCAGGAACAGAAACGGGTCAACGTTGATTTCCCGAAGTGGATGGTTGACTCTCTGGATCGAGAAGCCCGGCGCATAGGTGTTCCCCGTCAGGCCCTCATCAAGCTATGGATTGCTGACAGGCTAGAGAAAGGCTCAGGTGAGAAGCCGGAGGTCTGATCGTCCAAAAGTGGTTGCCATTGTTGATAATGCCTGGAAAATGGAAGCAGTTCTTGGTGCTGAAGTCAATCTTGAGCGTCATGAAGGCCACCAGCCCTTAACCATTCCTTCAGTTCCTCACGATCCTGTCTCTCTTTGCAGAGCCTGTACCCTTCAGCATCCCTTTGAACCTTTGCCCGATATGTTGCTTGCTGCGTCTTGAACTCCTCCGTAGTGGTGAGCTTGCTGTCCTGCAATTCCTGCTTGATAGCTGCAGTCTCCAGCGGATAGTCTCTTGTGAGGCTATGATAGGCCATGCCTTCGGCCCACTGCGTTGGTCCTCCTCGGGAGATGATTCTTTCCAGCCACATCAGGTGGCCAATGTATCGCCGATTCTGGAATGTGGTCTCCGCAAGCCGGTCACGAACGAATCGGGTTTTGGCTGTAGAGTAGTCCGACACTGTTATCCTCCTTTTAGTTGGCAAAGATGGCGGTAATGGATGGCGATATAGCCTGTTGCTGGCTCATCGCCAGCAACTTTCACAGAAGGCGTGGCCGATGCGTGCCTTGTATTCGTTGAGCACCTGCTCAATCAGGTGTTCCTCCTCCGTTTCCATGACCTTCTTGAGTCTGTTGGAAACATCATCGGGGAAGGTGGCTCCCTTGATAATGCTCAGGGCTTGGCCATACTCGCCTTTGGATGCCTTCTCATCAATGATTAGAAATGATCTGACCCAGTCCATGGACAACTGAAAAGCCGCCCGCAGGTTTTCCCTTGATTCGCCAGCCTCTGGCGGTTCGCCAGGATAACGCTCAATAATCATGGTTTCTCTCCTCCCTTTAATGTTTTGCGTGGCACCTCTCTAGACCTGCAAGGACAAAAAAATAGCCACCTCCTTTCGAGCTTAAGCTATCAAGGCTGTGGCCTGCGAATCGTTGTCCCTGAAAACAAAGAAACCTCTGCCAAGAGGTTTCTGCCTTCCTTTTCACAGCTTCCGCTGGACCTATCGGGCTGGCTTTGGCACCTTAAGGAAAGCCTGAGGTTGCCGTGCGGGTCATCGGGCCAGTTCCCTCACCGCAGCTCTCGATAGCCTTATTGTGTTATTAATGTGATACCAATTTATTTTACAGTGGCTGTCAATGGGATCGAGCCAAACTATCACTCTATCATTTGCTGTGTCGTCGCAGGGTGGATCAAGCGAAGCGGACCAGTGTAGACCCGGATGATCGGGATCTGGTTGGTGACTTTACGCGGTGTGGACAACAAGTGGTCCGGGCAGACGCGGCGGCTGAACCAGCCTTAGACCGCGTTCGACACTTCGCCTGATGCGAAGGCCTCTATGTTTCGGAGTGTGGTCTCCAAGATTCTCTCCACCGCCTCCTGGCTGTTGAAGGCAATGTGGGGCGTGTAGACAACATTGGGTTTGCGCAGAAGGATGTCATTCTTGCCGATTACCGCGAGAATCTCGGGCTTGTTGCTTTCATAAAGCACGGCGGTTTCCTCTTTTATGAATTCCTCTCCTTCGAGGACATCCAGTCCTGCTCCTGCCAGGTCGCCGTCAAGAGCCCCGATAAGAGCTTCGGTGTCCACAATAGCACCGCGGGCAGTGTTTATGAGATAAGAGCCTTTTCGCATGAGCTTGAGTCTTGACTTGTTGATGAGATGATGGGTGTGCTCATTGTAGGGGACGTGGAGACTGACTATGTCTGACTCGCTCAGAAGCTGCTCCAGCGGGACGTAGGAGAAACCCAGCACCTCCGCCAGAATGCTGCTCGGATGGACATCGAAGGCCAGGACATCCATCCCGAAGCCTCTGGCGATCCTGATGACATGCAGGCCTATCCGCCCGGTGCCGACGACGCCCAGGACCTTGCCTTTCAGGTCGAAGCCTCTCAAGCCCTGCACCGAGTAGTCGCCGGTAAGACGCTTGACCGTGGCTTTATGAAGGTTCCTGGACAGGGACAGAATCAGGGCGAAAGTGTGTTCCGCCACGGTATTCTCCGCATAGTAGGGGACGTTGCACACCAGGATTCCCCTCCTCCGGCACTCGTTCACGTCTATGTGGTCGAAACCCGTGGACCTGGTGGCGATCATTTTGAGGTCAGGCAACCCCTCCAGGACTGTGCGGTTGATGGTGGAGTAGATGAAGGGAGACAGGACCTGGGTATCCTTGATCTCGGCCAGGCTGTCGGGTTCCAGCGGCTGCGGATAGAGCTTTAGCTGGTGCGTCTGCAGCCGTCTCCTGACGAACCTCTTCTCCCAGGGCTCCAATTCGAAGAAGGTTATCTTCATGCCTCTCTCCAGGGAGCCGCGTTGGCCCGGTCCAGCTTCAGATTCGTTGCCTGCAGAGTCAGCAACCTGACATAGTGAAGTTGATCATTCCGAGAAGTAATATCAGTCCGCCCACCACTGGTGACTCGGACCATATCGGCTGTCAATTTGAGTTTCGACAGATTCCGGATCAGACCGGCAAGTCCAGACCTAAAAGCTCGCAACCTTGTCGTACTGGGCGATCAGCTTCGCTCCATCTGACGGCATGGCGAATTTCGCATTCTTGCCGGTCAGGTCCTTCTCAGCAACCCCGCGACCGCGGGCACAAAGCCCTCATATATATATAGGGACTTTGGCTACAAACACCTTCGCCATCAAGTCTTTCAGCGGGGGGAATCCGACGCCCTGTACGCTCTCTGCAACGGCGTTGTTCATGAGCACCACTGCATCACCGATCAGGACTATACCCGCCTGTTGCCCGGCATCCAACGCACCTCCGGCCATGAGAAAGGGGAGGGTGGCCTTTGTCGGGTCTTCGCTGCCATGAAGTCCAATGAAAAGTTGGCTTGCCATGTCGATTCCTCCTTCTCAAAAGGGAACAACTTAAGACTAGTGCCAGTATTCCAGACCAGGAAGACTGAAGCCATTGGGAAACCTACTTAGCTGGAGATGGTGGTCGATACGTAATAGCCGAGGTGATTCTTAGGAGTAAGGGGTCAAGCGCCGGCCGGGGTGTGGTGACGTCTGTGGCGACGAACTTTGTCTTATGCCGGCCTGAGTGGGCATTGATCTCTGCAATGACTACCGCCGCACCTTCAGAGGCGAAGCGGCGGGCGATGCCTCTGCCGATGCCGTCCCCTGTTTCCATTTATAACAGACGATCGGCGGACAAACTCGGGTCCTACGCCAGTGTGCCGCCGTCAGCGAACACCGTCTCTCCGGTGATGTAGCCGGCAGCGTCTGATGCCAGGAACAGCGCCACGGATGCGATCTCTTCCGGCTCCGCGATGCGCTTGAGGGGTATGCTGGCCTCAATCAATGTCCGCATGTCCGGATTGACCCACATAGGCTGGCTGAATCCCGTCTTGACCATGCCGGGTCCAATGGCGTTGACGCGGATGTTGTGATGGGCCAGGTCAACGGCGAAGAGCTTGGTCATCATCACCACGCCGGCCTTGGCGATGCCGTATACGCCGAGCGCGGGTGCCGCCTTAACAGCGGCATCGGATACAATGTTGATGATATTGCCGCTCTTTCTGGTCACCATCACCCGAGCTGCCGCCTGCGTGCAAAGGAAGTAGCCTTTGAGGCCGACATCCATCACCCTGTTCCAACCATCCTCTCTCAGATCGAGCAGAGGCCGCGTCACATTGACTGCGGCGTTGTTGACCAGGATGTCGATGGTGCCGAAATGCTCGACTGTTTTGGACACCATGTTGTCCACGTCGGCCTTAGTGGCGATGTTGGCCTGGACAGCCAGAGCGTTTCGCCCCAGCCCTCTGATCTCATCGGCCACCCTGTCCAGGTCAGCCTGGGTTCGGCTGACCACCACCACATCGGCCCCGGCCTCGGCAAACTGCAGCGCAATGGCCCTGCCTATGCCTCTGCTGCCGCCGGTAACGATGGCCACTTTATTGTCCAAAGTCAGCTTGGGAACAGTCATCGCTTCACCTTCCGTTTTTCTTGTTGTGGCTCGTTTTCAGGAGATGCCGGTCTCCAGACTGGGGTCGGACATATGGTGGTAACGAGTGGTACCCGACCACTCGTTACCACGCGGTTTCTATTCGCTGATCCTAGAAGGAGGCCTTGATCATCTCGACGACTGGAGCCGGATCGGTGACAGGCCTGGGGTTACCGTACATGGAGAGGTCGGTCAGGGTGCCCATCAGAATCTGCTCCATATCCATGGGAACGTTCACCTGGCTGAACTTCGTCGGATTGCCGACCTGCTTCAGCAAGGCATTCACCCTGTCGATGGCGGCATCAGCCGCCTCGACCTCGGACATCCTCTTGGTGTCCACTCCCAGGGCTTCCGCTACCAGCACCATCTGTGGCAGACAGCAGTCCCGGTTGAACCTCATGGCATGAGGCAGGGCGATGCCGCAGGCAGTCCCGTGATGGACTCCATACAGTCCACCTATAGTATGGGCGAGGGCGTGAGCGATGCCCACGGTAGATGCCGCCAGGGCCCACCCGGCCATGGTGGAAGCTACCAGCATCTGGTGCCTGGCGCTGAGGTCTTTCCCGTTCTCCATCACCATAGGCAGGTACTTGTTGACGCGGCGTATGGCCTCCAGTGAAAACGCAGCACTTATAGGGGTGTGCTTGGCTGACAAGGCCGCTTCGATGGCGTGCGTCATGGCATCCATTCCGGTGCCGGCGGACATGGCCTTGGGTAAACCTGCCGCCAGCTTGGCATCCAGAATGGCAACATTCGGGATCATGTACAGCTCTGAACAGAAGCCTTTCTTCTTCAGCTTCTTATTCAGGATGACGGCTACGGCGGTGACCTCGCTCCCGGTTCCATGCGTTGTCGGGATGGCGATGTGCGGGATCTGTGGACCGACCAGCCGCATGATGGCCGTATTTTCGATGGCCTTGCCGCCATTGGTGATGCAGACGGCAGTCACTTTGGCCGTATCCATGGAGCTTCCGCCACCCAGACTTACCACACAGTCTGCTTTCAGCTCTCTGCAGAATTCAGTAGCCCGGTCGACGATATCGTGGCCGGTGTCGGGTTCCACTCCATCGAAGACACCTACGCAGAAGTCGCCCGCTGCTTTCTTCACTGCATCCGCCACACCGGCAGCTACCAGTCCCTTATCGGTTATGATCACTGCCCGTTTGCCGCCCAGACGGTATATCTCCTTGCCCAGGCTGGCCAGAGAGCCGGGTCCGCAGTTCAGCTTGGTAGGACCCCAGTAGGAGAAGGTGTCGCTGTGCGGATAGGTGAACAGCGACCCAAACGTCGCCCGGTCTGAGCCGCCCTCCGGAGAGGTATAGAGCAGCTTTGTCTGGGTGAAGCCGGCCAATCCTTCATAGCCGAACTCCTTGCCCACACCGCTCTGCTTGTAGCCGCCGAAAGGAGCGTAGTCGGAGAGGATGTTGTAGTCGTTGATCCACAGGGTGCCCGTCTTGATCCTTCGGGCCAGCTTCTGGGCGCGGCTGATGTCCTGCGACCAGACGGCTCCAGCCAGGCCGTAATGAGTGTCATTGGCGATCTTGACTGCCTCATCATCGTCCTTGAACGGGATGACACAGAGAACAGGGCCGAATATCTCCTCCTGGGCGATCCTCATCTTGTTGTCCACATCGACAAAAATGGTCGGCTCAAAGTAGAGGCCCCCATCGAAGCCCGGTACCTTGGCTCGCTTGCCGCCGCATAGCAGCCTGGCACCCTCGGACTTGCCGATCTCTACGTACTTCTCTACCTTTTCCAGTTGCCTGGCATTGTTCATGGGGCCGACCTTGGTGTCGGGCATCAGTTGATAGCCTACCTTGATGTCGGCCACGCGCCTCTTCAGCTTCTCCAGGAACTTGTCATAAATGCTTCTGTGCAGCAGCAGCCGGGAACCGGATATGCAGATCTGGCCGGTATTGTAGAAGATGGCCACGAGCGCGCCGTCCACGGCCGAATCGATGTCGGCATCCTCCAGGATGATATTGGCCGATTTGCCGCCCAGCTCCAGGGTTACCTTCTTGACGGTCTCGCTGCCCAGGCTCATGATGCGCTTGCCGACCTCGGTGCTGCCGGTGAAGGATATCTTGTCAACGAGAGGGTGTTTGCAGAGAGCCTCGCCCAGTTCACCGCCGGGGCCCGTGACAACGTTGATCACACCCTTGGGGATGCGGCTCTTGGCCACCGCCTCGGCCAGGATCAGCGCGGAAAGCGGCGTGTCGGAAGCCGGCTTCAGTACGATGGTGTTGCCCATGGCGATGGCATGGGATATCTTCCACACAGCGGACGTGACAGGCGTGTTCCAGGGGACAATGCCCACACAGACGCCCACCGGCTCCCTGATGACGGTGTTGGTGCCCCAGGCCCATATCGAGCCCGTCTGCTTAAGGTCCTCCTGCCAGGGGAACTTGTTGGTGGCGTACCACGCCAGGTTCCGGATGGTCATGGCGGCCACCCACAGCGAGCCGCCTACGCCGGAAGCGGGCGCACCGCAGTTCCGGCTCTCATATTGAGTGATGCGGGTGGTCTCCATCTCCAGCAGGTCCGCCCATTCCATGATGATCTCGGACCGCTCTGCCAGGGAGAGGCCGCTCCACACGCCGGAGTCGAAGGCCTGTCTGGCTGCTTTGACTGCCGCGTCGGCATCAGCCGATTTGCCCCATGGCACGGTGGCGATAGGCTGCCCCGTCCCGGGGTCTATACACTGCATTGTCTTCCCATCTTTGGCATCGACGAACTCGCCGCCGATGAACATCTTGAAGTGCTCCATGGTTCCTCCTTCCTGTCTTCTTCAGTAAGTCTCAGTACGTATCGCTTTGAATTACAGTTAGCCTGTGAAGCTGGGCGGCAGTATCCAATCGCTGACGGCGAAGAAGTCATCTTTGGCCGCATCGTACTTGATTATCCGGCAATACGGCATGAAGGTATGATGGCCGCCTCGCCCGGACACTGTGATTGCCGGCATTCCATCGATTTCCAGGTTCAGATTGAGCAGCGCGTCATTGATGGCATTGCCATCCACATTCTCCGGGCCGACCGTATCTGCTGCGTCGCGTACTGCGGTGGTCAGTATCTGGGTTAACAGCCAGGCAGATATCCACATGGTTCCTTGCTTCAGTTCCGCCGCATCCGATGGATGGTGTTTCAGAAGCATCTGGTTCACATGGTCCGAGTAGCTGGTGCCATCGGACCACAACGGATAGTAGTGCGCCAGTTGCAACCCATCGAGATCAGCCTTGGACACCAGACTGGTGACCAGGGGCCAAACGCCCAGGACCGACTGGGTGGAGGCTACTATCTTTCCCTGGTATCCCCTGGCGATAACCTCCTTCAGGAACGTGCCCGATGATGTGCCGACTGTGGTCATGAATACAACATCAGCACCCCAGTCTTTAATCTGCGCTATCTCGCTGGCCCAGGCTGACTGACTGACAGTGCCACCCACAGACTTCAATTCGACCTTGCCCGGATTGTGAGCTACTATCCAGTCGATACCCTTTCGGTACTCGGGCCAGCTGGAATATTCCGGATTGATAAGATGCACCACCTTCAAGGCCCTGGCTTTCCCCTGGGTGGGCCACCATTGGTTGACCAGGTAGTCCATGGTGGCTTGGCCCTCGTATTCATAGGTGCTCATGTAGCCATATACCCAATCTGCATCCATCGTCGATGGCCAAGTGACGAAGTTGTACTGAGGAATCTTGTCAGCTATCTGATCCGCCTGAGTCATGTTGGACGTCTCCGGCTGGTAGCCCAGCAACAGGTCCATGCCCTGGCCCTTCAGCCACTGATACCCGGTGGGAAATCTGGCATATTCCAGCCTGGTGTCATAGGTGATGATCTTGATTTTAATGCCTTCTATGGGATCATTAGCCTCCATTTCAGCCAGGTAGTCCTTCATGCCTCCCACCACTTGCTTGAACGCCTGGGCGCTGGAGCCTGTCTGATCCGCCAGCCATCCGAATACGATGGTGTTTGTCTCTTTTTCACTGCCTCCACATCCGCACAGGACTGAAGTGATCAGCAACACCACCGCCAAGCCTACAAGTCCGATTGCTTTGCCTAGTTTCTTCATTGCCGCTACTACTCCCTTTTCCTTACTGTCCAAGAGGTCTACCTCTATTGACCATTGCGTTCCCTATGAGCGTTGACCACGCTAGTTGGTAATGTATTCCTTAGCGAAAAGTGCTGCGCCAAGCGCCCCTATAATCTGTGGTTCCGGAGGAATGTGAGCCGGGATGCCCAGCCTGGCTTCAATGCGCTTGACGACACCTGTGTTCTTTCCTATACCTCCGGAGATGACGAAATCCTGTTCTATGCCAACGCGCTTCAGCAGGGTGATAACCCGGGCAACCGTGGCTTCACAGATGCCTGCGGCGATGTTTGCCTTGGAGGCCCCGCTTCTGAGGTAGCGGACGACTTCCGACCGCGCGAAGACGGTGCATACGCTGCTGATCTGTACGGGAGCATCGGCCTGCAGTGAAAGAGGACCGAGTTCGCTCAGCGGCACGCCCAGAGTGCGAGCGGTCACCTCCAGAAAGCGGCCTGTTCCTGCTGCGCACTTGTCGTTCATAACGAACGACAGGTGATTGCCATTGGCATCGACCCTGATCGCCTTACAGTCCTGTCCCCCCATGTCCAGCACAGTCCTGGCATCGGGGAAAACGAAGTGAACGCCTTTGGCGTGACAGGCTATCTCGGTTATGGTCCGGTTGGCGAAAGGAACATTAACGCGGCCATAGCCGGTGGCCACCACACATGAGAGGTCCTTCAGCCCAAGCCGGCAGCCTGCGAGCGCTGCGGCCATGATTGCTTCGGCGGTCTCGCTGCTGTCCGGCATCGTCTCTGTGATCTGGGACATCAACACGCTCTGCTTGTTGAGCACGACTACTTTGGTCGTGGAAGAGCCGATATCAATGCCGCCGACGTACATGGTGCTAGCCGCTCTTTCTGGTTTGCTGCCCTGCCAAACCGGTCTTTTGCACTTGTTGGGCCTGAATCGCCGCGCCCAGGGCTGTGGCAAATTGCGGGCGGTCAGGTACCACGGGCCGAATCCCGACCATTTCTCCGATGACTTTGACTAATCCCTGATTCAAAGCGCCGCCTCCGACCAGAACCAGATCTCCATTCACTCTGATCCGCTGGATCAACTCGGTCACCCGGGTGGCTACGCTCCATATCACGCCGGCGGCGATCCGCTCCACGGATTCGCCCCTGTGGATCTGGGAGATGATGGCGGATTCGGCGAAGACCGCGCAGATGCTGCTGATCTCAGCCCTTCCATCGGCAGCCAGCGCCAGCGGCCCGGTGCGGTCAAGCGGTACCTTCAGATATACCGCAGCCAGCTCAATGAAGGCCCCGGTCCCGGAGGCACACTTGCTGTTCTCGGCGGAGTCTTCTACGGTGCCATCGGATTTCAGCCTCATGGCACGGCAACCCTCGGCACCGATGTCTACCACGGTGCCGGCCGTGGGCACCAGCCATCGTGCGCCTCTGGAGGCGCAGAGGAGTTCCGAACTCGCCCTGCCTGCAAACGAGACCTGACGCCGGCCCCAGCCGGTCGCTGTTATGCCCTGGATGGACTCCTCTTTGATGCCCAGGTCCGCCAGGGCCAGATGGAGGACATTCCGGGCCGCGGTGTTCGCATCATCCTCGGATATGAGGGCGCGGCTGCCCAAAATCGATTGGCCGTCGAATATCACAGCCTTTGCGCTGTGGGAGCCTATGTCAATACCTGCAGACAACATTTCGGACTACCCGGCGATCATTTCGATGAAAGCTTCGATGCGCTCGCGCATCTGCTCCACACCTGCCAGAGTATGGTCTCCTTCCAGAGGAAGGACCGGCACACGCCACTCTTGACGCACTCTGTCCATAAGATGAGGATTCTCTGCCCAACGCCCGTCGCAGTACTTCAGGCTGTAGAAGATTGCCCCCTGTAGACCGTATCCCTTTGCCGTCTCGTTGATGTGTTCCCACCGGTGATCAGGAATTCGTGCGTCTGTTGTGGACCGGGGACAGGCCACGGCCAGTGAACGGCGGCAGATGGCCTCCATGGAGGGCAGCTTTGTGTCGATGGGATACAAGAAGGATCGGGTTCCATAGCAACTGTCATCGGTGACCACCTGGCCGCCGGCTTGCTCAATGACTTTGATAACCTCTGCATCCACCGGATCAAGTGGCCCGGAAACCAGGTAGACCCTCACCCCGTTCGATGCGGTTCGTTTTTCCTTCTCGATCTCGTCGAGATACCGGCGAAGGAGCGCGGTGTGCTGATCCTTTGGCATCACGCTGGCTGCAAAGGATACCTGCCAGGCTTCATAACCCGAAAGCGCCGGAGGATTTTGCTTTCGAAGGTCATACATCCGTTTCATCTGCAGCCTCTGGTCGTTGTACACAGAGATAGCCCTGGACAGGTCGTCATTTGTGATGAAACGATTCAGCGTGCGTTCCAGGTCCTGCTTAAACTCCATGACCACATTCTGGTAGAAACGGAGCGCCGCAGGGGTGTTGGTCTTCTCAGGGTAGTTGATGTGAAATACGAAAGGTCTGAGATTCCGGCCTCTGACCATATCAGGCTGCTGGGAGTGGGGGACATATTGATCCCAGAAGTAATCCATGACCGAAACAGCATCGCAGGTGGTTGGAATGATTACTCCATCCAGGTAGTCGTAGAGCCCTCGCATTCCCGCATCAAGACAACTGCGTGCGAAGGGGCAGGAGTTAGGTGGAACGTGCAGTTGGGCCTGTACCAAGGGGTCTGGAGTCCCCACGATTCGAACCGGCAGCGCGTCTGCCGCATAGATAATCTCTTCCGGAATCGTGCAGCAGAAGTAGCCGAAAACCTTCTTGCCGGTCTTACTCTTCCACTGCTTCACTGCCTCGTGATGATCCTGGGCATATCGCTGGAAAGTTTCATTCATTACTATCGATCCTCTCTTCTCACTGACTCAGGCTGAGTCGGCTCACCGCTTTCGTCACGTCAGCAGAGTCGGAGCCATATCTACAAACGAATTCCCTTTCGGGCGGCTATGCGCTCGGCCAGGGCGTCGAGCCGCGTTCTAACCTGGCCCTCGGAATAGGACCGCTCATCAACAAGGTCACAGTCTATTACCACCGCGGGCAGGCCCAGCTCCTCTTCGACCACCTTCACCGTTTCCAGAAGGGGCAGATAGACCGGACGGCAAGTGTACACACTGTTGTAGACCAGCCCATCGATCTTGTATTCGTGACATATCTCGCGGAATCCCTCGGCCGATCCCCTCACCAGTTCCGTCTCCGGCAGCAAAGTGCGCAGCGCCAGCTCGCCGATCGGATCACCGGGGTTTCGAGCGGGCCAGGGGTAAGGATTGTAGATTGGTTCGAAGGCGAAGACTCCGCCCAGAGGTTCGAAGTAGTTGAAGATGCCGGTGTTGAACCAGGTAGGAATGCCGGCCCACAGAAGGCGAAAGCGCTCGTTCTCGATCTGACCCTGACCGGCATCGTGCCTGGCCTTCACCTCATCCCGCAGGGCGGAATAGAAGCGGTAGGCCTTCTCCGTACCGGAGCAATACATCGCAGGATAGACGGTAGAGAAACTGTCAGCGCTGCCCATCGGTGATGGGACAGCTTTGCGAAGTTCCATTATCTCCAATCGCACTTCATTGGTCTTGTAGGCTAAATCAAGGCAGTCGTTCAGGCGTTCCGGGTCATACTTGACCCCTGTCATGTCCGATATGAATGAGAAGCAGTCCTCCAACTGCGACCGGTAGTACTCGATTTCGTAAGGCTTGGGCGACTGCAGGCGCTGGCTTATGATTCGTTCGGGCCGGTCCAGGGTGAACATAGGCACGTTGAGGCGCTGAGCCAGATCTTCCCACCACTTCATTCGGAGATCACAAACGCTCGACGATGTTATCAGCATGTCCGGCTTAGGCATTCCGCCGAGAGGGCCGTCGGTTAAATCGCCGTTGATGACATAGCCCATGATCACCCGGTGGTATCCGCAGAGATCGGTAGAGTAGCCGTGCTGCTCGGCGATCTTAGCGAATCTCACAGCATCCTTCTCGGCTTCGGGTGTCTTGCGTCTGACTGCAGCCAGGGCCGAGTACTGTTCAGGGTAGAACGGGTAAACGCCCATGGAGTAGTAGATTTCCTTTTCAATCAGGGCGCATGACCAGACAACGGGTTTTCCAGCCGCCTTGTGGGCATGGCCTTGCATGAAATCCTCCTGGATGAAACGCCACGCCGATGCAGCGGTCTTCAGTGACTTGCGCGAAGCCTTGGTGCTGGCTGTTGCTTGTTCAGGCATGATCACACTCCTTGAACTTGCTCGTTAGCATGCAGGGGGCATTCTCTGTGCGATTGGGGAATAGACTGTTCTCCATTCCCGCTTCGGTCGGTATGGCCTTTGGTGTGTTAACCGACTCGTTGAGGCTGAGTTTGAGCACATGCTGCGCGGTAACCTGCCCCTTATGCGAAGCATGTTATCACCGACATGACAAGATGTCAAACAAAAGGTGCTGCAGCCCTGCGCCGATTGTAAAATGAGTAGCCTGCTATGTTACACTAGGTGCAATGACTATGCCTGCATGATGCGCATATGGGCAGAATCAATGTCATTGACATGCCGTGATTGAAGTACCTACACTTGATGAGAGACTCGATGCTGAACACAGATTTTCCATGGGTTCTGAAGCGGATATGTCAAGGGGACACACGGGTTCACTGTGGCAGGCCGGCGGTCTGGAGGAAATTCTGGTGGTCATAACATGAGCACCAACCCGATTGAGAGCCTGGATCTTGACATACTGAGGGAGCTGGAACTCGATGGCAGAAGGCCAGTATCTGAGATAGCCAAGAAGCTTGGTATCAGCCGGCATCACGCGGGCAGAAGGATTCACGCACTCCTGAACCGGAAAATGGCCACTATACTGGCTTTCACCAACCCGCGGGCGCTGGGATATCGAACCTTGGCTATTATTGGAATCCAGGTCTCTCCCGGCTATCTGCATCCTGTGGCTGACCGGCTTTGTGCTATTCCTAATGTGCTTCTAGTGCTTACGTCTACCGGCCGAAGCGATATCGTTATCTGGACCATGTTCACTGACCCGACGGATCTCTCCACCTTCTCTACAAGGGAGTTGGGGGCTATACCTGGAATCATATCTAACGAAACAACGATTGTTCTTGACTGGTGGGTGTCCCTGTCTCCCTTGTCATCCCTGCGATGGCAAAAGATGTCTTTCTCACCCGAACCGCAGCGTTTGAGACCTCAGGATGGCCAGTCGGAGATCAGCACCGATCTGACTGAAGAGGATGCTGATCTGAGAGTTGACCAGCTTGATGTGATGCTGCTGAAAGAGATCGAGCGGGATCCGCGCCGGTCGGTCGCCGCTCTGGCCAAGAGGCTTCACATCAGCCGTCCTAATGCAGGCTCCAGAGTGGAGAGACTTATTGACAAGAAGATCACCAGAGTCGTCGCCTTTGTCAGTCCGTTCACCATGGGTTATCGGACCTTTGCCATGATAGGCATGAAGGCCGCGCCGAAGGACGTCGATTCGGTCCTGGACAGGGTTCGGACTCTGCCAAGTGTCTATTGGGTGGCCAAAGTGGCAGGTCGCTATGATGTGATTGCAATGGTGGTCTGGCCGGACCCGATTGCGCTTTCCCGCTTCCTGGGAACGCAAGTCGGCATTATTCCCGGGATTACGTCTATGGAGACTGTGATGGGCATGGACACCAGGAAGATGTCCTTTGCTTATGTAGCGTCATCGCACCTGCAACTGATCGAGCCCCGCCACTGAACCGTCATTTCGCAGCGCACTGCAATCCTTCAGTCCCGGCTTTCGTCGCATACGGCAGCGGATCGATCACAACGGCAAGCCGAGCACTCGAACACCCCGATCATCCTCAGTCGCTAACTAAAGCTAGAACGCAAAGGGGTGCATGCTGAACCACAACCTGATTCTCTCGATTCTGCCGTAGATGCCCCTCGGTTCCAGCATTATGAAGAGGATGACGATTCCGGCAAAGATTATCAAAGCTGCAGAGGGGCCGAGGTTGGAAGCGATATCGGCTGGCAGGATATTGGACAGAAGAGGATTTATATAGTCCGTGGATTTGTCTGCGATCTGAATCGCAAAAACACCCAGGACGGCTCCCGTGGTGCTGCCCATCCCGCCAACCACCAGCATGCCCAGAAACTTCATTGAGAGCATGAAGTCGAACTGATTGGGGTGCAGGTATCCGGTGAAGTAGGCCCACAGCCAGCCCGAGATGCCGGCGAAGAAGCTTCCGATGAAGAAAGCCAGCACCTTAGTGCGGAAGAGGTTGATACCCATGACCTCGGCGGCCAGCTCATTGTCGCGCATGGCCAGGAGTCGCCTGCCTGCATTAGTTCTCTGGATGTTCTTAACGAGTATGACTGAGATCACCACTATGATCAGCACTATCCAGCAGAAGCCGACCTTGCCGACTTTGTCGCCGAATATGACCAGGCTGTTCACACTTAATCCCTGAGCTCCGCCGGTCCAGCTTATTCGCTCTATAGCCCAGGTGATGACAAACTGGGCTGCCATGGTGACCATGACCAGGTAGAACCCCGTTATCCTCACAGCCGGTATGGCAAAGATCATCCCGAAGATGCCTGCTGTCAGACCTGCTATGGGCAAGGTGAGCCAAGCAGGGAGTCCGTGCGCTTGGGCCAGAATGGCGGCGGCGTATGCACCGACCGCCATGAGGGCGGAATGGCACATGGAGAATTGGCCGCTGAGGCCGATCATGACATGCAGGCCCAGAGCCGCCACCAGGAAGATGCCCACAGTGGTGTACCAGGCCAGCCAGTCTGAAGCCATGATCGTGGGAACGAAGAATGCGAGAGCTACAACCAGAATCAAGAAGAACCATTGGGTCTTGGTCCTGACGATAGCCAGGTCCTGGTTGAAAGTAGTGTTGTATACGCCGAAAGGCAGTTCCACGGTATCATATCCTCCTGACCATCGCTTTACCCAGCAATCCCCAGGGTCTGACGATGAGGATTATCAGCATGGCCGCCCAGGGGATCATCAACTCCCACCCCTCGAGGAAATGGCCTCCTACGGTCTCCGCCACCCCGATAATCAAGCCTCCGACCAGGGTGCCGGGTATCGAGAACAGACCTCCGAGGAGCAGCACCGGCAAGGCCTTCCCGAGCACCAGGAAGTCCAGGGTCGGGGTTACCATGCTGGTCATTCCGATGAGAATGGCACACAGAGCTGCGAACAGACCGCTGGCTACCCAGGAAATCGAAATCAACTGCCTCACCTTGATGCCCAGGCTCTGGGCCACGACCTGGTTGTTGGCTATGATCCTCATGCCCAGTCCGACCTTGGTATAGCGGAAGAACGCGAAGAGGATGAGAAACACTAACACTGCCCCTACGAAGGCGAACAAGTAGGCGGGCAAGACTTTGATCGGGCCGAACTCATAGAATCCCGATGGTGTGAAAGGATAGCCGTATGATTGCCCGCCCCATATGAGAATTGTAATGGCCCTGATCAGCGTAGCCAGCATCAGGGTGGCAATCAATATTGACAGCATGGGCCGTCCCTGTATGGGTCTGATGAAGATTCTCTCTATGAGAGGAGCCATGATTGCGCCCATAATGAAGGCTATGATGGCTGCAACCCATACGGGCAGGCCGACTGAAGCTGTGAGCCACCAGACAGTGTAAGCGAGAATGGATATCTGGGCTCCGTAGGCCAGGTTCATTACGGTCGATGCCTGGAAGACGATTGAGAACCCGAGGGCCAGCAGAGCGTATACCCCTCCAAGACATATCCCTTGTACTATGATGTCATCCATGGTCTCTCCTTATCCGTTACAAGCCACCCCGGCCAATTAGATATCCTGCTAGATTCAGCCCTGGCTCCCGCCATTTCTATGCCGAGCCGTCACTGTCTCCCCGCAAACGTCGAATTCCCTCACATTCAGACCCATTTTCACCAGTTCCTGAAGAGTGCCGGGCGTCAGCTCACTGCCGAAGGCATATACGCGTCTTGTGTGGGCCAGCCCTATCCGGGCTTTCAATGGCCGGAAGAATACGAATTCCGCGATGGCGCCGGCTGCCTTCAGAAACACGCCGGGCTTTGTGCCGTTCATTCGTGCCTCAGCCGTTCTGGAGCCTACCTTTGCAGCCACTCTGGATATGGACCTCTTGACAAAGGTCGTTTTGCTGAGCCGATCCTTCACGGTTGAAGCCAGTCCTTCCCATGAAGATGATGGGTGGCACACCAGTGTGGAGCCGACTTCTCTCAAGTCCTGCTGCGCAGTCTCCCGGTTCTCGGGAAACTCAATAGTCATGCCGCTGGCCAGACTGCCGACCAGGGCGGCTTGTTCAACTGTACCTTCAGGAGAGCTGCAGGAGAACCATCTGTCGCTGGATTCTAAAGGCTCGGCTGAACAAAATGCCTTATTAGCGGAGAGGAGATGGTTGTGTGTCAACGTGGTGGATTGTGGCGTAGAGCCGTTGACCGAGCTGAATTGGATGATAGCAGTATCGGTTGTCCGGCTTTGAACGAGCCTGTCTTCAAACGCCCCCGGATTGGAAGCATCATAGCGCCGCCCCAGTTCCAGCACTTCGTTGAAACTGATCAGCCTCTGATCATGATACTGGTCCATCCCTTTGGTGTTCCAGTAGATGACTTTGATCAGCGCCGGTATGTCATCTTTGACCCCGATGAGCTTGTCCACCTGCTCCCGGTCCTGGCATATTGCGAATTTGATTCCCAGTTGCCTGATCAGCGACCTCAGCTCGCCGGCCTGCCGGTCACGGTTCAAGCCGACCACGGCTCCGCCGGCTGCCTGGGCGGCGATCTCAGCCCAGAACCATTGAGGGTCGCTGTCGCCGACGATGCATAATGACTGTCCCCGGCCAAATCCCAGGCTCACCAAGCCAAGCGAGAAGTGCTTAACTTGCTCATAGCCGTCTTGCCAGGAATACTCCTGCCAAAGACCACCTTGCTTCTTTCTCATCCAGACCTTCTTGCCGAATGCGGAAGTGCCGGCCTGCAACATTTTGGGGATACTCATGTCCGGACCGGCATTTTTGGAACGCTGCTTGTCACTATTCATACAACCCCTCGCTACGCAGTATGCTCGCAGAGCCCCCTGGGCTTGACGATCATCGAAACCCGCCCCATATAGCTTCACTATTCAGTGGTGGTGTCTGAAGCTATGCAACGCTACACAGCATTCATCCGAAAGAGTTGAGTGTGTAAATACCCCTTGGCTCAACTAACATAACCTAACACCGACTTCACGTCAGGTCTGTCAGACAAGCGCTGAATTCTATGTCGGGGAAATCCTGACAATGGAAATGGATGGGAAGGCTGCATGGCCTTCAGAGGCCGGAATAGGCAGCCCGCCTGCACAGTGCGTGCCGGGCGACGGGGCGTGAAGAGGGGCGAAGCCCTCTTCATTTTCTCTTTTCCCCCTTTGCCAGAGGGGACACAGGGGGTATGTTCCGGGGTGATGTGAAGTGGTCATGACAGACGAAGGGCAGGGACAGGGGCTTGGCCTCACCAGACTTTGCCTGCCATACACCGGGTTCCGCGGTCGCGGCAGAGCGTGGCCCTCGGAGCCGGAACGTGCAGCCCGCCTGTACAGGTGCCTGCCTGGGGGACGGGGCGTAAAGAGGGGCGAAGCCCCTCTTTATTTTCTCTTTTCCCCCTTTGCCAAAGGGGGATACAGAGGGTTTGTTCAGGGGTGGTGTGAAGTGGTCACTGCGTGCGCAGGAATCGGCCATGCTGATTGCCATCAGCACCACGAAGAAGGATGAAAATGGTCTATTTTCAAAGCAATGACATTGCCGGATTCACTCTTCAAAACACAGTACAACAAGGAACTTGAGGTTCCCTGAGCGGATGATCCTCTTCAAGTTCCCTGCAAGCAGCGGTCGCAGCTACTGCTGGAGCGAGGCGTGCATGTTCTCGACCAATTCCAGACTCTTGAGTTCCGTGCGATTCCACCTCTCCGAGAAGATCCGCTTGAAGCCGGTGTGCTTGATCTTCCACTGTCCATCCACCTTGACATACTCGTCCTGGTAGAAGGCCCCTCCGCGGAGGGTTCTGTTTGCTTTCACCTCAATCACGTAGTCCTCCAGTGCCCATGTGGCTCTGGCTGAACCGGCTCCCGTTATCTCGATCTCAGGATGATGGACGTGATGCATGGTGATGATCTGACGAAAACCTTTACTACTGAAGAAGGCCATTATTGCAGTCCGGCCGGCAAAGCTGTGCTTTCCTCCCTCATAGCTGGTGGTCGCGTCCTCGGTAAAACAGTCGGCCAGATCGTTCAGCAGCTTGCTGTCAACGCAGCGAAGGTATTTATACTTGAGCCGTTTGATGGCTTCCAGGTCCTCAAACCGTTCAATGGCCGCCTGAATTTCTGAGTGCTCCGCCATGCGTGCCTCCTCAACTTCACCGGAGTTGCCTCAGTAGCCCGATGAACTCAACTATTCTATATCCGGTTTCCTGCCCTATCGCAGTTACGGATGACAGACATATCGATCTTGTACGTATGCTTGTTTGCCTTCTATACGATTGCCGACCTGTTGCGGTGTGTCAACCGGCTCCGGATGTTTCCCGAGGCATCAGATCACTCCTTGTTCCTTGAGCTGCCCGATGTCCTCCCATGTATAACCCAGGATGTCGATCAGAATCTCCTCGGTGTGCTGGCCCAACTCCGGTGCCGGCCGGTTTATGCCCCAGGGGGTCTTGCTGAAGGCCACGGGGAAACCGGGCATCCGGCTCTTGCCCCACATTGGGTGTTCATACTCGGTCACGTAATCGTTGGCCGCCGGTTGAGGGTCCTCGCCGAACTCTTCGATCTTGTTGACCACACCGAAGATCAGGTCATGTTCCCTGAATAGCCTGGCCCATTCATAGCTGGGTTTGGTGGCGAAGCGCTCGTCAAGGATCCTTGTTATCTCTATGCAGTTGGACTGCCGGTGCTCCATGGTGTCGAAGCGCGGATCGTTCGCCAGGTTCTCCAGGCCCATGGCGTGGCAAAAGGCCGGCCAGCGCGGGTCCGGAGTCATGATGACCATCGCGATCCATCTGTTGTCACCGCAGAGGTAGTAGTTGTAAAGCGGATTTCCGGTTTTCTCTCTTCTGACCCACGTCGGTTTGACGCCCATCATGGTATAGAAGCCCAAAGTCATATGAATCAGGTAACTTATGCCGCCCAGAATCGAGGTCTCTACCTCCTGGCCGACGCCGGTTTTCTCTCTCGCTACGATGGCGGCCAGGATGCCCATGGTAGTGGTGATGGCTCCCATCTGGTCAGCAATGCCGGCCTGGGGGAACCACGGCTGCCTGCCAGGCTCCGAGACCAGATCGAGGAAGCCGCAGCGGGCCATTGCGGCAAAGTCAAAGGCAGGTATATCCTTGTCGGGCCCCTTTGATCCCCAGCCGGAGCAAGCGGCATATATCAGGCGCGGATTGTGCTTGGAGAGGCTGGCATAGTCCACTCCCAGTTTGGGAACCGTGTCAGTGCGGAAGTTGTGAATGAAGACGTCGGATTTTTCTGCCAGCTTGTATAGTATCTCCCTGCCCTTATCCTTTGTCAGATTAAGTGTAAGGCTTCTCTTGTTGCGGTTGCCCATCTCGAAGTAGACATTCCGCTGTCCGTACTGCGTGGTGGCTATGGCTCCGGCGACCCTCATCATACCTCTTGACGGGTCACCACCAACGCGCTCCTCAATCTTGATGACATCGGCTCCCATGTCCCCTAGAAGCATAGCGCCGATCGGACCCTGCTGCCACACTGTACAGTCCAGAACCCTGATACCCTCAAGTGCTCCAGCCATCTGGTTACCTCCTTAGTCCAGTCTGTCTTAAAGAATGGACAGACTTTTATGCGGGGAACGGCGTAACCGCCCGACAGCAATCATAGTGCTATCCGCCGACTAAGGTATGTCCGTATTCGCCTGAATCAACCGTCAGATAAACCCTGACAGAGAATTCAGGGACTTGCTGACATACAGGAGTCCCCTGATTGTCTAGCCTGATGCTGGCCTCGAATGCAGTCGACCGATGGGGCTCTGGACTGGATTCTGAGACTTGGTCAGAACGCCTGTCAAAGCAGGCTGAAAGGGGGAGAGTTGGAATGAAGGGACTAGGCAGAGTAGTTGCACTGGTAGGGTTGGTGGTGGTTCTGGTAGCCACTTCGGTGCTGTGTGGGTGTGGTAAGGGGGGAGGAGAGACCAACACGGTCACTTGGGGATGGCTGGCAGACCAGACAGGTTCGAGTGCTCAGGCCTTCCAGGAAGTGATGAAAGGGATCAATGACTACCTGGCTGAAATGGAAGCTAATGATCCCATAGAAGGGATTAAGATCAAGATCATCACTTATGACACCAGGCTGGAATATGCCAGATTCCCGGTAGGCTATGAGTGGCTCAAGGGACAGGGCATGGACCTGCTGCTGGGCTATCAGCCCGAGACGCCAAATATGACACAGGCCAATCAGGCGGCTGACAAAATCCCACAGTACAACTTCGCCACTTGGCCGGTGATGATGGATGCCGACTGGGTATATGGCTACATGACCACCTACGAGATGGAAGGCCGGGCTGTCATGGACTATTTGGTCAACCAGTGGTGGCCCGCCCAGGACCAAAGCAGGGCCTTGAAGG
>CAYYWI010000019.1:26869-41569 GCA_964475375.1 uncultured Dehalococcoidia bacterium
AGGTAGTGCATGTCGGCAATCCGGAATACGGCGGCAAGGCAGAATATCAAAGGGGTTTGGAATGGGTTGTGGCTCGGAACCCTGGGAAAGTGGGACTGAAGTTTGTGGGTGGCTCGGGCAGCCAGACCGCCTGGGCCAGCGAGGTGGGGAGTATCAAAGACTGGGGTGCTGATGTCGTATTCATGAGCACGGTTGGCACATCATCGGGCACCTTTTTGAAGGAAGCTATCGCCAGAGGATATAAGGGAAAGATCGTGGGTGCTACCATGGCAGTCCTGGGCATTTGGCCTATGATTACCAGTCTGGTGTCCAAGGCTGATCTCGATGGCCTGCAACTGGCGCATTACTACCCTCTGTACACCGATGGCACATCATATACTGATTCCTTGAATGAGATGATTGTGAAGCACCGTCCTTCTGAGGCAACGACACTGAAGAAGGGGACAACGTGGCTGTCAGGTTGGCTCTTCGGTCAGATACTGGCTCAAGCAGTGCGCGATGCAGCAGATAAGGTCGGCCCGGAGAACGTGGATGGGGCTGCCCTTAACGATGCACTGCTCAATCTGAACCTGGAAATCGAGGGCATGCCGGCCATCACGTTATCCGGTCGAGGCGGGCATCATACCTTCATGCCGTATTGCCGGATAATCAAGTACGATGCGGCCAAAGATGACTTCTATGCAGTCAGCGACTGGTTCGCACCGTCAGGATATGCAACAACCTAGCCGGAATCGGCAGTGAGTAAGCGCTGGCGTGGTCGGGCCGGGATCGGCCGGGTGACACCAGCGCTGTGAGGTTCGGCCTGCCCGGTCTAGCCAGCCAGCATAAGGCTTCTCCACCCCCAGCCTGATCGAGCTGGCAGACCGGCTCACTTTGACCTGGTGGTGGCCTGGCCTCCAGGCCACCACCAAATTCGATCAAAAACAAATTGCCTCGGGGACCGGATGCCTGCTCATAATCAAAGTGACTACTGATCCGTGCAAGAGCGGCTTCATATTGATTGCAGTTGCCGGGATTCGCTTACAAAAGTATATGGTTTGTCCTACAGACGTAGTCATGTTAACATACTACTATTATTGCAGGTGCTGTGATGGGGCAGGCCATCCTGATGGCGATATTCTACGCACAAAAGCGAACATTTTTCAGAATAGGCTTCTGAGGAGGGGAAATGGATTTCACGCTCGATGAAGCATCAACAAAACTGCAGGCTGAGATCGCTGCCTTCGCTGAGAAAGAGATGCCCAGGGGTGATCGAGAACTGTATCTGTTGATTGATCAGGGATGCCCGGACTTTGAATTCGAGATGTCCATGTCCAGGAAGCTGGCGCAGAGAGGGTGGCTGACTATGAGCTGGCCGAAGGAATATGGGGGAGGAGGGGCCAGCTATTTTGAACAGACTGCGTACGAGATGGAAATAGCTTACCAGAATATTCCGGGAGCCTGGATGGGGATCAGTGGCATACAGTGGGTGGGCCCCGTTATCATGTCTATCGGCACCGAGGAGCAGAAGAAGAAATATCTGCCTCCGATCGCGGCGGGGGAAAAAGACGGGGTGTGGTGCACCGGCTACAGCGAGCCCAACGCCGGCTCCGATCTTGCCAACCTTCAGACGCGGGCGGTCAAAACCGGCGATAAGTACATCATCAACGGTCAGAAGGTGTGGACGAGTGAGGCGCATCACGCCCGGTGGTGCTGGCTGCTGGCCAGGACTACTCCCATGACCGAGAAGAAGCACCACGGCCTCTCGCTTATTATCGTGGATATGAAGAATCCCGGCATCACTGTCAGACCGATACTCAACTTTTACGGCCGGCACCATTTCAACGAGGTATTCTTTGACAATGTCGAAGTCCCGGCAGCCAATCTGGTCGGCATGGAGAACAAAGGCTGGTATCACCTGATGCAGGCGCTGGTCTACGAAAGACGCAGTTTCGCCCCGAGCATGTACGGAACCTGCAAGAGAGCGGTGGAAGCACTGGTCGAGTATGTTAAGAATACGAAACATGAGGGCAAACCACTGTCCCAGAATGCCGGCGTCCGCAACCAACTGGCTAACGTTGCCGCGGACCTGGAGACTCTCAGGCTTTTCGCCTTCCAGATAACCTGGCTGATGAGCCAGGGCGGGATACCCATATATGAGGCATCCCGGAACAAGCTGATGGCGGATATGCTGACGAAACGGATTGGACTGGCCGGTGCGGAGATATTGGGAGCCTATTCGCAGATAGACCCGTATGCCTCAAAACTGGCCAGGCTCAATGGCAAGATACAGGGCTGGTATCTGGGCTTTCCGGGTAATCACATTGCAGCAGGCACTTCCGAGGTCGAGAAGAGCGTCATCGCCCAGTTCAAGCTGGGACTGCCCAAGTCATACTAGGAGCTAAGGAGAAGACAATGGACTTTGGTTTCTCTGAACAACAGGTCATGCTTCGAACCACCGCCAGGGATTTTCTGACCAGGGAGTATCCCAAGACCAGGATCAGGGCAGTATTCCAGGAGGAGAAAGGCTATGATCCCAAAGTCTGGCAGGACATGGCGGAACTGGGATGGCAGGGTCTGGTTCTGCCCGCGGAGTACGAAGGGACTGAAGCCGGGTTCCTGGACCTGGTCATACTTTTTGAGGAGATGGGCAGAAACATCGTCCCGGGGCCGTTCTTTTCCACTGTGGCTCACTGCTCTCTGCCCCTGCTTGAGTTTGGGACAGCGGAGCAGAAGTCCCGGTTCTTGCCGCCGATCGCCAGGGGTGAAGAGGTTTGGACTCTGGCCCTCATTGAAGAATCCGCCACCTACAGCCCCGCGGAGATCAACATGCCGGCGGCTGCCACGGGCGACGGCTACGTTCTAAGCGGATCGAAAATCTTTGTCGCCGATGCTCATGTTGCCAACTACATGCTGGTTGCCGCCAGGACCGGAAAATCGAGCGGTGCAGGAGGCATCACCCTTTTCATCGTGGAAACCAAAGATCCGGGGATCAAGATCGAACGGATGCCGACGATGGCCGGCGACAGGCAGTTCCGCGTCACTTTCGACAAAGTCGGCGTGCCGAAGGGCTACATCCTGGGCCATGTGGGGAAAGGATGGGAGATCGTTGATTTCATCCTGCAGCGGGCGGCTGTGCTGAAGTGCGCTGAGATATCCGGAGCCTGCCAGGCAGTACTGGACATGACCAGCGCCTATGCCAAGGACAGGATACAGTTTGATCGCCCGATCGGCTCTTTCCAGGCTGTTCAGGTGAAGCTGGCTGACATGGTGATCGATGTCGATGCCATCCAATACCTGCTCTACCTGGCGGCGTGGGAGATCAGCACCGGGAAACCTTCCCAATTGCACATCTCCGCCGCCAAGGCCAAAGCGGCAGAGGCCTTTCAAACGATTTGTATTGAAGGCATGATGGCTCACGGGGCTATCGGCTTCACCGAGGACTGCGATCTAGGTTTCTATTTCCGCCGGGTCAGGGAAGCCGAATTCACAGGTGGAAACACCGGCCTGCACCTGGAGAAGATCGCGGCAGGATTGGATCTGTAATCGCGCCCGCGTCGCCCATCGGGGCGTGCAGAGAGGCGAAGCCCCTGTTCAACAATACAAGGTCATTATCTCTGCCGGTGCCCGGCCTTGCCGCAGCAGCCGGGACATGATCTCCATGGGCCTGCGGACGTGGTTGAAGAAGGCCTTATAGTCGGAACAGAGATAGTTCAGCGCCGAATCGGACTGACGATCTTTGAGGCAGCCGCCGTAACAGGCGAAGAGCACATTGCACTGCCGGCACTCTTGCGGCAGGCTGTCGTGTTTTGCCTGGCCGAACCGGCGCTGCCTCTCGGAACCGACGAGCTCAACGATGTGCCGGTCTCTGATATTGCCCAAGAGAAACGAACGATCCACAAAGTGGTCGCAGGAATAGACATCTCCGTTGTGTTCCAGGACTACAGCGCTGCCGCAGGTGGGCGCAGATACGCACAAGCTCGGAGGGGTCCCATACCATGCCGCCAGGGCTGCATCGAATGCCTGGACGTAGACCCGTCCGACGTCGCGGCGAACCCATTCGTCGAAGATGGCGTTCAGAAACTTGCCATACTGGCCTTGAGGCACCGACCGGTCTGTAACCGGTCTTTGACCTTGTGGTAGTTCTGAACGCCGTTCCCTTTCAACAACGGGGATGAACTGGATGAATTGCGTCCCGGCCTTGTCGCGCAGGAACCGGTAAACCTCCAGCGGCTGCCCGGCATTAGCTGCATGCACGCACGACAGGACGTTGAACTCGACCCTGTGGCGGCGCAGCAGCTCCAGCCCTTTGATGACTGTTGCGAAAGTGGGCCGGCCTTTCCTGTCCAGGCGGTATGTGTCATGAAGCGCGCGGGGACCGTCGAGGCTTATGCCGACGAGGAATTCGTGATCGTGCAGGAAAGCACACCAGGCATCATCCAGAAGCACACCGTTTGTTTGAATAGTGTTTCTGATCACCGTTCCGGCCTGCCGGTACTTCTGCTGATAATCGAGGGCGGTCTTGAAGAACTCCAGCCCCATCAGCGTAGGCTCTCCACCCTGCCAGGAGAAGGTGATCTCTGGGACTTGCTGGGACTCGATGTACTGCCTGGTGAAGGACTCCAGGATTTCCGCCGGCATGCGCAGGGGCTTGGCCGGATACAGCGCCTCGGCGGCGCGGTAGAAGCAATATTGGCAGCTCAGATTGCATGAAGCGCCGCAGGGCTTCACCATGACATGAAAAGCAGGTGGTGGGTTCATGATTCACTCTCCCTTCTGCCTCAACGCTTCCATTCAACCACCCTGTGGAGAGTAACGCAGAGGAGCTTTGCCCTACTGCCGGCGCTACGGCCGCACGCCGTCAAGTCTTTATTCTGATTGTCACCACATGAAAGCTCCACCGCTGACGCTGATGGTCTGCCCTGTCAAGAAAGAAGCCCGGTCGGATGCCAGGAAGAGCACGGTATCGGCAATGTCTTCGGGCCGGCCCAGACGGTGTACGGGCCAGAGTTTCTTCATGCCTTCGAGCACCTCGGGCGTATATACCTTGTAGCTCCACTGCTTCCACATGCTGCCTTCGCCCACATCGTCCGTGGTCGCCGGGACTATGGTGCCCGGTGCCACCGTATTGACGTTGATGCCGTACCGGCCGAACTCCCAGGCCATGCCCCGCCCCATGGCGATGACCCCGCCCTTGGCTCCGCCGTAGACTACCAGGTTGTTGGCTGCGCTCCCGCTCTGGCCGGATCCGGAGCTGATGTTGACGATCTTGCCGTACTTGCGCTCTATCATGTGGTCGATCACGGCCCTGGTGCAGTTAAGGACAGTCCAGAGATTCAGCCTTATCTCGGTGTCCCATTCATCCCTGGTCTTATTCACGAAAGCTTTGGTGCGGGGTGTACCCCCGGCATTGTTGACCAGTATGTCCACCTGGCCGAACGTATCCACGGCCTTCTTCACCATCGCCTGAACCGATTCCCAGTCGGTGGCATCCGTTCTGACCAGGATTGTCTTTCCACCGATCTTGTTCGCCTGATCGACGACCTTCTGTCCCTGTTCTACGTCTATCTCGGCGTTGACGATGTTGCAGCCTTCCGCCGCAAAAGCCAGGACGATAGCTCGCCCGATGTTTGATCCGCCTCCGGTGACAATAGCTGTCTTGCCCTTCAATCCAAGGTCCACTTTTTCGTTTCCTCCTTAAACCTTCAAAAAGACAGTGAGGGCATGGGGCTTTGCCTAGTATAAGAGTCTCAGACCCTGATGAACAGAGTCAGGGCATCTGGAATGGTCTGAAAGGCGACCAGTCCAGCCAGCGAACCCCCTGAACCTCCTTCGGATTCGGTATGGAATAGTGAGGGTTTATGGGGCCTTTGGCATCTTCCAGCATCAGGTCGTACATGCGCTTGACAACCTTCGGCCTGTCCCAGGCAACGCTCTCCATTTGCCGCGGGTCGTTTTTGAGGTCATACAGCTGGGGTTCCTCGCCTGTGTTGCGGCAAATGAGCACATACTCGTCGTCACGACACCAGACGTTCATGGCATAGGCACAAGTGGCGTAGTCACGCACCTTGGAGCATTTCCCCTCGATTACCGGAGTCAGGTCCCGGCCATCCAGTTGGCAGGGGGGCTTGATCTTCAAGAGGCTGAGGATGGTAGCGGCGATGTCATGGTGCTGGACCTGTACGTGGCTCCTCTTTCCTGCTCCTGTTCCATCAGGGTGGCGGATCATCAGCACACAGTTGACAAGTTCAGGGTACATTCCTGCCGGGCACTTGCCGCTGATGCCGTGCTCACCCAACTGGACGCCGTGGTCAGAGGTCACGATAACCAGGGTGTTCTTCAGCAAGCCCAGCTCACGCACCTTGTTCATAAACTTGCCGAACCAGGCGTCCACCATGGTCACCTCAGCGGCATAGAGCGCCCGCATGTGGTTAAGTTCGGCATCAGACATCATTCTGGTGGGACCGTAGAAAGGCAGAATCATCTCGATCCCCTTGTACCCGGGATCGTACAGGTCCACGTATTTCTGCGGCGGATCCCAGGGTTCATGAGGGTCCCATGAATCAACGACGAGAAAGAAGGGCTCTGCGGCATCATGGCTGTCTTCCAGCCACCTGATGGCTCTGGCGAAGGTCTGTGGCCCGAAGTGGTCCTCTTCACCCTTCCATCTTGATGTGTTGGCCAGGTACTGTGGCAAGGCCAGCGCATACCAGTCATTCTGAAACCATTGAGGCACGTAGCGGCTCAGATCGATCCGGTCGGCCATGGAGGGAACCCCGAAGGCATCCATAAGCTGCCCGCGCACCCAGTCGAAATGGGCAAAACCGCGGTGGTAGTTCATCCAGGGAGAAGAGAAGTAGGGTGACGTGTCACTGAAGAGGGCGGTGCGATATCTGGCATGATGGCTGGCATGGTGCTGGGAAATGCCGGCGAGTTCGACACCCTGCAGGATCTCCGAGAGCGTGTAGATGTCCCATGGAATGGGAACCCACCCTGGCATGCTTATTTTGGGCACCCCAATGTACCCGGCGTTGGTGGGAATGGCGGCTCTCTCTGAGGAGAAAGGCTGCTGATTGAACGGATAGAGGCGCATGCCGGTGAAAAGACCCCGGCGGACCTGCAGGGTGGGCAATGTTTCCGGGCAGGCTCTATCGAAGATGGTGCTTTCCCTGGCAAACAGGTCCAGACTCGGGGTCCGGACCGCTCTATTGCCGTAGCATCCGAGATGATCGGGGCGCAGGCTGTCTATGATAACGACAATAACATTCATCTCAGTCAACCCTGAGGCCAAGCCAAAAAGGACTTCTCGCCCCCAAGTCTATCAGGTTCGGAGCCTTTGGAGTCAATCTGAGGGAATATTAGATGATTGCCTGTGCAATGTATGTCAGGAAGGGCCTGAATCATATGTAAGGAATTATCTGACGCTGGCTGGTCGGGCTCTGGGGCATCTGCAGCGCAGGCTTGATAAATCAAGCCCCTGCGCACTTCACTGCCGGGCGAAGCCCCCTCTATCCTTCATGGATGGATGTCCCCCACCGGCATGAGCGATTGCTTTGACAATCGAATGTGGTTGGGGTATGAGATAGTTTAGGACAGGTTACAGGTCGGCAAACACGGAGGATGAAGTGGAAGAGCAGCAGATGCCTCAGGGTCAACGAAAAAACACCAAGACACCGAGAGCCTGGATCGATCCGAAGCCGCAGGACGGGCAGAGTAAAGCGACGGGCAAGCTCAGCAAAGTCATAAAAAGTCAGGATCAGCTTTACAGGCTGCTGGCTGAGAATGCTACGGATGTTATTTGGGTCATGGACCTGGAGGGACGGCACATCTACTTCAGCCCATCCGTCGTGCGCCAGACGGGCTATAGTGTTGAAGATATACTGGCTAATCCAACCAGAGTCCTGACCAAAGCCGGGCTTGAATTTGCCCGCAAGACTGTCAATGAACGGATTGCCCTCCAGAGGGTGGGACAAGGGGAGGCCGCCAAGCCAATGGAACTTGAGTTGGTTCGCAAGGACGGTTCCAGGGCTTGGACTGAAACGACATGGAGTCTTCTTCAGGACGGGGACGGCAAGCCTGTCGGCATCATCGGAGCTGTGCGTGACATCACAGAGCGCAAACGTGCAGAGCAGCTTTTTCGCACCCTGGCTGATAACTCACCGGTGAGCATCTATATTATTCAGGATGGGAGATTCTGTTTCCTCAACCGTCATTTTCTGATGGAGACAATGTGCACTGCTGATGAGCTGATAGGTGACAAACCATTGCGGCGTATGGCCCCAAGAGAGAGAGCCAGAGTAGTACAGCAGGCTTCTGCCATGCTGAACAGCCAGCGTACCGAGCCGTACGAGTTCCGCTATGTCGGCAGAAAAGGGCACACCAGGTGGGTTATTGAGAGAGTGGCCCGCATCGAATATGAGGGAAGGCCGGCGGTTCTGGGCATATTCATGGATATTACGGAACGCAAGAGGAATGAGGAGGCGCTGAAGAGGTCGGAATCGGAACTGAGGCTTCTGTCCCAGCGAATGCTTCAGATTCAGGAGGAAGAGCGGGCGCGTATAGCCCGTGATCTGCACGATCAGCTTGGTCAGGAACTGGTTTTCCTCAAGATCAAGGCTCAGTCTCTTGCAGAGCAGGTGGGACCTGCATCCGTAGCCTACGATTCGGCATTGGAGTTGGGAGGTCTGATAGATCGTGTGAAGGCTACTTCACACCGCATCGCCTTGAGCATAAGGCCGGATATACTGGATGGTCTTGGATTGGTCAGGGCTATACAATGGTACGCCGGGGAGTTTGAGCAGCATACTTCAATAGCGTGTTTTGTAGATGTTCCCGCCAACGAGGTTGAGGTGCCGAAGAATGTGGCGACGGCCGCCTATCGCATTCTTCAGGAAGCTCTGACCAATGTATTCAAACACGCCAAGGCTTCGGAGGTCGACATAGCCGTCGAGATGAAAGACAAGACCCTCGTGATGCGGATATCGGATAATGGCACCGGCTTTGACAGCCGCTCTTTGTCGGAGCGCGCTTCACTTGGCTTGATTGGAATGAGGGAGAGAGCGCGTCTGGTGGGGGGGAGCCTCAGGGTATCTACACGCCGTCCAAGAGGCACGCGGGTGGTGGCCCGTCTGCCGCTGACGGATGGCGGCTGATGCAGGAGCCTGATCTATGGCGGCTGTCGGGAGCTTGGAAGTGGTAGAATCAGAATCGATCCTGAGCATCAGCCAGCCTCAACCTTGCATATCCGTGGATGGAGCAGTAGAACTGATTGAGGCGGCAAACAGCCGGGATTCTGCCTTGGTGAAGCCGTAATCTGTCGGATCAAAGACGCTTGACGTGGAGAGAACAGTGATTAGAGTACTTCTGGCCGATGACCACAGCCTGGTTCGAACCGGGATTAAGGGCATTCTTGAACGAAGCCCTGATATCAGGGTGGTCGGTGAGGCATCTGATGGACAAGAGGCGGTTGAGCAGTACAAGGCGCTGCGCCCTGACGTTGTTATCCTTGACATCTCCATGCCCAACATGGATGGCTTGGAGACCACTAAGTGCATTCTGGCGACCGATCCCCAAGTGCCTGTACTCATACTTACGATGTATCCGGAGAGGCAGTACGCTGTTCGCGCCTTGAAGGCGGGGGCCTTGGGCTACATTACAAAGGGCACCTCAACCGCGGAGCTTCACAATGCGGTTCGCAGTGTGGCAGCCCACAAGCGCTTCCTCTCTGAAGAAGGAATCGACGCACTTACTACGCGGCTCCTGTCCGGCGGGCCGGGCGCCAGCCTGATTGAGAACCTGTCTGACAGGGAGTTGCAGGTCCTGTGCATGATAGCGCGTGGCCGCAGGATCATAGAAATCGCGGATGAGCTGTGTGTGGGGGCCAAGACCGTGGAGACCTACCGTTCCCGTCTGCTGCGGAAGCTCGGCTTGAGGAACAACGCAGACATCTGCCGGTTTGCGTATGACAATGCCCTGGTGGAAGACTAGCACAGACCTCTGACCTCAGAATCGGTTTCCTTGCCGCCGAAGCTGGTATCCCATAATCTCCAACCTTCATATTGCTGCACAACTTTTGTGCATCCTCAAGACTGACTGAATGCCCTCTCGCAAGAGCGCTGTTGTCAGGCAATTCCGGACAAGTGATTCAGGTGCAGTCTGACATACAAAATTCTCGAGCAAAGCTATTCTTCAGCCAGAACGCAAAGGGGGGTGGTCGCATGTTATGAAGGCTGCTCTTCGAGCTATTTTGGCACACCATATTTGAGCATGGAAGGAGGGCTTATGACTAAGGTGTTCAAAGCTGCGATTGTGTTCACACTGGTGCTGGCCATAGTGGCAGGGGCCGTGCTGTCGACCGGCTGCGGTGAAAAACGGGCCAAGCTGGAGATGCCGACCATAGAGTTGTATTCGTTCCAGAAGGGCTCGACGGTAGATTTTGATGATGCCACCATCAACAATGCTGCTGCCGGAGGCGAAGCAGGCTTCAAATTCGGCATATTCAAAGCCATCTATCCGACTCTGTGGAACGCTAACAAGGAAACAGTGGCGAACCAGTTGTTCCCGGCTCCTTACTGGAAGGGCGATGGCGTTACCACGAAGTACGCCATGCTGGCCTCCGGTGACCAGCAGGCCGTTGATGGTACGATCCTGGCGACCAAGCTGTCCCAGGCGGAGCAGGACATAGTGACGAACGCCATCAGCGGGTTCTTCAAGCTGTATGACGAAGAAATCGGTGCGGCGAAACCGCTGGAGCAGAACACCGCCTACGGCATACTCTACTACAAAGTATCGGCCGATGCAGCCAACGCCTGGAAGGCGGATGCCGAGGTCTGGATGACCGATCTGAATGCATATGCTGCCGCCAACTATGGCGGTAAGACCTACGCCCAGTTGACCTTCATTGAAAGGAAGACTGTCGAGGGGATCGTATTCGCAAAGGGACACGGCACGATCAACCCCGAGTACTCTTTCTGGCGGGCAATGACTAAGAACTCGTTCAGAAACGGTGTTGCCTCCGGGATGAATGCAACCGTAAGAGATAACATTTCCAATACCCAGTTTGGCAAGGCCTATTCGGAACTTGACTGCGTGCAGAAGCCCACTGTGGATGCCTATGTCTGGGCGTCGCTGGATGATGCAGGGCAGGCGGCTGTGAATGGCGCGGTGGCTGGCATGCTGACGAGCCAGGCTGCATTGGATGGTGCGCTGGCGGCAGTCAGTGCCAGTGCTCAGACTGGATTCGATGCTGAAGTAGCTGGCGGGATGAACATGGAAGTGGCCTTCTACAAATGGCTGGCATTCGAGTCATTCCGCAACGGCACGACGGCCACGTTCTATCCCACACAGGTCGCCGACAATGTGACTGCGATGTATCCCGGGAAGACGTATGCCACTCTGAACCCCTGCGAACAGATGGCCGTTAATGCAGCGGTATGGGCCGGGCTGGGTGCGGCTGAGCAAGGATATGGCACCAATGCGGTCAATGGGATGTGGGGATTGGTGCAGGCGGAAATGACCGATGCCTGTGCGATGGATCAGACCACCCTGGCCATGACGCTGAGAAGCGGGACGGGAACCGAGACTTCGGTGACGAACTGGAAGAAGGACGTGGAAGCCGGTTTGCCTGTCAAGACAGCTTTCTACCGCTGGCTGGCGAAGGAAGCCCTGATTGCACTGAAAGGCATGGGGACCCTGATCCGGCTGAGTGTTGCAGAGTTCCTCTTCAAGATAGAGAACCCCAACAAGTACGCTATCAGCCTGGATACAGCCGAGTTCAACTGGCAGGTCGTCTCGACAGCGGTTACGGCTGCGGGCGACAAGGTTGACACGGCGAAAGTGGTCACTTCGGACAAGGTCTGGATTCCAGGGGAGTCCGAGGTCCTGCTGAAGGTGGCTGCGCCTATCAAGCAAATGGACATAATCACCTGGGCGGTACTGGCTGGCAAGCCGTCCGCGACGGCCCAGAAACTGGCAGCCGATGTCTGGTCACAGTATCAGGCAGGAACGCAGGAGTGGATCATCACAGTTCAGACCACTGTATCCGACGACAAGGGTAATGAGACCCTGACTGGGACTTATAACCTGTAGACGCCGGACGATAAGAACAAAACAGAAGGGGCAGGTACCAAGACCTGCCCCTTCTGTTTATGGAGAATCAGTTTCGTGCGTCAGCCTCTAGCGGACTACGTAGCCTCCATCGACCGGCAGGGCATGCCCGGTAATGAAGGATGCATCTTTCGTGCACAGCCAGACTATAGCCTGGGCAACCTCTTCGGGCTCGGCGAAGCGATCCATAGGCGCCATGCCGATTGAGGCAGCCCTCAGCTCGGGATGCTCGGCAAACGATCTCTCACTCATGGGCGTGCGTATGACGCCGGGGCACACCGCATTCACACGGATGCCCGTCTTGCCGTACATGATGGCCACTGTCTTGGTCAGGCCAACGACGCCATGTTTGCTGGCAGCATAGGCCGGGTGTCCGCCGTCTCCCACAAGCCCGACCATGGAGGCGGTGTTGACGATGCTGCCGCCGCCGCCCTTGAGCATCCTGGGCACCTCGAACTTCATGCATAGGAAAACGCCCTTCAGGTTGACGTCCATCACCTTGTCCCAGGCTTCCTCCGTGCACTTGCTGATGGAGATCGGCGCCGGACTGATTCCGGCGTTATTGGCGGCGCAGTCCAGCCGTCCGAAGACCTCGATCGTCCTGTCCACCATGGCCTTCACCTGATCGGCCTGGCTGACATCGACCTTGACGAAGACTGCTTCGCCCTTGGCATCACGGATCATCTTGACGGTCTCCTCGCCGCCATCGACCATGATGTCCGCTACAACGATCTTGGCACCTTCCGCGGCGAAAGCCAGCGCTGTTGCCCTTCCGATGCCGGAGCCTCCACCGGTGACTATCGCCACCCTGCCTTCCAGTTTCACTATGTTCCTCCAATCATGCTGAATATCTTCGGCAGGTTGAGCCAGAAATGGCCCACTGCCGGTCAGTCGCAAGAAGCTGTTGAGTTGGATATGCCCTCCTCGACCTGGAAAGAGGCGACTTTGGCGACATCCATGAAACTGGCTTCGTCTCCCAGACCACCCTGCAATTTCCAGACCTTGGCCGCACGCATTGCATCCTCTTTGTTATCGTACCAAAACTCAGTGATGCAGTCGAAGTCCGGCTCCGGCGCTCCGGGTGGAACGACAACGTAGTTCCGTACGTATTTTCGAATAGGGAAGCGCTTCAGGGCCGCAGGGGCATGCACCTCCTCGTAGTACTTCTTGAACTCCTCACGGGACATGCCCGGCTTGCGCTTGATCAGACTTATGGATTTGAACATTTTGCCTCAGATCACCTCTTCCTCTTTGAGTGCACCAATATCGTCCCACGTGTAGCCCAGGAGCTCAATCAGCACTTCCTCAGTGTGCTGGCCGAACTCGGGTGCCGGCAGCCTTATCGAAGCTGGTGTTTTGCTGAGCTCGATAGGCAGAGGGGGATAGAGAGATTTGCCGTGTACGGGGTGGTTGAACTCAGGAAGGTAATTGTTGGCTTTAACCTGCGGGTCTTCAGGCAGGTCATCATAGGTGTTTACGTTATCAAAGACCTGATCGTGACTCCGCAGTATCTCCAGCCATTCCCCTCGGGTTTTGGTGGCGAAGACACGATCCAGGATGTTGACCAGTTCCTCGTTTCCAGCTCTCTTGGTGGGGCTGTTGAATCTGGGGTCATGCTCCAGTTCCTTGATGCCCATGGCCTTGCAGAAGCCCGGCCAGTATTTGTCCGATTCCATGTTGCAGCCATACACCCACTTGCCATCGCTGCATTTATAGGAATTCACCATCGGATTCATGGGATTTCTCCTGGATCTGGGGATTATGGGGTATCCGCCGATGAGTCTCAGGGCCAGGTTGCACATTTGCATGTACATCAGGCTAGATAGCTGAGATACGTCCACCCTCTGTCCGATGCCGGTCCGCTCCCGGGCCAGGAGTGCGCTGACGACTCCGCAGGCGCACATAGTGGCCGGCACGGAGTCGCCTATGCTCCCGATAATGTAGCGTGGCTGATCAGGATCACATTGATGCATCAGCGCTGATCGTGCCTGTCCTATGGCATCGTAGGATCGGCGGTCGGCATCGGGACCCTTCAGCCCGAATCCGCTCACCATAGCGTAGACCAGCCTCGGGTTGCGTTGGGAAAGGGTTTCATATCCCATCTGATATCTCTCGACCACATGCGGTCGGAAGTTGGTGAGGAATACATCCGACTTCTCCACCAACGCGTAGATAATATCCTTGCCCTTCTGTTTGTTAAGGTCGATGGAAATGCCCCTCTTATTGCGGTTTACTGCCTCGTAATAACAGGTCCGGGCGGACTTGTATCGCATGTCAAAAGCCGGTTCCAGCCCGCGCGATGGATCGCCGCTGTCGCGGTTCTCTATCTTAATGACATCGGCACCGAGGTCGCCAAGCAAGGCACTGGCAGCCGGGCCGGCCTGCCAGGCCCCCCACTCCAGAACAATATAGCCCTCGAGGGGTTGGGATAGCGGATGCTTCGAAGAGTCTTGAGTGGGTTCAGTACTAAGTGCCATTGCTTTTGCTTACTCCTTGTCGGTCAGATTCTTTGCTTTTGCCTGTAATCGACGAAAAAATCAGACGCTCTGGCCAGCCACCCGAGTGACTGGCTAGTGTGTGTCTCTACCTGGAGCGCATTGCTTCCAGATTCCAGGG
>CAYYWI010000020.1:0-15030 GCA_964475375.1 uncultured Dehalococcoidia bacterium
GTTATGTCTCGGCCTATGCCGCGGTATCCAAGGAGTTCCCCATTCACCCCGAAAAACGGGACACCGCTCGTTTCCATCACGATGACTTTGCCGTCTTTGCGTTGCCTTGTGGTTTCAAGGAAGGCGAATGGTTCTCCCCTGTTGGCGTGGAACCCGAAGGTACGGGCAAAGCGGCTGCCTTCTCTTGCAGGCATGAAATCGAAGATACTCCTGCCGACTATTTCGTGAACCTCGTAACCCAATACCTCGCGCACTCTCGGGCTGGCGTAGGTGTAGACGCCTTTGGAATCCGATTCCCAAACCCAGTCGCTGGTGACTTTCACCAGATTGCGGAACCGTTCCTCACTCTCGCGTGTGGCTTCCTCGGCCTTCTTGCGGTCGGTGATGTCGCGGTAATTGACCACAAGGCCGTTTATCCTGGGGTCACTGACAAGATTGCGCCCTGTGGCCTCGATCACGTGCCAGGAACCGGTCTTGTCCTTGCAGCGGACTTCGCAGCTAACAGTTTCAGAAGGGTGGGCCATCAAATACTCGAGGAGACTTGCGGCCTTGTGCAGATCGTCCGGGTGTAGAAAGCCGGCAAAGTCCTGCCCCATGAAGTCTGCAGATTCAAATCCACCAATGATTGCCGCCGAGGGACTTCTGTAGGTCAGCTTTCCATTAGTGCCTACTATCACGATTGCTTCAGCAGCATTCTCTAAGAGGGTGCGGAAGCGTTCCTCGCTGTCCTTCAGTGCCTGCTCTGCCTGCTTCCGCTCGGTGATGTCGCGGTAGTTGACCACAATACCATTTATCTTCGTATTCTGCAGAAGGTTCCGTACTGTTCCCTCAATGGCGCGATAGGTGCCGTCCTTGTGTCTACAGTGTGAATGGCAGGCGACGGTTTCGCCGGGATGCTCCTTGGCCGATTCAAATACGGAGGCAATTCGCTGGCTATCGTCGGGATGTACAAGGCCAAGCAGCCTACTGCCGATCACCTCTTCAGGCACATATCCAAGGATTCTCTCCGTGGATGGGCTTGCGTATAACAGTAAACCATCGGCATCCAGAATGGCTATGGCATCAGTGGCATTCTCTATGAGGGCTCGGAAACGTTCTTCGGTGGACTTGAGTGCCTCTTCAGCTTCTCTTTGCTCGGTAACATCCTGTATGAGGCACAAGACGGCCGGTTTGCCGTCCCATATCATGGGAATCTCTCGACTCTCTCCCCACCTGGTCTTCCTGTTCTTGTCGATGCCCCTGAAGGTCATGGAGCAGGAGGGCCACTCACCGCTGAGTATTTTGCTGTGTCGCTCACGTGCGGCCTGCCGGTCCCTTGGGGCTACGATATCCATGATAGGCATGCCTATGAGGTCTTTCTTGGAACCCCCCATCACTTCTTCGAATGCGTGATTGGCATGAGCAACCTTCCAGTCCTGGATGATCAGGACCGTCTCCCTGGCGTTACCCAGCAGTAACTTGAAGCGTTCCTCGCTGGACTTGAGCGCCTCTTCGGCCTCTTTACGTTCAGTGACATCCTGTATCACTATCAGAACAGCGGGCTGACCTTCCCATGCAAACGGGATCTCCTGAATTTCTCCCCACCTTGGTCTTTGCCCTCTGCCAAAACCTTCATACACTCTCCGAGGAGATTGCGGCCATTCACCATCAAGTATCTTTTGATATCTTTCCGCCACGTCCTTGCGATCATTGGGATGTGTCATGTCCAAAATGGGCAGCCCGAGCAGTGTTTTACCTGAAACTCCCATTACCTCCTCAAACCTGCTATTGACAAAGGCAATCTTCCAGTCCTTGACTATGAGTATGAGATCACTCGAGCTGTTCAACAGACTCAGCTGTTTTTCTTGCAGGTTGCGGACTTCATGCTCTGCCTGCTTCTGGGTGGTAATATCCCTGAGAGAAATAAGCTTGGCCGGCTTTCCATCAAAGTCTACCTTCGCACCCATAAGGGCAACCCAGATTTCCCGGCCGTCTCTCCGACGGGCCCGCAGTTCCAGGATGGAGTGCAGATCCTTTTCAACGGCCTCGAGTGTCACCTCTCTGAGTCGAGCCCTGTCTTCCGGCGAGGGGAAGTAGTCCAGCAGGTCCACCTCGATCATATTTTCGGGAGAGTCGAAGCCGAACAGGGTGGCGGCGGCCTTGTTAGCTTGCAGTATCCGTCCGGTGGCAATGTCAATGACCTGCACCCCGTCAAGCAAGCTGTCAAAGAGAGCCTTATACGTTCGCTCAGCTAGCGCGTGCTCCATTACTCCCCCCTTCTAGTCTGTTGATTCAACTATGCTTGTAGCGCATCAGCGCATGAGTGCAGTGATGGGATGACGTGACCTTGACGAAGGAAAGGCCATCATACTATGGAGCATCTCCAATATGACAAAAACATCACGTGACTTGCCTTTGGTTAATAGCACAGGGTGTTCACTCTGTCAAGTCGTGGACGACTCTGCTGATGCGGAAGACGGATTATGCTCCGCGAGGGTTGTGTCCAAGAGGTCGTGATTAGGCTATAATCTCACAAAAAGATTAAGTCGTGTGATAGGTGATCAGGTCCGGACCAGGTCAGGATATTGGCGAGCTGGAATGCCCGCATCAGAAATCGGGGAATAGGGGAAAACCAGAGAATGTCAGATGAAGGTATCTACAGAGAATTACAAAGGCACTTGGACAAACTGCCCGTTGGATATCCTCCAACGGATACGGGCGTGGAAATACGCATATTGAAGCACCTGTTCACTCCGGAGGAGGCGGCAGTGGCGACCTGTCTCTCGCTGACCACGGAGCCACTGAGTGTCATTCACACGCGTGCGATAGAGAAGACCGGCAGGTCTGTGCGGCAACTGGAGGAGTTGCTGGACAGGATGGTCCATAAGGGGACCGTTCTGACCAGAAACGAAAAAGGCGAGAAATACTACGGCAACGCCATGCTGATAGTGGGCATGTTCGAGCTTCAGGTGAATCGTCTGACAAAGGAATTTGCCCTGGACATGAAAGAGTATCTTGAAGGGGCATTTTCCCGGGAGTTGCACCGGACCGCGATACCTCAGCTTCGCACCATCCCTGTGCGCAAGAGCGTTCCTAATGAGAGATATGTCAGCACCTATGACGACGTGAGGCAAATCATTGAAGGCGTCAAAGGGGACATCGCAGTGGCCAACTGTGTTTGCCGGCAGGGCAAAGACGTTATCGGAGGGGTGTGCAAATGTACGACCCTCCGGGAGACGTGCCTCCTGTTCGGTCCGGTAGCTCAGCAGCATCTCAATCTCGGCCTGGCTCGCCGGGTCACCAGGCAGGAGGCGCTCGATGTTCTCTCGAAAGCTGAGGAGGCCGGACTGGTCCTTCAGCCGGAGAACATTCAGCAGCCGCATTACATCTGCTGCTGCTGCGGCGATTGCTGTGGGATGCTGACGACACTGAAGAAATTTCCCCGCCCGGCGGAGCTGTATGCCAGCAATCACCATGCCTCCGTGGATTCCAGTTGCTGCACCGGCTGTGAAGCTTGCATTGACCGTTGTCAGTTGGAAGCGATTGCCGTCGTGGACGGCGTAGCCGCCGTGAATCTCGATCGGTGCATCGGCTGCGGCAACTGTGTTGTGACCTGCAGTGCCGGTGCGATCCGGTTAGAGAAGAAAGAGCCGGAAATTTTGCCGCCCCGCAGCACAGGTGTGCTCTACGTCAATATCATGAACAGGAAGACTGCGAAGTGAGAGGTACCTGCAGAGCTGAGCGGGCAATGAAGCTCCTTCGTGGGCTGGTCGCCCTTTTTGCCTGTCTGGCTCTGGTTTTGTCGATCACTGGATGCTCGAAAGACAGTGGCCAGGGAGACTTCCAGCAGGACAAGAATGAGAATCAGAGTCACGATCAGGACCAGGATAGCCCCGGCCTGACGATAGAGCAGGAGATCCTGGACTTGATAAACGCCGCCCGGGCCGATGAAGGTCTCAAGCCTCTGGCACGCAACAGCATGATGGACGCCCTGGCGCTGCAGCACAGTAAGGACATGAACGCGGCGCGTCTGCTGAGCCATGATGGGTTTCAGACGCGGGCGAAAGAAATCATGGGTGAGCTGGCCGCGTCCCATGTGGGTGAGAATGTTGCCGTAGGGTACAGCAGTGCCAGTGCATTCGTAGAAGGATGGCTTGGCTCAGAAGGGCACAGACATAACATAATGAACGCCTCATTTGCCAGGACCGGCATAGGGTACTTCGACGGCTACGCCACACAGATATTCTGCGATTGACCGGAGTGTCTCCGCATCGATGGTATGGTCCTCTCCCCTCCAAACAGTCGCGTTGACCGCCGTCGATTTGCAGCAGCATCCCTTGTTGTGGGTAGCGCTCTCGACGGCAGCGGTGTTTGGCTGGTCGGCGATGCCGGGAGCTCTTCAACCCAGCGGCGGTCAGAATGCGCCACACGGAAGACCGGCTCAACTCCAGCCCTTCCCGCTCAGCCAGAAGCTCGGTCAAATGGTGATGATTGAAGCCCTCATAACAGCCGCGAGCCAACTCTACCACTTGCCTCCTGATCTCCTCTGACAGTGTATGGACAGGACGGCGACCCCGATTGCCATGGGCCAAAGCAGCACCACCCTCCCTTCTGTACGCTGCCAGGAGTCTGCGGACCTGTCTCAAACCTCGCCCCATCAACACCGCCGCATCCAACCCAGTGATCTCACCTCGCTCTACGCGATTCAACACCATCAATCGCTGCTGTTCCCTCTGATTCAACGACACTGTCCCCTTTCTCATAAGGTGACATTTTCACTGAACCATTGAGGGATGTCATAATCTCAGAACTACCACACAGAGAGGTTGACAGACACACTGACTCACCTTATAGTGGGGGCACAGCCACCTAAAGCGCCTGCCACGAGGCGTGGGGCTTACGTCATGTAACAAATAGTGCCAGCCAGAAATGCACTGGAGCGGCATTTCAGTCAGGGTTGTAGCTATTCTTCACCAAGGAACGAAAGGGGGTAATATGACTATGGAGTTAAAGATCAGGGGCAAGAAGCTGCAGCTTTCCAATGCTGTGGAAACCTACGTTTCCAAGAAGCTGGGCAAATTGGATCACCTGCTCCCTTCTATCGCCGAAACCAAGGTCGAGATCTCCAAAGAGAAGACAAAGTCACCTAACAACAGGTATGTCGTTCAGGTAACGGTCAAGAGCAACGGCGTCCTGATCAGAGCCGAGGAAAAGCAAGCCGACGTCTACGCCGCCATAGACGTTGCTGACGATGTAATCCGCAAACAAATAGTGCGTTTCAAAGGGAAATACTACCTCAGGAGGAGAGTCGCCAGGCACAGGAGAGAGTTTGAACCTCCTGTCGGGGCAGAAGAAAAAGAGGAGAAGGAAACCTCCGACCTCATTGTCAAAGCCAAGCGTTTTCCAGTAAAGCCGATGACGATCGAGGAAGCTTCAGAGCAAATGGAGCTGCTTGGGCATGATTTCTTCATTTTCCTGAATGCCGACACGAACTCGTTCAGCGTCCTGTATCGCCGCAAAGACGGAAAGTACGGAATGATCGAACCGGAGGTTGCTTAAAGTTTAAAACAAATCTGCCGATATCGGGGTAGTCTATCAATCGCAGGCCCAGCTTATCCGCTGGGCCTGTCTGGTTTCAGCGAAGCCGTTCCCCTTTCATACCGATCACTACTTCACTCAACGGAGTCCTCCTTCCGCTGAGCCTGATTGCCTCCCTCGCCATGTGTGTCAGGCCGGAGCAGCAGGGCACCTCCATCCGTAAAACTGCGAGGCTGTTCAATCTGGACCTGCGCAGAATCTCAGTCAGCTTCCCCAGGTGAGCCTCAAAGTCATCAAGCTTTGGACAGGCAACCAGGAGCGCATGGTCCTTCAGGAAATCGCTGTGAAAGCCGGCGTAGGTGAAAGGTACACAGTCTGCAACCAGCAATACGTCAGCCTCCGTCAGGAAAGGCGCCGCCGGCGGCACCAATGCGAGTTGCACCGGCCAATGACCAAGCATCGAATTCTGCGAACCGTTTCCGTTGATTGTGCTTCGGCCTCTCTTTTCTCAAACGTGGTCACGCTCGCTGAGGGACAGCCACAAGGAAGAGACTCTTGTGAATGCTTCTCAACATGCCGGGCCACCGCCTCCTCATCAAACTCATCAGCCACTCGTTCTTCCATGGCTATAGCTCCTTCAGGGCATTCCCCAAGGCACGCCCCCAGACCATCGCAGTACTTGTCGCCCACCAGCTTCGCCTTGCCATCGATAATCTGCAGCGCGCCCTCAGCACATGCGGGGATGCAGACCCCACATCCGCTGCATTTCTCCTCATCGATCTTGACAACCCTTCTCAACACCCTGGTTCTCCCGCCCATTAATCGACCTCCTCACGTGAAATCCGCCGCCGCGTTACCACTACCCCTCCAGCGCTCAACCGATGTCGCTCGACTCCTTGAACTGCCGCCACCTCTCCTCGCCAAGGCATTCCCGCGCGGAGGCACACCAGTCAATGCAGGAAGGCAGTCTTTCGCCGTATACCGACTCTCCGCACTGATGGCACTTCACCTTCACTTCATTGGAGAAGATCTCTACTTCAGCACCGCACTTTGGACACGTACGAAGCTCTATTCTCACAGACCTCTCCCGGCCAGGGCACCTGTTAAACATCGGCGCACCTCCCCCTGTGAAATCAACCATACCCGCTTGAAACTCACCCATATGGTAAACGTCGATCGGCAATCTCAACATGACCTGGGTCATAGAAGGGCAAGCAGGAGCGCAGCATGCTGTATTGCCAGCGAGAGATGCAGGGGTACGCGAGAGGAACAAGACACCCGGCCAACAGAAGTCGCCTCAGAGCGGCGAAGGGCCTTCGCTCAGTAGCCTCAGTCCGGCACTATCCAGGATATCGGTGCGACCGCGATGAGAACGAATCATCCCTGCTCTTTTCATTCTACTCATCACCCTGATCGTGGTCTCGATCGTAGTTCCAGACATGTCGGCTATCTCTTGGCGGGTGAAGGGAAGACTCTGTCCCAGCTTCGACGAAAGCATCAGCAGGGTCTTGGCAACTCGCTGCTCCGCCCGATCTCCAGCCAGAGCATTCAGCCGATTCTGCGCATCTCTCAGCCGCCCACCCAGCATGTTGATGATCAACAGAGACACGTCCGGATGTTCTGCCAGAAAAGCCAGAAACTGGTCCCTGCCGATCCCTAACACCTTTGTGTGTGACACCGCCTGGGCCGAAGCGGGGTATGGTCTGTCTTCGAATACAGCCACCTCACCAAAAACCTCGCCGGGACCGAAGAAGGCGACCACAAATTCCTTCCCTGACGAAGAATGCTTCAGGACTTTGACTCTCCCGGAAGAGACGACGAAGAAGTGGGTGGGAGCGTCCCCGTCCCAGAACACGTACTCTCCCGGCCTGAACTCCTCGCTCACCGTCAACCTGGACAAAGCATCCAGATCGCTTTCACTCAAGCCCGAGAAGAGTTGAGACCGCTTAAGGACATCAGATCTATCGCCGCGATGCATGGCTGCTAACCTTGGCCTCCGGAAACTACGTGGATCATTTGGCTCCGTCCTCCGGCTCCTGAGGCTCCACATGGATCAGTATCTGCATCAGGTTGGGAAACTGCTGGTGGAGGAAGGCCTCGATACGCTCGGTCAAATCATGCGCCTCTCCAATATCGAGGTCAGTGGAGACAGAACAGTGGAAAGAAAGAACCAACCGCCCCTCGTTGTCGCGGGTGATGCTCACACTATGGCAGTCGCGCAGACCAGGGAATTCCTCCTGCAACTGATCTAGCGTCTTCTGAATAGCCGGCGAGATCGATTCTTCCGCCGGCCTGCATATGCTCTTCCCCTCGTTTGGTTCTATGTGAACCAATACTTCCTGGATGCCAGGCACTTCACGGATAATGGATTCCTCCATGGCACTGACACGATCATGGGCATGACTGATGCTCAGGTTGTCCGGCACCTCGGCATGCATCTCAAGTGTCTGACGTCCATTGACATCGCGTAGAATGAGGCCATGCACTTCAACCCCATGTGCGGTGGCAATGCCGCGTATTGTGCCCGCCAGCCCGCTCTCGGCAGCGGAAGGCTCCACATGTATCATAACGTCTGACTTGGGAACTAATCGATGCACCATATTCTCAACTTCGGCAGCGATGGAGTGCCCCCTCTCTACGCTGGTACCAGCCTGGACCGTCAAGATGATATCCACAAAAGTAGCCGGCCCGCTCTGGCGAACCCTCACTTGTTTGACATCAGAAACGCCCGGAAGTTTGGTGATCTCCTGAGTCACGGCTCCACTGATACCTTTTGGCGCCCTGTCCAAAAGCACAGCAATTGTGCGCTGTCCGAGTCTGAGACTGACATAGACTACTATGGCTGAGACGCCCAGAGCCGCGATGGCATCGGCGCGGCGAAACCATTGTGCCAAAGCTGGTGCGGATTCCTGAAGGTAGTTACCCAATAAGACCCCAGCCAGCCCGACAATGACAACACACGAAGACCACACGTCAGTGGAGAAATGCAGGGCATCCGCTTCAAGGGCCTGACTGCCATGCTTCTTAGCAGTGCGCATCAGAGCTCGGGAGCGGGTAATATCTACAACGATGGAGATCCCCATCACAATGAAGCTCCAGTAGGTGACATTGACCTCCACCGGCGCGAACAGCAAGCGATCGACTGCCTCGTAGACGATCCAGGCACAGGTCATCAGCAGAAGCAGGGTCTCGACCAGCGCTGAGAGATTCTCGATCTTCCCGTGGCCATAATGATGCTCACTGTCGGGCGGGCGGCCGGAGAACCGAACCGCCAGATATGTAACCACGGCAGCTACGAGATCGAGACCGCTGTGGGCAGCCTCAGCCAGGATGCCCAGACTACCGGTCAGCAATCCCACGACCAGCTTCATGGTTGTAAGCAGCACGGCAGCCAGTACCGAAGACAAGGCTACCGTCTTCTTCTCGTGCTCACCGCTCTCACCTTGTGAGTTCTTCATGCTTTCCATGTCAGCCCTGTTCGTCCTCCGACCAGACAGCTCATTCCCTCAATACAATAGACCCGTGGGAGGGTCCCACGGGTCTCAGATACCCAGTGCCAAAAGCCCGGCCGCCTCCGAGTTCCGGAGCGCCTGCTCCATGAGACATTCTAAGGACGGACAACAACCCTTGTCAACAAAAGTTTGCAGTGGTGGAATTTCTTGACAGCGAGAATGTAAGCCAATATCATCGTTTTCGGTGAAACAAGCACAATGGATGCCCATCCCGTTACACATGCAAATAGAATCGGGAGCTGACCGCGGAGGAATGTGTGGCCTATATATTTGACCCCGACGTCTTGCAGGACATATGCAGAAGGAACCTTGACCTGCCTCTTGAGGAAAAATTCGAAGCCGTAATAGATGAGATTGACAAGCGATACCCCAACCGTATCCGCCGCAAGCAAAGGTGGATCTTCAATATAGCCGGCGGTTCGATGGGAATGCTCACCATCATGTATGCATCACTGACAGAATACCTGATCCTGTTCGGCAGCCCCATCGGCTCAGAGGGGTACTCCGGGCGCTACTGCTGGTCCCAGGTATATGACATCATGCTGGACGGCGAGATGTGGTGCTACAGCCGCGGGCAGTTTGAGCGTGCGGTTTACAAGCCCGGCGACATGGCCTATCTCAGGCAAGGATTCGACAAAGGCTACCGAATGCGTGGCCACGCCTGGATGCTGGAGTACTCCAGAGGATTGATCCCATTTATGCTGCCATTCAAGGTCCTCGGCAGCCTGATCCACACCATGGACTTCAAGAGCGCGCGCCACCAGTTCTGGGACTACGGCAGAATCTGCATCCGGGAACTCCTCAGAGGCAAGATCTAGGCCCACGAGGTCCTTCAACTCCGCTCTTTGTCCTCCCATCGGTGCATTCCCGCGAAGGCGCTGCGATTTTACCTAATCAGGCCATCCCAGACCACCATTTCCTCTTCGCTCTTGAACAAGCAAAGTGGGATAGGGGGTGGCAGCTTCGAGGATGAAGCTTGTCTGTCTGGGATTGCCCGACAGTTCGAAGCATGTAAGCCGATGTCACGAACTACCGGAGACTGATGCGGATGCAACGCCCTCGATAAGCTTGTTATCGTAGGCAAAACGGCAGATGTCGGCGTCACTCTGCAGACAGAGCTTCTGCATGAGGCGAGACCGGTACGTCTCTATGGTCTTGGTGCTCAAACCGAGTTCGGCTGATATCTTGCTGGACTTGTAGCCCCGGGCTATGAGACAGAGCACCTGCAACTCCCGGTTTGACAGGGAACCCACCGGCGTCTTCTCGGATCGGTTGGCCAGAAGCTGCAGATTTACCGCATTCTCGCCCTGTTCGGAGAGATACCTGCGCCCGTATCTCACCGTGCGAACGGCCCGGTGCAGCTCCTCTGTAGAGCTACCCTTGGTTATATATCCCAAAGCCCCGGTTCTGAGCGTCCGGGCAGCAAATTGCTCCTCAGGATACATGGTGAGCACCAGGATTCGAGCATCCGGGTCAATCGATACGATTTGCTTGATGGCGTCCAACCCATCTTTGTGCGGCATGGCGATATCAACCACGGCCACATCAGGATGAACGCGTTCATACTCCTTGACGGCCTCTGACCCATCTGAGGCTTCAGCTACAACACATATATCAGACGCTTCCTCAAGTATGCGCTTGAGGCCCTGCCTCACCAGGCTGTGATCGTCTGCAATGAGTACATTTATCATGGTTCACTCCCAATTCCCCCGCATCAGGATATCCCTGCGAGGTCCCCAACGGCAGACGTACAACAATACGCGTACCCCTCCCGGGTGCGCTGGATACGCTCAGCTCCCCACCGGCCAGTCTGGCCCTCTCGTACATACCCAGAAAGCCCAGGGTAGACTTCCCGGATAACAACCCAGGATTGACGCCAATTCCGTTGTCAGCCACCGTGAGCTCCACACAATTCTCAACCCTCTCCAGCTTCACCTCTACTTGTGAAGCACCTGCATGCCTCCAGACATTGGTCAGCGCTTCCTGAAGGATACGGTAGGCCGCCGTAGCCGTCGTCCGGCACACATTGATGTCGGCAACAGGCGTGTCTACCGGGCAGGAAATGCCGGTGCGGCGCTCAAAGTCTTCGGCACACCACTCAACAGCCCTCACCAGCCCCAACCCCTCCAATATCCCCGGGCCGATGCTGGCGGCAATCCGGCTGGAGGTCGCCTTCAGGCGACCCGCCACCACAGCTATGTCCGTCGCTCTTTCTCTGAGGCCCGGCATGTCAGCCAGGTTCTTGGCCAGAGACTCCGCCTGCAACTTGAGAAAGACCAGATCCTGGCCCAGTTGATCATGAAGGTCTCTGGCAAAACGCGAACGCTCTCTTTCCTGGATCTCCAGCATCCTCTGAGTGAGAAGACGCAGTTGTGACTCGGACCTCCTTAATTCCTCCTCAGACCTCTTGCGCTCCGTGACATCCATGAAGACGCCCAGGACGGCCCTGCCGCCATTGTATTGGATGGACGAGACCAACTCCATCACCCATCTTGTCTCGCCATTTTTGCATATGAACCGGAATTCATATGGCTCAGACCGTTCTCCTCTCAACATCGCTTTGGCCATCGCCCTCACCCGGTCTCTGTCCTCCGGGAAAACAAAGCTCAGAGAGTCCGCGCCTATCAGTTCCGCTTGACTGTATTTCATGTTTTCCTGGAGGTGGTGGTTGACAAAGCAGAGCCTGCCATTCTGAACTATGTACACACCGATGGGAGAATTGTCGGCCAAAGTGCGGAAGAGTTCCTGCTCCCGCTTCGGTCGGGTCATGTCTCTCGACATGCACACCATGGCACACGGGTTTCCTTCCTGATCGTACAGCAGATTTATGGTGGTCTCCGCAAGAAAAGTGCCGCCGTCTTTGCAGAGGAGTTCCATTTCCAGCGTCCAGGACGGTGACATCTTGTGCGGACGGCTGTTGGCAAACTTCTGTATCTCCAGGAACACCGCTTTGCACATCTCGAAGGCCTCCGGTGTTAAGACCCTCTGTGTCCACCAAGCCGAAGCTTTGTCTCTCATCTCCTGGCACTCATATCCAAGAAGACGCTTAGCGGAAGCAGTTGTGCTGCTGACATTGAAATCCATGTCCATTAACCACACAAAGTCCGTATCACTCTCCGCCAGGATACGGTAGTGCATTGTCTTCCTTTTGCTGAGCACAGCATCCTGTGCACCTACCGGTGCTTCATCTGTCACCGATGCCAGAAGTGCTCCCAGGGAGCAATCCCTGGTCTCAACAACTTCGTCCATTAACCGTCTTACTGCAGAGGCCGCCTCGGAGACAATGAACCCTTGAACAATGGTGCGGAGTCTTCCACTCAAAATCGGAGCCGATCAGTCACGCCAAAGACCTGTATCCCCCTAAGGCACGCCGTTTCACGGATGATAACTCGACTCCGGTACAACGTCAATTTTTTGCAACCAACCTTGGAGATGCCTGCCTGTACCAGCCAGCAATTGTCGTCCGATTTCTGACAGGTAATCCCTGACAGACAAGGCATACTGGACATCGCTATCTTTATGCCGAGGCTTCGGGGGACCAAAAGGACATACTGCTTCCTGATCGTTGGAAACAGCCTGTAGATCAGAACTCAACCGGCTTGACATCCCCCTGGACAAGTTGAAAGGAGGAGGCATGAGTAACAAGAAGAGGCAGGTGCAGATCATTGCCAGCGACGCCGGCGGCACCATGACCGACATGATGGTTGTTGACACTGAAGGAAACTTCACCATCGGAAAGGCCGCTACCACTCCCAGGGACCAGTCGATCGGATTCTGGGAATCCATCGGCGACGCCCTGGAGTACTGGGAAATCGATCTTAACAAAGAGCCCAAGGACATCTTGTCCGGAGTCGAGGCCGCAGTCTACAGCGGCACAGCGATGATAAATGCCCTTATCACTCATACAGGCCGCAAAGTGGGCGTGATTACCGTGCGGGGCGATGAGGACGTCTTCCTGCATGAACGGAGCACGGGGAGATGGAAGGGCTACTCCTACCAGGACTTGCTCCACCAAGTTGCTCATCACGCCAACAAGCCATTGGTGCCACGCCGGCTTGTCAAAGGTGTTGAAGGCCAAATCGACATGTTTGGAGAAGAGGTCATACCGCTTTACGAGGATATGGCCCGGCGGGCAGTGGAGGAATTGCTCGATGAAAATGTAGATGCCATAGCCGTATGCCTGCTGCAGTCCTTCATAAACCCCATGCACGAGATCAAGGTCGGAGAGATAGCGGAAGAGGTGATGACCGGGAAGGGTCGTCGCGTCCCTGTCTACCTGTCACACAAGCTCTGCCCGATTATGAGGGAAGTGGGCCGGTTGAATACAGTGGTGCTTCACGCTTATGTCGCTGATCCGGGGCGAGAACAGCTCTTCAAGATCGAGAAAAGACTTCAGGAAGGCGGCTTCAAACACCCGCTCCAGATAGTGCTGGCTCACGGCGGCATCGCCAACATCCGGTATCCACGTATGTATGAGGGAGCCTTCTCCGGGCCCATCGGCGGTCTCATGGGCGCGCGCTATCTTTCCCAGGCAACCGGTGTAGACAACTGGGTCTGCTCCGACATGGGAGGGACCAGCTTCGACGTAGGCCTGATCAGAGCAGGCCAGCCTCTTATCGAACGTGAGGTCGTCATTAACCGCAGAATTTACAACATACCGACTCTGCAGATGGATACCATAGGTGCCGGCACCGGCATGTATGTCACCATCGACCCCATCACTCATCGGATCAACATCGGCCCCGAGAGCGGCGGTGCCGACCCCGGGCCGGTCTGCTATGAGATGGGCAACGAAATACCTACCGTGATGGATTGCTGTCTGATCATGGGCATACTCAACCCTTTCAACTACCTTGGGGGAAAGAAAAAGCTCAACAGGCAAAAGGCGCTCGATGCAATCAAAGAGAAGTGCGCAGACGTTCTCAAGGTAGACCCATACTATCTGGCTGACGGTGTCTACAAGCTCATCAACAGCCGGATGAAAGAACACATCAGATCAGTGCTCTACGCCCGTGGCTTCTCTCCGGCGGCTTTCAACCTGCTGTGCTACGGCGGCGCGGGGCCGATGCACGTTGCCGGATACTGCGAAGGCTTGCCGTTTCGCGGTGTAGCTACCGTGCCCTGGGCTGCCGGGTTCTCGTCATTCGGCGGCGCTGTTGAAGACATCAGCCATCGTTACCAGAAATCGGCTCCGGTCATGATCCCTCAAGGGGCGGATGCCGGCTACAAGATGCTGATGGGCCAGTTGCTGATCAATCCAGCTTGGGAAGAACTGGAGAAGCAGGCACAGGCAGATTTTGCAGCAGAGGGGTTGCCCTGGAACCAGGCAAAAGTACGGCAGATCGCTTACGTCAGGTACGGCGGCCAGATGGAGGACCTGGAGATTGTCTCTCCGATATCGCGCATCAACAGTCCGGAGGACATCGACAGGCTCATCACTGCTTTTGAGGACCTCTACGAGAAGGTTTATGCCGGAGTAGCTAAACACAAACGTGGTGGGTACCAGATTATGGAGCTTGGCATCCAGGCCACCATCCCCAAGGTAAAGCCGAAGCTATCCAGGTGGGATCTGGAGGACAAGAAGCCGGTTCGTGAGTCCATAAAAGAGGAGAGGGAACTCTACTACGATGGCAGGTGGGGCAAGGCCACCATCTACGACATGGACAAACTCAGACCCGGCAACGAGATTGATGGGCTGGCCGTGATAGAGGCTCCAGCCACAACGCTGTTCCTGCCGCCCGGAAAGCGCATCAGGATGGACGAATGGACACTGATGTGGCTCACATAGCGCAGATGCAGAAAGCAGAGATGATAAGAGGGAGGGCAAAATGACGAAGCGTAAGGGAATAGGAGACGGCGGCAAGACACTTAAGCAGATGCTCGAGGAGAGCAAGCGGTAGGCACACAGATGGAGCCGTACACCGTGCGTGTACACTGAAGGAGAGGCGGGCGACCGCGAGGGTCGCCCGCCAGTCGATCTTGCAAGAAAGAGGTTTGCCAT
>CAYYWI010000020.1:15040-38904 GCA_964475375.1 uncultured Dehalococcoidia bacterium
GAAAGCAAGCGTTTGTACAAGGAGACAGGCTGCTATGCCGGCATAACCCGACCTCACGTTCTGGCGCAGGACCCGATCAAAGCGGAACTGTTTCACTCCCGCCTGATGTCGTGCCTGATTGCCGGCCGTGAGACGTGCCGGTTGATATCAGGGTCACCTTACGTCAATGAAGTGGCCGAGCTCTGCATGGGACTGTACACGCCTGAAGGCGACAACGTGATCCAATCGACAGGAATCCAGGTACATGTCCGCCTGATGGGGGATAACATCACCTGGATGATAGAGAACAACTACGAAGAAGAAGTCGGGGTACATGATGGAGACCTGTTCCTGGCCAATGACCCGGTCATAGCCGGAATCCATGCGGCAGACCTCTACGACATCCTGCCGGTCTTCTGGGAGGGAGAGGTCGTTGCCTGGGTCTGCACTGTGATCATGGAGATGGATGTGGGTGCCGTCAGTCCCGGCTGCATGCCGACCACTGCCGTGGAGCGCGGCGCAGACGGCCTCAAGTTCTGCTGCGAGAAGGTGGGCACAAACGACCAGCTCCGGCGCGACTTCGAGATCAAGATCGAGCATAGCCTGGACATGGCTGACCTCTTCATGCTGGACCGCAAGGGAGCCGTAGCAGCCAACATCAGGGTCCGCGAGGAAATCAAGAACATCATCCGCGACTTTGGGCTGGATTACTTCAAGAAGGCCACCAGGGAGCTGATAGAGGAAGAGCGCCGCAACCAGATCGCCCGCATCAGGCAGCGAACTATCCCGGGGCGCTACAGAGACGTCGTCCCATTCGAGATATACATGGCGGAGACTCAGACATCCTGGCTGCCCGGCAAGAGGGACATGATACGGCTGATACCGATTCAGATGGACATCCTGCCGGAGGGGCGACTGGTGCTGGACTTCGACGGTGTGGGCGAGTGGGGCTGGCATCCCTTCAATCCCACTCCGAAGGGTCTATACGGGGCGCTTTCCATAGCAGTCGTCCAGACTCTGTCTTACGATGGGCGGGCAAATCTGGGATCACTGCTTCCCTGTGAGATAAAGACACCAGCGGTGGATTCTCTGTTCAACCCCAGCCTTATCAAGAAACTGGCCACAGGCAACCCCTGGCCGGCAGCAATAGATGTCTTCAGCCTGTGGGTCGGCATGCTCGGGACGGCGTTCTACATGCGCGGCTTCAGAGAAGAGGTCTTCAACAAGATATCCAGTTCGGGTTGGCAGCTCGCCGGCTTCGACCAGTTCGGAGTCAAACGCCCCATGTTGGCCGGCACCACCGGAAATTTCGGTTGCGGCGCCAGTGGCGTCTGCGACGGCGTCGACACCGGGGCCTGGATCGCCACCCTGGAGACGGACACCGGGAACTGGGAGGTCTGGCAATTGTTCATCCCAGAGATATACATGTCCCGAATGCTGGAACCATATTCGGTCGGCTGCGGCCGGTATCGCTCCGGTCTTTCCATGCCTACGATGGACATGCTCCACCGGGTGACGGTGGGCATCGGCAGCGGGGCCATCGGGTGCGCCCATGACCGGATCATTCCGAACCTCGGTCTCTTCGGCGGCTATCCCGGCGGCAGGCGCAATACCTTCCTGGTCCGCTATCACAACTTCCAGGACACGGTGAAGAAGAGGCTGCCGCTGATCCACGAGATCGGTGATCCCAGAGAATTCACGAAATATCCGTACGCAGATATCATCCACTATAACCACATGCCACCGACCATCGAGGTAAAGGACAAGGACCTTCTCATCGCAGACAATGGCTCTCCCGGCGGCTTGGGCGACCCGATTGAGAGGGATCCGGCGCTCCAGAAGGCGGACCTGGACGAATGCCTGACAAACCTCGACATCACCCGGCGCGTCTACTGCATTGAAGCTCAGTACGACACCAAGTCTAGAGAGTGGAAGATAGACGAGGCAGCCACCATGAAGCTGCGCGAGGCAAAGAAGAAGGAGCGTCTTGCGAGATCTGTCCCTGTAAAGCAATGGTGGCAGAAGGCCCGCCAGAACGTGGTTAACAAGCAGTTTGACCCCCTGTTGGTTGAGATGTACCGCAGCAGCATGAAGATGAGTGAGAACTTCACCCGTGAGTACAAGGACTTCTGGGGCCTACCCAACGAATTCACATTTTGAGAGGTGGGAAGATGTCGTACAGCAAAGAAGAACTGAAAGACCTTTACGACGGCAAACTCGACTGGGAGAGAGTCAAGACTATCATAAGCTCGGCGAAGGACAGCGATAGATTCGAAAAGTACGTCGAGATACTTCAGGAGCGCGTGCCGTGGAAGGAGAGGATACTCCTGCCGCTGGGAGAACATCTGTACCTTGTGGAAAAGGGTGCAGAGCGGATTGTGAAGTGCGACTGCGGGCATGAGTTCGGAGACTACCGGCGCAACTGGAAGCTCAGCGCGCTTATCTATGTCAGAGACACCCGGGAGAAGCTGGAGGAGATATACCCAGGAACACGGTGTCCTGACCCGAACTTCTGCGAAGTGAGAGAATTCTATTGTCCGAAATGCGCCGCCTTGCTGAAAGTGGAGAGCGTGCCCGTGGGGTATCCCATCATCTTCGACTTCCTGCCCAACCTGGATGCTTTCTATCGTGAGTGGCTGGGAAAATCCCTTTCGAACAGTCAGGAGTCAACAGACCTGTCCCAGGAGGTCATCCTGGCATGGCGGGCCGCCTCTCGCTGAACAACTGACATCAGTGCACCCCAGACCGATACGCGGCAGTCTCCCCGCCGAGAGGGAGACTGCCGGCTCAGGTTTCAGATTCAGTTCCGGATGCCGATCACAGGGAAATCCGGGGTGTGAGTGGTAACCTATCGCCGATCCGGGCATTAACCCAGTGACTCACTCAGGTAAGCTCCGAGTTCCACAATCCAGGGTTGGATATGCAATAATGCCCAACAGCGGTTTAGAGGGAAAGGGGGCTGTACAGCATGAAGATGCGAGCTGCAATACTGTATGAGGCCAACACGCCTTTGCGGGTGGAAGAGGTGACCCTGGATGATCCTCAGGACCACGAGGTAATGGTCAAGCTGGCGGCCACAGCGGTCTGCCACAGCGATCTCCTCCCCATAAAAGGGCAAGTGCCCAGCCCTATGCCGATCGTTCTGGGACACGAAGGAGCCGGAATAGTGGTCAAGGTTGGGCCGAACGTAACCAGAGTCGGGGTTGGGGACCATGTGGTGCTTCCGGTAATCTACACGTGCGGCAAGTGCCGGTACTGCATAGAAGGACAGCCGGCTCTATGCTCGGAGGTACTGATGGCGCACAGCATGGGCACTCTGCCCGGCTGGGGCAAGCGCCTGCACAAGGACGGACGAGACCTGGCCATTTTCTACAGCCAGGGCTCGTTTGCCGAGTATGCCGTGGTGCATGAGCGCAACACAGTGAAAGTGCCCGAGCATGCCCCACTGAATATGCTGTGTCTGTTCAGCGACCGCGTGCCGACCGGCGTAGGCAGCGTCGTCACCCGCGCAGGAGTGCGTTCCGGAGAAAGCGTCGTCATCTACGGCTGCGGCGGTGTCGGATTAAGCGCAGTAATGGGCGCCAAGTTATGCGGGGCGGCGAAGATTATGGCCGTCGATCTTGCAGATGCCAAGCTGGCTCTGGCCAGAGAACTGGGTGCCAACTACCTGGTCAATGCTTCGCGGGAAAACCCGCAGCAGCGTGTGATGGAGATTACCGGCGGAGGCGCGGACTACGCTATAGAGGCCATCGGCAACGTCAAGACCATGGCCCAGGCCTTCGGCTCGATTCACATGGCCGGGACCTGCGTACTGGTGGGCGCTGCGCCCATGCTCGATACGCTCACTCTTCTCCCGTTCGAGTTCCTGCTGGGCAAGACTCTCAAGGGGAGCCTGGTGGGCAACGTGAGGATGCTGCTCGACGTGCCGAAGTATGTCGATCTGTACCTGCAGGGGGCGCTTCCGATAGACAAATTGAAGCCTACGTACTTCACGCTGGACGAAATCAACCGGGCTATTGCCGCTATGGACAAGGGAGAGGTGACGGTGGCTATCATCAGGTTTCCGTAATAGGGTTGGGGGTGTCTCTGCTTGTCGGCGGGACGAGATCTCTAATGGTCTCCAGGCGGGTTTCAAACCCGCCTCTACGTGCACAATCACGGAGGCGTGCAGAGGGGCGAAGGCCTGATTGTGAAATCCCCCTGAATCCCCCTTTGCCAAAGGGGGCTGAGAATTTGGGAGCCAAGAGGGTTGGATCAGCCGCAGGCAGAAACGGTGCAGCAGGATGCTGCCGGGAGTTTGAGGGTGTCCCTCAATTCCCTTTGTTCTATGCCCCCAAGATTGGGGGCAAGGGGGTTGAAACCGGGGAGAAACATATCAAGCCAAGATTGTAAGGTGGATCAAGTCCCGCTCAGACCGGACGGATCCACCAGAACCCCATCCAACTCGAAGGTGGATCCGCTTCTCTTGATCCACGCTATGTCTTTTTCAGCGCCTTCTGAAGATGCCACAGATCCCTTTCAATCGTGGACTGAGAGAAACCCACTTGCCCTTGAGTCTCCATGAACTCCGAAACATAGATGAAGTGGTCAACAGGAAAGACGCATTCTGGTCCATCCAAATCCCATCGCCATCCCAGCCATCTCATTCGTGTTCCAGTGATGCCCTGCTCTCGGAGGAGTCGTGCAGCCGCTGCGTATGCTTCGCTCATAAGGTTCCGAAGCGTGACGAATCCGTCGAAGTAAGGTTCGCTGCGAATATATTCCGGATCCGGTCTGAGAATCCCCTCAGTCAACTGCGTGATGGTCATCCGCAGGACTTGGTCCCGGAGAAAGCGGAACACCACTCGTATTCCTCCGGGCTCGTCTTGGACATCAAGGGTTTCAGTTGCGGGCTCATCGCGATACGCCTCAATGAAGTAATGCTGGTGGGCGTGCACCGCAATCTGAAGAAGCTCGCATACAGGATGACCACCAAGCCACGAGGCGCTGCACGCGTGGGTCTGCCCAGCGACAGTGACCGAAAACCGACACCATCCTGCGTCGGAGACACCGCAGTCAATCGAGAACGTGTCCAAGTGTGGCTTCTCATTCATTTCCGTCAGCCAAAACGACCAAGCTCAGCGGAGCGGCTTGTCCACATCCGGCGGATTAGCTTGTTCAGCCCTCTCTTCAAGGTCCTTGCAGTGCCCATGCCAGGTATCAAACAACTCTCCTATCCTATAACTTTGAACATCTGATCTGCCATCCAGCCACGCAGCGATTCTCTGGGTTCTCGTGTCGAGGTCATTTACACAGCAGCCAAGTTCTACGATCGCATCAAGCCCATATTCACACCCCACAGCAAAACATAAACATCCATTAGCTTCTATGGCTTCCACAATGAAGACATCCAGAAAATCATCATACCCATCTTCGCGGCTTAGCGTGATGACAAATTGACGGCCCCATTCGGTGAACTCACCATAGTGTTTCTTCTTGCGCAGTCTTTTCCTCATTGATGGCACTCCCAAAAATCAAACACTGCCTACATCGATCCACATAGGCCATGGAATCCCTGGATTCCTTCCTCAAGGACACCCTTTTCCTGCACAACGCACTACTGGGACCTTCACACAAATGACTTGCTGCCCGTTCCAGCGTCTATCTTAACAGATCAGGCAGAGCACGAACAACCGCAGTTCCGTGGCCACGACAGAGCGTGGCCCTCCGAGGACCGTCCTGGATTCCCACTTCCGCGGGAATCGGCCATGCTGATTGCCATCAGCACCACGAAGGATGAAAATGGTCTATTTTCAAAGCAATGACCGGGAAACACGCGGCGGGTCTCATTTCGCTCTACCCCACAATGGTCTCCAGGCAGGTTTAAAACCCGCCTCTACGTGCACAATCACGGAGGCGTGCAGGGGCAAAGCCCCTCTGCGTTCTTTTCCATCCCCCAAGATTGGGGGCAAGGGGGTTGAAACCGGGGAGAAACATCATCAAGACCAAGATTGTAAGGTGGATCAAGTCCGCTTCAACCGGGCGGATCCACCAGCTCCTTCCCCCCCGAAGTGGATCCGCTTCTCTTGATCCACCCTGCGTCTTCAGAATGGATTCACTGATGAACTGGCGAAACAACTTAAGCAAGTCAACTCCATGTTATTGGCGATGCTCAGAACCTCACGAACTCATGGATGCCATTGCCCCAATTCAACACGGCTTTCTTAGAAAGAATACCCTATACTGGCTTCGTACAAAGGCAACAGCGCTTGATAAACATCTGCAACTTGTTCAGCAAGACGAACACCTGCTGCCAAAGCTATTTCTTTGTCCATCTGAGCATAAAGGTATAAGTCACACCACTTGTTGGTCTCCAGAGTACTTAGTCTTTCAACGAACTGAGTCCAAGAAATATCGCTATCTTCTTGCTCTTTGCCTTTCCCTTCCCATTTCAACCCACTCTGTTCAGCCCAAACTTTGGCTATCAAGCCGCCATCATCCGGCACATATATCCCCCAGTACAACTGTTGCTGACACATCGCGGCCTGAATTTCCCCCTGCAATGCTTCGTTGTTCTTAAGGGCACCAAGAAAACTGAGCCAATGCCATGCACCATCCATCGGGCCATTATTCTTCTCTACGTAAAAGCCATATGTTGCGCTTCGTGAATTCAAATAGAACACAAACTTAGCCTCTTGCCACTTCGTATCTGTGTGATAGTACTCAGGTCGTGCGATGTGTACTTCTGGTCTCCGATAAACAACGTATGATTCAAAAGTATATGGGCCGATATCTGACATGCGTTGTGCCAGTAACCCTCCCAAGCTTTTCCGAGCACGCCAGCAAGTCCCTCCTACTCCCTCCTTAAAATCATGCTCCTGTAACCCTCGAAACTCCATTCCCATATAACGTCTTCGCGGCTCATGTAGCTGTTGCACTAGTATCGGCTTCTCTCTTCTTGCTTCTGTTTGTATATTCTGCCAGATACGCGCTTGTTGTTCGATGGTGGTCTCAATAGTCTGGCCGTCAGAATAGCGAATTGTCATGCGGCTTCCTTCGAGTTCAACGACTTCGTAGTCACCTTTGCGATTTCGATATCGCTCACCAACCCTGAAAGCATGCTTCATTGACTTCCTCTCTTCTGTTTTGTTCTGGGCATCCACTCGCGCTGAATTCACCCACTGCTGACCGTGATCAGACCGATCCGCACAAGATGTCCCCCGCCTCCCGCACTGGATACTACTGGGACCTTCACACAAATGACTTGCTGCCCGTTCAGCGTTTATCTTAACAGATCAGGCGGAGCACGAACAACCGCAGTTCCGTGGCCACGACAGAGCGTGGCCCTCCGAGGGCACGATCTGGATTCCCGCTCCCCGCTTTCGCAGGGACAAGCTTCGCAGGAATGAGGATGCGGTCGGCCAGGTTTCGCCTACCTCTACCCGCTCTGCAATAGGTCTCCAGGCAGGTTTGAAACCCGCCTCTACGTGCACAATCACGGAGGCGTGCCGAGAGGGAAAGACCCCCCTCGGTGTTTTTCCATCCCCCAAGATTGGGGGCAAGGGGGTTGGTATGAACCAGACAACCGGAGCAGGAGCCGTTTGCGATCCTGGCCTCGCCGTTCTCTCAAAAGACGCACAGGAATGCACACGCGCCTTGACATCTGCTGCATTGCCGCGTATGGTATGTACCATTCATATCAAGTCATTTCAGCAGTACCCGCCTCTGTCACCGTCTGATCCCGGCACGATCTCCTTGACATCCGCTGGACTTCTGAAGACAAAAGGAGAATCGTGACCTTCCAAGAGTTCAACCTCGACCCGCGCCTGCTGGCTGCCGTTGCGCGCGCCGGCTACACTATGCCAACGCCGATTCAGGCAGCGGCTATTCCCTCAGCCCTTGATGGGAATGACCTGATCGGCACAGCGCAAACCGGCACCGGCAAGACGGCTGCCTTTGTCCTGCCCATACTGCACAAGCTGCTCACCGGCACACGCGGCCGTACGCGTGCGCTTATCCTTTCGCCCACCCGGGAGCTGGCTGAGCAGACAAACGAGACTATTCGCCTGCTCAAAGCAGGTACCAACCTACGCAGCGCCACCATCTACGGAGGCGTCCGGTCAGCACCGCAGGTCAAGGCCCTGAATGACGGTGTGGACATCATCGTGGCCTGCCCAGGGCGGCTGCTGGACCTCCTCGGTCAGCGCCAGGGCCGATTCGACAGACTGGAAGTGCTGGTGCTTGACGAGGCTGACCGCATGTTCGACATGGGCTTCCTGCCCTCGGTGCGACAGATACTGAAGCATGTTCCGGCACAGCGGCAGACAATGCTGTTCTCAGCCACATTCCCGCGCGAGGTAGAGCAACTGGCACGCCAGATCCTGAATCAACCTCAGCGCATATCGGTCGGGCTCATGCGCCCCGTCGATACGGTATCACATGCCATCTATCCGGTGACTGAACTGCAAAAGACGCAGCTGCTGCTGGCGCTGCTGAACTCGGCTGACACCAAGTCGGTCCTCATCTTCGCCCGCACCAAGCATCGAGCGGAGAGGCTGACGCAGCAGATCGGCCGCGCCGGATACAAAGTGACCAGCCTCCACGGCAATCGCTCCCAGAACCAGCGCGATGCAGCCTTGAGCGGATTCAAGAGCGGCACGTACCAGGTCATGGTGGCCACCGACATCGCCGCGAGAGGACTGGATGTGCTGAGCATCTCGCACGTCATCAACTTCGACATGCCGGATACTGCTGATGCCTATTTGCACCGTATCGGGCGCACCGGACGGGCCGAACATAAAGGCGATGCCTTCACCTTAGCCACTCCGCAGGACTGGGAGATGGTCAGGGTGTTGGAGAAGACCATGGGGCGGGCGCTATCGCGCCACACGCTGGATGATTTCGCCTACGCCGCACCAATGGCAGGCGGAAGAGGCAATGACACGCAAGGCGGCCCAGCCGCACGAAGGATCAGGCCCAGTGTCCGCCATTTCGAGCCCTCTCGACAGCCAGCCCAAGGATTCTACCGCAGAGGGGGATAGTGACCTCCTTCGTGACGCGCGGTGGGCAATGCCTGGCGAGGGCCGCCTTGGCAAGGACTCCCTCAGCTCGACCAGATGGCGTCGATTATCTTCGTCCGGACGGTCTGCCAAGCTGGAATGAACGCCGAGACAATGGCCACCGCACAGAGAATCAGCCCTGAATATGTGAGGTAAGAGACGTTGACCGGCAGAAAGACGTCACCGAAAGGGAAATGGAAAGGATGGACTGCCTCGACGGGCACCACAACATAGACAAAAATCAAGGCCGCCGCCAGAATGCTCACAACGGCGTAGAAGACGGCTCGAATGATGTATGAAGCTATGATTGAAGCGGAGGTAATGCCGATAGCTCGCTCGATGCCGATCTGCCGCCGCTTGTTCACCAGGTCAACATAGGTAACGATGAAGATGGTTATGGCGGCCACAATGAGGGCAATGGCGCGAAGAATAGCGATGATCTGGTCGAAGCTGGCCGTCATGCTTCTCATGACCCCCAGCGCATCCTCCCAGGTCTGAAACTTCAATGGCTGTCCAGACACCAAGCCAATTTGACCTATTTGCTCTATCACTGCGTCCCGGTCAACATGCCGCTCCAGCTTCACATGAATAGTGGTGGCCATGTCATTCATCTGCGGGACAAGACTGTTGAACTCATCCTCCGTTATGAAAGCCCTGATGTCGCTTTGCACAAATTCGGTGAAGAAGACGCCCTTCACCGTATATTCCTTCTGCTGGCCGTTGCCATAGGCAATGGTTACAGTATCCCCGGCATGCACCGTCTTCAGCGAAGAAGGATAGAGTTCCAGGTTCTCTCGATCGTTGCCGGCTATCTGGGCACCCAGTAGAACCTGATTGCGATCACCGGGTTCAAGATAGCTGCCATCGACTACGCTGTCAGCGATCTTCCCGAACACTTTCACATCCTCGGTTGGATCGATACCGTAAATGGCACAAATAACGCGATCGCCCTCGTGGCCGACCTCCGCTCCGAGGCTGTTTCTGGAACAGGCCCCGGCAACTCCATCTATCTGCTCGATCTCCGACACCATTTCCCTGGCACCTGCTATCACAGGCGTGTTGTCGGACTGGACTACGAGGTCGCCTGAGAGCGTGTCCCTGGTCTTCTCGTTAATATTCTGCACTGCTCCGGCCAGCAGCGCCGGGGTAAAGACAAGGTTGAGATAGACCAGGATCAGCATGGAGACGGTCAGCAAGAGAACCCGCCAGTCGCCCCTGGTAATGGACTTGAAAGCCAGAAAGACAGACACCTTGAGCGAATTCATCTCTTCTGCACCCTACATGTACTCGGGAACCTGTCTCCCATCCTTGAGGTATATGAACCGATTGGCGTACTTCTTATCGTCCGGATCATGGGAGACAAAGACGATGGTTATGCCCAGGTCCCTGTTGAGTTTGAGGAGCGTCTGCATGACCACCTCGGAAGAAATAGTGTCCAGGTTGGCGCATGGCTCATCGGCAAAAAGAACACGCGGCCCGTTGATCAGGGCCCTGGCAATAGCTACGCGCTGCTGTTCGCCGCCCGAGAGTTCCTTCGGCTTATGCCTTATTCGCTCGCCCAGCTCAACCATGGTCAGCAGTTCGGCAGCCCTCTTCCTGTAATCATGAGCCTCACCACCCCGCATCATTCCAGGAAGATAGACATTCTCATGCGCCGTCAGCTCGCCCAGAAGTGCAAACTCCTGGAAGATGTAGCCCAGATACGTCAGGCGCATTCTGGCCCTCGCACCATCGGAGAGCCTCGTCACGTCCTGTCCCTCGAAGACAATCTGTCCGGACGTTGGACGGTCGATGAGGCCCAGTTGCCGCAGCAGAGTCGATTTGCCGGAACCGCTCTTCCCCATCACACACGTTATGTCGCCGGCCTCAATCGACAGGGAGATGTCCAGCAGAGCTCTGACCTCGACGTTGCCAAGCCGGTAGACTCTCGTGAGATTACTGACGCTTATCATCGCGGTGGGTCTTCCTCCTGACCTCTGCCCAAGACCAGATGGACTTGAACACTTCGACTGCCACGAAGAGCGTTGCGCTGGCCAGTATGGCGATGCCCCAATCGGTCCACCGCAGGCTGTACGTATGGAAATACTGCTGGAGCGGCGGAATATAGATTATAGGCAGGGTGGCGGCGATGGTGCCCACCATAGCCAGGAGCAACCACTTGTTCTTGAAGAGGCCCATCTTCAGCAGGGAGTCTTTCTCAGATCGGGAAACGAGCGCCGTGAACTCCCCGATCACCATCAGGGTTATGAAACACAGAGCCTGTGCTTCCTGTGGGTCTCTGCCGGAACCCAGCGCCCACTTGAATACACCAAATGTGGTCAGGCCCGACCAGACTGCAGCCAGCACAATGAAACCAATCACTCTGGGAGTGAAGATGCTCGTCCGGCGGCTCCGCGGCGGCTGATCCATCAGGTCGGGGTCCGGCGGGTCAAAGGCCAAGGCCAGCGCGGTGGGGCCGTCAACAGCTATGTTCAGCCAAAGAAGCTGTACCGCCACCAACGGCAGGAAACGCGGATCGACCAGCACCGCCACTATCATCAGGACCAACTCTCCGATATGGGCCGAAAGCAGATACATCAGGCATTTCTTGATATTGCCGAAGATGTGACGGCCTTCCCTGACGGCAGCTACGATCGAGGCGAAATTATCATCGGTGAGCACCATGTGGGATGCTTCCTTCGACACATCAGTCCCCGTTATGCCCATGGCCACGCCGATGTCAGCCTTCTTGAGGGCCGGAGCATCGTTGACTCCGTCTCCCGTCATGGCCACCACATGTCCCCGCTTCTGCAGAGCCTCAACCACCCGCAGTTTGTGCGCCGGCGAGACTCTGGCGTAGACCTCGATCTTCTCTACGATTTTCTCCAGTTCATCATCGCTCAGTCTCTCCAATTCATCGCCGCTTAGAGCCAGGCCTTCATTCAACAGGCCCAGTTCTCTGGCAATTGCCACCGCCGTGGTTTTGTGGTCGCCGGTGATCATGACCGCCCTGATACCGGCATGCTGGCACACCCTGATGGCGTCCTTGACCTCCTCGCGCGGCGGATCGATCATGCCTACCAACCCCACGAACACCATGTCCCGCTCTATCTCTTCTTCTGAGGCCTGAACAGGAATCGCCTTGTAGGCCAACGCCAGGACACGGAGACCATCACCGCCCATCTGCTTGTTGGCTTCCATGGCCTTGCCCTTGTCCGCGGCCTGCAGTTCCTTCTCCTGACCGTTTATCAAGATGCGACTGCATGAATTCATGACCACCTCCACCGCACCTTTGGACAGCGCCAGACGGCCGTCCGGTGTTTCATGCACAGTGGTCATGCGCATCCTCTCGGAGGAAAACGGTATCTCACCGATACGGGGCCACGAAGTTGCCAGCATGTCATGATTCAAACCCGCCTTGGCTGATGCCACTATCAAAGCCCCTTCTGTAGGATCGCCCTTTATGGTCCACGAACCGTTGCTTGCTACAAGACTGGCGTCATTGCACAGGGTGCCGATCTGCAGCAGCCTCATCAGCGAGGCGCGCTGCTCCACGACGACCGCACCCCCATCGTTAAGGAACTCGCCCCTGGGCTCGTAACCGGACCCGGTCAACTGCATCATCACGCCATCAACATAAAGACTCCGAACCATCATCTGATTCTGGGTCAACGTACCGGTCTTGTCAGAGCAAATAAACGTGGTAGAACCCAGCGTCTCCACGGCTTGAAGCTTCCGCAGCAGGGCGTTCTTCTTGGCCATCCGATAGACACCGAAAGCCAGCGTCACCGTAACTATCGCCGGCAGGGACTCCGGCACCACCACTATGGCCAGACTGAGCCCCCACATGAAGATCTCCATGACGCCTTTGTCGGTGCGAAGAAGAATAAGAATCGCCACCAGGGCAGTGACCGCCATCAGGGCCACCGCCATCACCTTGCCGAATCGGTCGAGTTTCTCCTGCAGCGGAGTCTTCGGCTCCTCCACTTCCTGAAGCATGCCGGCGATCTTACCGAACTCGGTGGACATCCCCGTAGCCGTGACTACCGCCTTGCCCTTCCCATTGGCTATCGTAGTACCGGCAAACACCATGTTGACCCGGTCACCCACCGCCACGCCTCCTGAGAGCGGAGACAGGCTCTTCATTTCGGCTACCGATTCACCCGTCAATGATGCTTCGTCTACCTTGAGGCTGACCGCTTCAATCAGTCTGGCATCCGCAGCTACTTTGTCTCCCGCCCTCAAGACAACAACATCACCCGGCACCAGTTCCCGCGACGGCTGCATTGACTCTTCGCCTGCTCGAATGACCGCGGACATAGGCGCAATCATCTGCTTCAAAGCCTGCATAGCGCGCTCTGCCCGGTACTGTTGGATGAATCCGAGCAGGACGGAGATCAGGACGACCACCACGATGATTATCGGGTCCCAGATGCTCTCGTTCTCGCCGATAACAGCCATGGCCAGCGAGATCGCAGCAGCAACAAGCAGGATGATGATGAGGACGTTCTTGAACTGCTCCAGCAGCATGACCCACCAGGAGACGGTCTTCTCTTGGGACAGCTCATTTGGCCCGAACTGAGCCAGCCTCTTCCGCGCTTCTTCAGCGCTCAAGCCTCCCTTGTTTGACCCCAGAGTTGAGATTACCTCGTCTACTTCAAGGCCGTACCAGTTACGCTCTTTGATGTCTATCATGGCTGCCTGATCGTCACACTCTGGATTTCTAGAACAAAGGATAGTGTAAACCGGGGCAAGGGTCACCGGAAAAAGGTGGTAGCCAATGGTTTATTCCCGAGTCTGGAGGCAGGCAAGCAGAGAAAAGCGACTTGTCCGAAGGACTGTCGACCGCGGCGACAGTTGATTCAGTAGAGCTACTAAGCATTCGCGACTACTTCGGGCTTCGGGATGGAAGAGACGGAGACAACGTAGAATGGGCTCAGCCATGTCATGTGTTGGCCCCCTGACCTGCTACTTGATAAGCTCCGGCACAAGGGCCAGAAGCACGCCGGCCGCCACGGCTGTCCCGATGACACCGGCAACGTTGGGTCCCATGGCGTGCATCAACACAAAGTTGTCAGGATCCTCCCTCTGCACTTCCTTCTGGCACACTCTCGCTGACATAGGCACCGCAGACACTCCGGCAGCCCCTATCACAGGATTGATCTTCTTCCCGGACAACCGATACATGAGCTTGCCCAGCAGAACGCCCCCGGCTGTGGCTGCCATGAAGGCGAAACAGCCGAGAACGAAAATCTTTATGGTCTCCCATCTCAGGAAAGCGTCGGCCGTCATCGTAGAGCCGACCGTAATGCCAAGTATGATGATCACGATGTTCATCAAGGCATTCTGGGCCGTATCGGACAGCCTTTCCACCACCAGGCACTCGCGCATGAGGTTGCCGAAGGCAAACATGCCGATGAGCGGGGCCGCTCTGGGCACCAGTACGCCACCCACGATAGCCATGATAACGGGGAAGAGTATCTTGGCCAGTTTGGAGGCGCGACGCGGTGCATAGGGCATCCTCACCCGCCTCTCCTCCTTGGTGGTCAGCAGCCTGATAATCGGCGGCTGTATGACCGGCACCAGGGCCATGTAGGAATAGGCAGCCACCGCTACCTGGCCAAGGATATGGGGGCTCAACTTCGTGGCGGTGTAGATCGTAGTCGGGCCATCAGCACCTCCGATGATTCCTATCGAGGCCGCCTCTTCCAGGCCAAACCCCAAGGCCACCGCCCCAACGAGAGCCACAAAAACACCGAGCTGGGCGGCAGCGCCCAGAAGGATGGTATAGGGATAGTTCAGCATCGGCTCGAAATCGGTCATGGCCCCCAAGCCAAGGAAGATGAGCAGCGGAATGATCTCCGTGTCCACGAGGTAATGTCTGAAGTAGTACAGTACTCCGGTGGCCTCACCCTCTGCTCCGCCGGGATTCACAAACTCGTGCAGCGGCAGGTTGGCCACCAGAATGCCGAAACCGATGCCCACCAGCAGGAGCGGCTCGAACTTCCTGGCGATGCCCAGATAGAGAAGGATACAGCCAATGGCCATCATGGCCAGAATTTCGGGGTTCCTGCCGATATCCTTGAACCCTTCAAGCAGATTCAGCAGGCTACTCCACTCCACGTAGGACCTTCTTCATAGTTTCATGTTCTCTATCCATAGTGCTGTGTTCAAGCGAATTCGACCAGGATTGTGCCGTGCGTAACAGCACTGCCCTGCGAAACGCATACCTTTTTCACCACTCCATCAGCACTGGCCAGTATATTGAGCTCCATCTTCATGGATTCAAGCAGGCACACTTCCTCTCCGCGTTTGACATGGTCTCCGGCTTTTACCCGTACCGCCAGGACTACGCCGGGCATCGGTGCTGTAACAATCTTGCTGTCAGCATCCGGTTTTGGTCGCTCCTTCTTAGGTCTGGGGGGCGGCACGATAACCGGATTGTTCGCCATAGCTACAACTGGAACAGATACAGCCGCTTCACTGGAATTGTCTTCCAACTTCACGTGGAAGACTTCACCATCAACGCTTACCCTGACCGGCGACTGCGTTAGATCACCAACCTCCACATCATATGAGTTGTCATTGACTGTCAGTCTGAACGTCTTCCCCATTGTCGCCCCACCTTTCGCCTTGAGCGCATCGCCTGTTCCCTGCCAAAAGTCAGCCAACGGCCAGCTTCGCCGGAACGTAACACAACGTCGATCTCGTTATCCTCCGCTCGAGCTTTGCTGTCTTCCATGTGCCTGGCCAGCGCCACGGCAATGGCAGCAATCTTCTCATTACCGGGCACATCAGTCTCAAAAGCCGGGTGCTGCGCCTCGCCCTTCCTAGCCTTTTCCGGAGTCAGTCTGGACACGATCATGATCGCCAGCATCAGTATGACAAGTGCTGCAAAAACCACCGCCATGCCCACGAGGACCAGTATTGCGGCTTCAACCAGGCTCTCTCTCATGACACTTATACAGTCTCAACCAAACCAACAGGTTTGCACAGCAGCCGGAAGTCATGGCAACTCTAAAATGACAGCTCCTGCACCTGATATCAAATCCCGCCATCCGTTGCAGGGGTAAATAGGGGGAAGGCAGATGCAGAGATCAAGAGGGCAACCTGTCCGGCCGGATCGCCAAGCCACCTATCATGTTGAATTCAAATCTTACCTGATTTTCCCCTTAACGGCAACGTCAGGGTGTCTCGAGTGTCTCGCAGGTTTGCATTGAGAAGCGCCTTTCGGTAAAATGACCCCATCTTCATGCCTCCGCCTGCAACCGGAGGTACGGTTGCGCCGCGAGCGGCGCCTCACCTTCGGGTTGGACGGACCGGCTTCGAAAGGGAAGTGGCACAAGTGGATCCAACGAACGTTCCGGTCCTGGTTCTGAACCAGAACTTCGAACCGCTCAATATATGCCGAGTCCGGAGAGCTATCATACTGGTTCTTCACGGTAAAGCAGAGGTGATCGAGAACGGCCGCGGAGAGTTGCACGCCATAGCTACTGCGGTCCCGATTCCTTCGGTGGTCCGGCTAACTCAGTTCGTAAAACGCCCCCGCCTGCAGAAGCGGCTCACTCGTTTCGAGGTCTTTAACCGGGACAAATACACCTGTCAATACTGTGGTCGGGAAACGAAGGACATAACACTGGACCACATTGTCCCCCGAAGCCGCGGCGGCACTCATGAATGGAATAATCTGGTCGGTTGCTGCTTCGCCTGTAACCTGAAGAAGGCCGGACATACACCAGCCGAAGCCGGGATGAAGCTGCTGAGGCATCCCCTTCCACCTCCACCCACCACCTTCTCCGTGCCCTACCACTACCTCCGCGCTCACGGCGAATGGCGAAAGTTCATCGCCCAGGCAAATTAGCGTTTTTGCGGCTTCGGTTGCCCTTTTTTCACAGTTTCGGTTGCGGGCTTGAGTGTGACTTTGTCAGCCGGAAACTCTACTGCGGCCTGGCTCTCCATCTGGACCATGACTGTCTCTTTTATGTAGTTGACCCCCACTACCACCCCGTCCCCCAGCGGAGTTGTCACCTGCTTGCCCATGCCGGGAATCTTGCCCTTCATCGAGCGATAGTACTCGGCTTCATAACCCAGGCAGCAAAGGAGTCGCCCGCATGTTCCGGATATCTTGGCCGGCTCAAGAGAAAGACCTTGTTCCTTGGCTGTCTTGATAGAGAGAGGGTTGAATTCGCATAGAAAAGAGGCACAGCACAGTGTGAACCCACAGCGGCCAACGCCGCCCATCAGCTTGGCCTCATCCCGCGGACCCACCTGGCGCAGTTCCACGCGCGCCCTCAGCGCAGATGCCAGCTCCCGGACCAACTGCCGGAAGTCAACCCTGCCCTCCGCGCTGAAAAATACTGTGACGTAGCTGCAATCGAGGCTGCACTCGGCGCTGAGCACCTTTATCGGAAGGTTGAGCTTCGTGCTCAACTCTACACACTTGGACAAAGCCTCGCGTTCTTTCGATCGCGTTTCTTCCAGTTTCTGCATGTCCTCAGGTGTTGCCAACCGGAGTATAGGCTTCAGAGGATCCGTCAACTGGCTGGTCATCACCTGCCTTGGGGCAATCACCACCCGCCCGATCTTCAGGCCGCGTTCCGTTTCCGCCACCACGTGATCTTTGATCTGCAAGTCAAGCCCCGCAGGGGCAAAATAGTACACCTTGCCGGCCCGCTGGAAGCGTATGCCGACCACATCTCTCGGCTCATCGGGCTTGGGCGGCTCTTCTTTGATCAATTCAGCCACAACCTCAGCAGGCTCCAAGTCCACCTCGAACACCTCCATCGGAGGCAGTCCTTCAATGCCCTCATCAAATGCGCCGCCCTCAATCGGACGTTCTGTCTCAGCCATTCTTCTTCCTTCGTCTCCCGTCCAGCCTCATTTCCACGGCCCGAGAATGAGCATCAAGTCCTTCAGCTTTGGCAATCGTGGCTGCGGCTGGGCCTATCTTATGCAGAGTCTTCTTGTCAATAGCTATCACGCTGGTCACCTTGAGGAAATCGTCAACGGTGACCGGCGAGCTGAAGTGGGCCGTGCCTCCGGTAGGCATGACATGGCTTGGACCGGCAACGTAGTCTCCCACGACCTCCGGCGACTCATCCCCCACAAAGACACCACCGGCGTTGTTTATCTTCTCTGCCCACGACCAGGCATCCTTTGCCATTACGGAAACATGCTCCGGAGCATATTCGTTAACCAGTTGCACCGCCCGGTTCATATCTGGCACAACCACTATGCCGCTCCTGTTCTCAAGCGACGCCACAATCACATCGCGGCGCTCCAATTTGGCCGACTGCCTGTCCACCTCCCGGCTTACCGCTTCCGCCAGCTTCGATGATGTGGTGATCAGAATGGCAGAAGCCAGCATATCATGCTCCGCCTGCGCCAGCAGATCGGCAGCACAGAGGGCCGCTTCCGCCGTGTCATCAGCCACCACAATAGTCTCGGTAGGACCATAGAAACCATCTATACCCACCGTGCCATAAACCGTTTTCTTGGCCAACTGCACAAATATGTTCCCGGGGCCGCATATCTTGTCCACCCTGGGAATCGTCTTCGTGCCGAAGGCCATCGCCGCAATAGCCTGTGCGCCACCCACTTTGAAAACGCGAGTGGCCCCGACGATTTCGGCAGCCACCAGCGTGGTGGGGGAGACCTCGCCATCCGGAGCGGGAGGGCTGGTGACAATGATCTCTTTGACACCGGCCACCCTGGCGGGAATGGCCGTCATGAGAAGAGTCGAGGGATAGCTGGCTCTGCCGCCCGGCACATAGAGTCCAACGCGCTGCAAAGGGCGAATCCATTGCCCCATGCCACCTTCACCGAAATCCATCCAACTCTGTCTCTTGCAGCTCATATGGAAGGTTTTGATCCTCTCAGCCGCCAACTCCAGGGCAGAGACAAGTTCAGGACTCACCCTGGCACGCGCGTCAGAGATCTGCTTCCTGGTGATTTCCAGACGGCGCAGCTTCAAGCCGTCCAGACGCTCCTCGAAGTCCAGCAGAGCCTCATCTCCCCGCACACGCACTTCAGACAGAATGTGGTCCACTACCTCCTGCAGGCCCATCGGCTTGCCGAAGGTCTTTGCTATCCTGTCCTTCAGCCACGGCGGGGTCTCCTGCTGCTCCGGCGGGCTCCGCTTCAACAGAGTGGCCCTGGCCTTCTCTATATCATCGATTATCTTCAATATCTACTCCATCACAGATTGACTGCTGCGCCGCCTCCGGCTCCTCGCAACGCCGCAGCAAACAGCAGGTCTTTAGAGCGCATGCTGCAAGATGATGGTCTCCGTCTCCAACGGCAGCTTGTCCTTCTTGATCTCCATTTCGCTGGCGGTCATCCAGCGCACATTCTTTCTGCCCTTCAGGAAATCATCCACGCCGGTAATAGGATAGTCGCATTTTGCTGTCTTGTGATGCATCGGGATGACCAGTCGGGGTTTGATAGCATCAGAGACCCTGTTCGCCTGCTTGGCATCTATAGTGTAGCATCCGCCGACCGGAATGAGGAGAACATCGACCTCGCCGACTTCTTTCAACTTCCCCGCATCCAGCTCATGCCCCAGGTCTCCCAGGTGGCACACCCTGACACCATCAACCGAGAAGCAGAAGATGATGTTCTGGCCGCGCTGTGCTCCCTTCGCACCATCGTGATAGCAGGACACCCCCCTGAAGTCTATCCCTTTGACATTCTTCGCTGCGGGCGCATCAACCACCACCGGCTTGCCCTTGACCGCCGCCACATTGTCGTGGTCCTGATGCTTGTGGCTCACCGTCACCACATCCGCCGTCTCCTGGATCGGACCGTAGTCGATGCCCCCACCCCGCGAATACGGGTCGGTGATCACTCGCACCCCGCTGTCTGAGGTTATCAGAAATGATGCATGACCCAACCATTTGATCTTCATTCTAACCACCTCCCTTCGCAGCTAAGCCGCCGACCGCATTTGTGACCGTTTCATACCCCTTTGTCCCCTACTCTGAGACTATGAGCCATGAGCTGATAGCTCGTAGCCTGGCCTTACGCCTCACTGCACGCCCCCGAAGCCACATACGAAAAGCCCACGCTACTCCGCCGCCAGATTCATGACCAGGTTGATCAGAGTCCGGACTGTCACTCCAGTCGCCCCTTTCACAATATAGCCTCTCTCCTTGCTCGTGAGCGACGTACCGGCTATGTCCAGATGCACCCAGGGCGTGTCACCCACAAACTCGCCAACGAACTGGGCCGCCGTTATGGCTCCCCCGTATCTCCCTCCGGTGTTCTTGATGTCGGCCACATCGCTCTTGTTCAGTTCCTTGTAATCCTCAAACATGGGCATCTGCCACATGCGCTCGCCGGACTGCTCCGCCGCGGCCATCACCTTCTTAGAGAAGTCTTCATTGTTGCTGAACACGCCCACCGCCACATCACCCAATGCCACCCGAACAGCGCCGGTCAGCGTCGCCACGTCCACCAGCGGCGACAGCCCTTCCTTGACTGCATACGAGAGGGCATCGGCCAGGATCAGCCTTCCTTCAGCATCAGTGCTGATGATCTCGATCGTTTTGCCGTTCATGGCCTTGATAACATCGCCCGGCTTCAGAGCGCTGCCGCCCGGCAGGTTCTCCGTCGCCGGTATGAGAGCTGTGACGTTGATCTTCGGCTTGAGTTTGCAAACAGCGCGCAAGGCGGCCATAACCGTGGCCCCACCCGCCATGTCGCCCTTCATCTCTCCCATGTCATCGGCAGGCTTCAGTGAAATACCGCCGGAATCGAAGGTGATCCCTTTGCCCACCAGCCCCACGGTCTTCTGTGAACCTTCATCCCCCTTGTAGGACAAGATAATAAACTTAGGTGTTTGATGGCTGCCCTGTGACACGCCGAGAAGCCCTCCCATCCCCAACTCTTCCACCTGCGCCCGCTCCAGGATTGTCAAGGCCAGGCCGCATTCGCCGGCGAGCTTGCGGGCTATGTTTGCCATTACAGTGGGAGTCATGAAATTGGCCGGCTCATTGATCATGTCACGGGCAAATGTGACCGCATCCGCTATCACCTTGCCTGCATCGCAGCCCTCCTCCAATTGCCCGCGCTTGGATTCGCCTCTCTCAATGATCAGGAGTTCCGCCAGATCGCCATTCTCAGGTTCCCTGGAGATATGCTTGCGGAATCGATAGAGCCCCAGGATAGCGCCCTCGGTAATGGCTTGCACTGCTTTTTCTGTATCGACTCCACCCACACCGCCACCGTGTACAATCGTCGCCACCTTCCTGGCAGCCTTACCTCTGGCAAAGCGGCAGGACTCAGCACTCACCCGCCGTATAACATCAACGGTAAACTGGGACTGCTTACCCAAGCCGGCCACTATGACGCGCCTGGCCGGTATCTTCCCCAGCGTATGCACCAGGGTAAGCTCACCAAGTTTGCCCTTGATCTCACCGGCAGCAATCAGTTGAGTAATAGCGCCATCGAGCGCCTTGTCTACGGCACCAGTGGCACCGCCGGGTTGTGTAACGCCCTCGAACAAATTCACAATGAGCGCGTCTACTTCTACTTTGGAGCAATCGCCGATAACTACCTTGACTTCCAGATTCAGTCTCCTCTCTGTCTTATGGAAGGACAATGTTTTGAATCAACCCCCTTACCCCCAATCTTGGGGGAAGATAGTACGCAGAGGGGCTTCGCCCCTCTGCACGCCCCGATGGGTGGCGTGTGAGGGCTTGATTCATCAAGCCCTCTCCAGACCCCTGACAACATATTCCCAGTGGGTGTCAGGTCACCGACCTGACCCTGTCTATCTGAGAATAACAGACTCACGCCCATACTACTGATTAACCAAACGCACGATCTTGTCAAGAACAGGGGTAATATCCCTTGAACTGTCAACCACAAAGTGATTGCGGCCTATCTTCTCGGCCGTGGACTTCATCTTGCTGTAGACGCTCCAGTCCGCCTCAGAATGATCCGACTGGTCTTCTCTCCTCGCTCGCCGTTCCAGCCGCTGATGCACCACCTCCGGCGGAGCCTCCATCCGCACAATGATCAGCTTCGCCCCCGACTGGTCAGCGATGTGGTAGAGTCGCTCCCGGTTGTGCTCCTCGAGATTGGTGGCATCCAGCGCCACCGTGATACCCTTACGCAGCAACTCCTCCACCAGCCCGTGGCAAGCCCGGAAGAGATGAGTGCTCTCTTCTTTGCTGTAGGTAGGCGAATCGAACAGATGCCTGCGCATGCTGTCGCTTTCCAGGATTACCAGATCCATTCTTTCAGCCAGCTTCCGGCAAAAGAAGGACTTGCCGGTACCAGGCAGTCCGCTCACTACAATGAAAGCAGGCTCAACTACCGGCTCCGGAAGCTTGCTCAGGCCCATCTTCAGCTTGCAGATATCGCCAGCCAATCGGCTTGCCTGAATCATGGGCCAATTATATGGCATTTCAGCACGTTTTGGAACGAGCACGGTGTGCCGGGTTTGCCTTCTCATAGAGGAGTGGAGTCGTTATCGCAGGAAGTTGAGCCCCTGTCGATGCCAAGGGACCTCAATCGAGGTCCCTGTCCCACAGCATCCTCTGAACTTATCCGAACGGCAGAGCAAGCTGCTCAGAATTCCTGCCCCAACAATCCAACTGACGTCCAGCCTTCGGCTATGCCCGGCTCTTCCTGGTCATCGCTACCACAACCGCCATTGTGGCCAGCACACCAACTACCACCAGGATGAGAATGGGCAGCAGGTAAGAACTCCGCGAAGTCGCAGTATCGGTCTTGCCCTTGATGTGACTGACATCGGCCTGAAGCGTGCCTAAATCCGTCTCGATGGCAGCCATGCCGCTATCGACCTGCGTGACCGTGCCGGTGATAGTGCCCAGGCTGGTTTCCACTGTCGCCATGTCACCCTGTATGTCGCTCACTCGAGTTCCAATGCTGCTCAGATCAACCACAATCATGCCTATGTCCGTCTGAATGGTGGCTATGTTGTCACTGACGGAAACCAGTGTGGCATTGATCCCGCTGAGGCTGGTGTTGATCATGCCTATGTCCGTCTGAATGGTTGCTACGTTGTCGCTGACCGAGACCAGTCTGGCGTTGACCCCGCTCAGGCTGGTGTTGATCTTGCCTATGTCCGTCTGGATAGTAGCCACGTTGTCACTGACGGAGACCAGACTGGCGTTCCATCCGGTGAGGGTGGCGCTGAGCAGGAAACTCGACGAGCCGGTTCCATAGGTAAGAGGGACCGCATACGTCGCCTCCACTCTTAGCATGTAGGTCCCCGGCGAAGCGTCGGACGGCACGCTGTACGGTATCCGGTAAAGACCTCTGCCTGCCCACATGACATCCCCGGTCAGATCCGCCACCAGCATACCGCCGGGTCCATAAAGCAGGGCCGAGGTTATCCCGGCATCCGTCGGTTGCCCCACACGGCTGGCGGTGACGTAGAATTCGGCCTGCTCTCCGGCAAAATGGATCGAGCCGACATCCACCCGCAAGTCCAGAGGGTGAACCGGTCCGGCAATGGCATAGAGCTTGTTGTCACAGGAACCGACATAGATCGTGCCGTCAGCTCCAATGGCCGGCGAGGAGTTGACCCACCCCCCGGTGGCGTAGCTCCACTTCAGCGTGCCAGCCGGATTCACGGCATAGAGCTTGTTGTCATAGGAACTGACATAGATCGTGCCGTCGGCTCCAATGGCTGGCGAGGAGTAGACCCTCCCCCCAGTGGCGTAGCTCCACTTCAATATGCCATCAGAGTTCACAGCATAGAGCTTGTTGTCAAAGGAACCAACATAGATCGTGCCGTCGGCTCCAATGGCCGGCGAGGAGTAGACCCCCCCCCCGGTGGCGTAGCTCCACTTCACCGTGCGGTTCGGGTTGACGGCATGGGGCTTCTTGTCGCAG
>CAYYWI010000021.1:0-35577 GCA_964475375.1 uncultured Dehalococcoidia bacterium
GATGATGGTGGGAGCGACACGCAAGGAGGGTGACATCTGGGCCGGCTACCGCAAGGACCGGGCTGCCTGGTTTCCGAAGGACCTGTGGGAGAAGCACGGGCCTTTGCACCAGTCCAGGACGGTCTATTTCGCCGGGTGCACTGCCAGCTACGTAGAGAACGATATCGGCATGGCCACGGTGCGTCTGCTCGATGCAGCCAACGTTGATTTCACCTATCTCGCTGAAAAGGAAAGTTGCTGTGCCATACCCATGCTGGTGTGCGGCAAGTGGGACGTGTTCGAAGAGACGATGCGCCGCAATATCAAAGCAGTGAGGGAATCCGGGGCGGACACGGTCGTTGCTTCATGCCCGGCCTGCGACATGATGTGGCGTCAGGTTTATCCCGTGTGGGCCGAGAAGCTGAAGATTGACTACGGCATCAAGGCGAAGCACTACAGCGAGTTGATAGCCGAGAAGATCAGGTCAGGCCAGTTCGCCTTCCCTGAGAACGGCCGGCCGGTGACGGTAACCTGGCACGACTCCTGCCACATCGGGCGAGTCTCCCATGTTTTTGAACCGCCTCGTGAGCTTATCAAGGCCATGCCCAACGTCAAGCTGGTGGAGATGGCTCACAATCGCGAAGAGGCGCACTGCTGCGGAAGCGTTCTCACGCTGATCAAGGAGCCGCCGGTGGCGGCTGAGATTGGCAAGACGCGGCTGGACGAGGCGCTGGATACAGGAGCCACCAAGGTGCTCAGCCTTTGCCCGTGCTGCCAGTTCCAGTTGCGCGTGACAGCGGACAAGAAGAACGTGCCGCTGGAGGTGGTCGATCTGGCTCGATTCACGGCCTCCTCGCTGGGATATGATTTCCCCGACCCCAATCCCGAAGTCCAGAAGCAGTGGGCGGTCTTCGATGGCATGATCGCTCTGATGACGCCGCAGGGATTTGCCGACCTCACGGGCAGCATGTGGCCGGAGTTGATCGATGCCATGCCTTTTGGAATGGGAGCCGTGATGCGGGCGATGGGCAAGATACCGGGGGCGCTGGAGTTGATGAAGCCTGTGTTCCCCATCCTGTTCCCCAGGCTGCTGCCGATGATGATGCCGAAGGTGATGCCGCTGATGCTGGAGCGCGTGGCAGAGCGTATCCCGATGCCGGACTACATGAAGGAGCAGATGCCGGAGATAATGCCCGGGGTGATGGACAACCTGATGCCGCATATGATCGGCGACGTGGTGCCGCTGATCACTCAGCCCGTGATCGACTACCTTGTGGGCAGGAAGCCGGCCGCCTGAAGCGAGGCAACTTTGAATTGGTCACGGGGTTATGCTATATTGCTGAGCCGAGTACGGATGTCCAGCACCACACCGGTGAGTACATTGCGGTCACGTCTGCTTCTGGGGCAGGCCGGTGAAGTCAGCGTACTGACCCTGGCTATCATTCTGATCGCGCCCCTTGTTATCCTGGGAGCCTTGGTTTTCGTCCTCATCATTGCCTACCTGAACAGGGTGTCACGGGTAACTGCGGAGCTGGAAGCGAAGCGAAAGCCGGCCGTCTGTCCTGCGTGCAGTCATAAGCTGGTAGAGATCCGCAATTTCTGCGCGGAGTGCGGAGCACCGATCAGACCATCAGAGCCGGTGGAGCCGGAACCGGCGGAGACCAGTCCGGAAGAGCCTGCGTAGTCCGTATACACAGGCTTCGAGTGCAGTCAGTACATACAAGCCTGCTGTTTCGAATGTCACCATGAATCACGAACGTTGCCGCGAAGTCATTGGCATCCTGAAGAGCCGGTCTGATCAGAGAAACGTGGAAGGCATGGCCCGATTTGGAATCAACCCGGCAGTGACTTATGGTGTTCCAAAGCCGGCTTTGAGGAAACTGGCCAGGGAGATCGGCAGAAACCATGATCTGGCCCAACAGCTCTGGGCCTCAGGCGTTCACGAGGCGAGGGTTCTGGCCGGCATGATCGACGAACCGGTGAAAGTCACCGGCGCACAGATGGAAAGCTGGGCGAATGACTTTGACAACTGGGATATCTGCGACCAGTGCTGCCTGAACCTCTTCTGGAGAACCGCGTTTGCCTACGAAAAGGCCGAAGAGTGGAGTGCCGATGAGAAGGAGTTCGTGAAACGGGCCGGCTTCGTGCTCATGGCTTGCCTGGCCATTCACGACAAGAAAGCCGGGGATGGGAAGTTCGAGAGATTTATGGTCCTTGTTGAGAAGGAGGCTGCGGACGACAGGAACTTTGTCAGGAAGGCGGTCAACTGGGCGCTTCGACAGATCGGGAAAAGGAATGCCGGCTTGAGACAGAAGGCTATCAGGTTGGCGCTGGGGTTGCAGCAGGTGGATTCGAGGAGTGCGCGATGGGTAGGTTCAAACGCGTTGCGGGAGTTGTCCAGTGAGGCAGTACAGAAAAGGGTGAATGTAAAGTGATGGTCGTCACCCATACGCTCAAGCAGTGGGTCGTTCGTCTGGGAAATTGTCCTCGGCTGTATAATAGCGTTAAAGGGGAAGGAGGTCATGACGATGGACGTGGAACACGTTGCGGGCAAGGATGCAGGACACACCATGCTGTACGCGCTGAGCACCTGTCCCTGGTGCCAGAAAACGAAGAAGCTGCTGAATGAACTCGGCGTCGAGTACTACTACATAGATGTTGATGATCTGGACGGGGCCGAGAAGTCCAAGGTCATGGAAGATGTAAAGAAGTGGAATCCGGCGTGCTCGTTCCCAACTCTGGTTCTGGACAACAAGAAATGTATAGTTGGTTTCAAGGAAGACGAGATCAGAAAGGCGCTGAAGAAATGAGCGGCCCGGCAGTTGCTCAAGAAGAGATCGACAGGCTCTACGAAAAGCTGAAGAAAGAGGCTGAGGTTGGCGGCTATCATCTCAACCCCGACGTAGAATTCACCAAGGCACTGGTCAAGGGACTGCTGGTGAATGAGAAGCGGTATGGTTACCAGGCGTGTCCCTGCCGGCTGGCGAGCGGCCACAAAGATGAAGACCTGGATATCATCTGTCCGTGCGATTACAGAGATGCCGATGTCGTCGAGTTCGATGCCTGTTACTGAGCGCTGTACGTCTCACAGGCCGTCGTGGACGGCTGGAAGGCTGCTGGTTCCATACCGGAGCGGCGGCCGCCTCCTGACCAGCGGAAGAAGGTGAAGCCAGAGCCGGTTGCCGGTGGGCTGGGAAACCTGCCTTTGCCGGTCTGGAGGTGCAAGGTCTGCGGCTATCTTTGCGCCAGAGATGGGCCGCCGGAGGTGTGTCCCATATGCAAGGCCAAGAAAGACCGCTTTGAGCGCTTTATCTGAGGTGGTCCAAACGCGTCCGGAGATGAGGAGGAGAGATGTTCTGTTCAAAGTGCGGTGCAGAGAACAAAGAGGGAAGTAACTACTGCAGTTCCTGTGGTGCCTATATTTCTCCAAAGGCTGCCGGCCCGGAGGCGGAGGTCAGGAACATCAGCATTCCCTACCCTGGAGCCGATAGTCTCCATCTGATAATCCGTGTGGGCGCCTGCAGACTGAAGATATCGCCCGGGCATGATGAGTCATGGGTAACCGGCTCCTATCAATGCCCTGCGGGCGCTCTCCAGTTGAAGATCGACAAGAGAGGCGGAAGGGTCACTATCACACAGGACTACGATGTGATCGGCCTGGGCGGGCTTTTCCGGTATGCGCCCAGACTCGAGTTGGTGCTGGGCACAGCCAGGGCATGCGCGCTTACGTTGGAAGGTGGAGCCAGCGACTTTTCTGTCGACCTTGGCGGAATTCCTTTGAACCAGTTGGCCATCAAGCAGGGTGCCGGAAGGGCCGAACTCGACTTTTCCGCCCCCAACCCGCAGGAGATGAGTTCCCTTACCGTCGCTTCAGGCGCTGTCAGCCTGCAGATGAAGAACCTGGCCAATGCTCACTTCGTTGAGATGACTTTTGATGGGGGTGCAGCCTCCTACCGGTTCGACTTCGGCGGCCTCCTGCAGCGCGATGCCCGAGCCAAGATTTCGACAAGCATGGCACCTGTGGAGATTCGCATCCCTTCGGGAACGGCGGCCAGGGTGGTTGAGAACACCGTCATGGCCAGCCTGGACTTGGGCGATGGCTTCATGAAAAAGGGCGGAGCATTCCTGACCGAGGCAGCCTTGGCTGGGAAGACGCCCGCGCTCAGCATACAGGCAAACATATCGCTGGGATCCCTGGCGCTCCGGACAGTGTAGCCTATTGAATCGGACCATATTCGCCGGAACCGCGCTGTCATAGATTCCGCCTCATGGACCCGGCTTCATTTCTGCTTTGCCATCAAACGGGCTTTTGGCTGGATTGTTGATGGTGTTGGCGTATGAGACTACTTGTTTCACCAAAATAAAATGGGGCTGAGAATCGTCCATCTCATAGGTCTACCTGCGACGGGTCGCTGGAAAGAACAAAGCCCCGAAACCGGTGGGCCGGGACGCATCCGGCGGAGTTCAGCTGAGTGCCGTCCCTAGCAGCCGGCTCTTCTGGGGAAGAAATCCGGCCTGAAAGGGTCCCATCTGCCGGCGAGCCGTTCAAAGCACGGGTCCGGCAGAATCTTCTTGAACATGCGGTAGTAGTATAGTTCCTCGACCGAGGAAAGCAGAGGATTCCCCGGGGTCCTGTTGAACTCGTCGAGCTCCGCCTGAGATATGTATCTCTCAGCCATCGACCGCATTGTATAGGCCACTCCCGATCCCTGGGCAAAGAAACGCTTCGTCTGATAGATGATGTGATCAGGCAGGCAGCCCTCGAATGCCTGGCGGACGATCCATTTTCCCGTCTGCTCGCTGCCGTGGATTTTGTGTACAATTGGTATCTTCCGGCTGAAGTCCATCACCTTCATGTCGAGGAAAGGCGTCCGGCTCTCGTATGAATTGGCGGCGTTCAGCCTGTCCAGTCTCTGCAAACCCGTATTGTATGCAACATTGACCAGGTAGTCTACGATCGACGCGACCTCTTCGGCATTCCGTCCCTGCTTGTACTGGCCGTCATACCCGGCGAAGAACTCATCCGCCCCCTCCCCAGTCAGAACGCACTTGGCCTGAGGGCTGACGAATCGGCCCGCCAGGAAGTTGGCAATGGCGCCATGTACACAGCTTTCCTCGAACATCTCCTGATGGTATACAGCCAGCGGGAGAATCTCCTCTATCTCCTTCTCGCCGAACATCAGCACGTGGTGCTTCACTCCCAGATAGGCCGTCACATCCCGGGCCAGCGGCAGGTCCTGGCCGCCTTCCATGCTCACGGTGTAGCATTCTATGTCCGGCTTTATCTCATGCGCCATGTATGTGATCAGGCTGCTGTCCAGGCCCCCGCTGAGCAGCACACCTTTGACGGCATTGTCTCTCATCCTCTTATCGGTGGCCTCCATCAGGAGCTGCCTGACCACCTTCTTGCCCTGCTCATAGTCCTCGAATTCGGGCGTCTCAACCGCCGCCTGGGTGAACTTCTGGAATCCCAGTTCAGGTGAGTAGATGTGGCCGGGCGGGAATTCTCTGACGTCGTCCGCTACGCCCACCAGGGACTTGGCTTCCGATGCAAAGCACACCTTGCCCTCGTGATGACCGTAGTAGAGTGGTTTGACCCCCGCCGCGTCGCGTGCCAGGAACAGATTGCCCCCATCCAACAGCGCGCAGGCGAAGTCGCCATCCACCTTCTCTGCAAATCTATGGCCGAATCTGTCAAACATATGCAGCATGGCTTCGGCGTCGGTCATTTCCTCCCGGTTGTAAACACGCCCGTCAAGGACAACTTTCCTCTTCCCACTCGACGCGTAGTGCGAGTCGATCCTGGAATTGCCACCCACGTTGAGCTCATTGCAGCCGATCATGACTTGAGCTCCGTTGGTGACCCACGTCTCATGCGGCCCACGATACTTGATCTTCGCAAGCATCGTCATCAGTATTCCCTTGTCTGTCGCTGCAGTCCCAGCAATGCCTGCCATGAATAGCTCCCCTCTATGTCAATATCATCGTGCAAAGCCTATGCTCGTCTAAAATTATCCAGAACCGATACGGCTTCGAATGCGTCCGCGCAGTAGGCATCTGCACCGATCTCGCCAGCGTATTCCTTGGAGACTGCTGCTCCGCCGATAACCACCTTGACTCTGTCTCTCACGCCGGCTTCCTTCAGCGCATTGATGATCTCGGCCATCACCACCATTGTGGTGGTAAGCAACGCGGAAAGGCCCAGAATGTCTGGTTTGTTGGCCTTCACGTATTCCACGATCTTCTCGGTCGGCACGTCTATGCCCAAGTCAACAACGTCATAGCCCGACCCCTTGAGCAGGGTAGCTACTATGTTCTTGCCGATGTCATGAATATCGCCCCTTACCGTGGCGATGGCGAACTTGCCCTTTGACTGGTTGCCGGAACCGAGAAGAGGCCTGAGGATCTCCATTGCGGCACCCACGGCCTCGGCTGAAGCCAGCATGTCAGGTATAAAGAATTCCTTCTTTGAGAATTTCTCGCCGACAACCTGCATCCCTGCAGTAAGGCCATCCCGGACGATAACCGATGGCTGGATGCCTTTCTCAACGGCGGCACCGGTCAACTCGAGAACTCCCGGCCCGGACATTTCGGCGTCTATGCCCTCATCCTCCGCAGTCTTGCGCCCCTGGATCACGTTCTCCCTGAGCAAAGTGATAACGTCCTCACTCATTGCTGCCTCCTTCCGTCATAGACATTCAATCGGGGCAGCAAGCCGGGTATCTCCTGGAATATCAACTTGGTTGTCTCCGGGCTGATATGCTGCACCGGTCGAGCCAATAGCTCATTCATCCGCTGATACGCCTGTGCGAAAACGCCGTCTGCCCCTTTGTCTACCTCGAAGGGATACGGCGGCGAAATCTGGTTCCCGCGCATCATGGAGCGGATATACTTCACGTACAGTTTCTGCTGTGTCGGCATCACCTCCCTGATCTGTTTCAGCGTCTTCGCCAATTCGGCCTCATCGATCCGTGGCGGCCGCAGGAAGAACTTGATCATCTGGAAGTGTGCGTCATCCAGCACCGCCTGCAGCAGGCAGAAGGTGGAGTTGCAGTCAAGGAGCCCGTAGGCGCAGTGCAGATACTGCGGCCCGCTGAGCGTGACGAGTATATCTGAGAAAAGCCTTTCCACGGATGACTGGAGTCCTGGCACCTTGGGATCACAAACGCCGGCGGTTGCATATATCGGGAGCCCATAGAAGCGCGCCATCTGAACACAGTCAACGTTGTATTGACTGCTCTCCGGGGCGCCATATGAATCGGCCAGATTGTCCAGCCTTGCCCTCACCGGTACGCTACCGTAAATGAGAGGCGCTCCGGGACTGGCCAGCTGTCCCAGAGTTATCCCGGCCAGTATCTCGGCATTGATCTGGGCCATGATGCCGTCTTCCTTCATCGGAGCTGTGCTCCCTGCCTGTGGCGCCGATGAGACCACCACAGGCAGCCCTTTCTCACAGATGGCCAGGAAAGCATCAGTCGTGTCCTGGACAAACTGGAGCGGGCTCTTGACCAGACAGGTGATAAACGAGATTATGGGGTTCTCTCTGAGCTGCGGCTCACCACCGGCGATGATCCTGGCCATGTTGATGACATTGTCCAGTTGCTGTAGATCCGTCAGGCCGGCCATCACGTGCTTTGTGGTGTTGTTGAGAGAAGCGAAATACTTGTTCACGTCCTTGTTCTGAGGCGTGATGTCCTTGTCCTGGATGTTGACAGTGCGGATGTACGCATCCAGGGTATCCAGGTGTTCGGCTACATGTGCCGATTGGCAGAGGTCCGCCACCATGCCCCGCCTCGGATGGAACTCAGCCATGGTGGTTTCTCTGAGGGCGTCGCCCTTCTTGACATAGGTTGCGATTTCGACATCCAGCCAGATGTTGGTTTCCGAACCGGAGACGAAGTACACCCTCGGCTCGTCCCCATGCATGACCAGGGCGTTCTCCGGGTTGCGGGCACCCAGGGTCACGGTCTTTGGTGCGCTGACCAGCGCTTTGGCCACAAGTGCCTCTGGAATCTTCACCGTCCAGCAGGGTATATCGCCCATCGAGACACGTTCGACTTCCGCTCCGCTGCTCTGGAATATGTCCGCGGCCTTCTCGTTGAAGCTCAAGAGACCCGGATCCCTCAGTATCTCCAGAGAAGCCTGGTGTATCTGCAACACCTGCTCTCTGGATATTCTCTCCAATGGCCGTTCGATCAGAAGCCCTTCTCTCGGCATTTCTCTCTCCTGTACAAGGCCGCAGCTATCCCATGAATTGACGGGCGGTCAACCTGTCCGGCATACGTGCCCCGAACGCCTTCGTCCGGGTGGGCGTTGTCCCCGGGCTTCAGGTCCCCGTGGTCGCTACTCCACTAGAGTGCCTGCCCGATATGCCCTGACGTATGATCTGCATGCTGCGTCTTTTCCAAGCAGCATGCGTGCTGCCTTAACGTGGCTCATCATCTTGGCATCCAGCGGGTTGAGTATGGCAGCATCGAGCCCCGCCGCGGCCGCCATCATAAGAAACGCCCTGTTCACCAGGCCCCGGCTGGGCAGGCCGTAGGATACGTTACTCAGCCCGATGATGGTCCCGGCTGATGGGAAGCGGGACTTGATATTCTCGATGGTTTCCAGAGTTATCGCAGCCTGGGTCGTATCCACAGAAACCGGGAGCATCAGAGGGTCAAACAGTAGCTGCTCCTCTTTGATTCCCATGGGCTTCAGGTTCTCCATTATCATGTCGCACGCAGCTACCCGTTCACCAACCGTCTTCGGTATGCCATCCTGCCCCATCGCCAGCGCCACGAGGAAGGCCCCCCTTTCCGACGCCAGAGGGCCGATTGACCGGAGTCTCTCCGGCTCTGCGTTCACGGAGTTGATCATGATGTTGTCCCCGCAGTATGTGCGCAGACCGGCCTCTATGACTCCGGGGCCATCGCTGTCGATGACCAAGGGCTTCCTGGTGACTGACTGCACCGCTTCTACCAGCCACTCCATGGCGGCCTCAGGACTGCCCCATGAGCCTTGTGACAGACCCACGTTCACGTCAATGAAGTCGACGCCGGCATCTTCCTGTCTCTTGGCCAGGCTCTGGATAAAGTCCCGGTCCCGGTTGGCAATGGCCTGCCCCACGGACTTGTTTGACGCATTGATGTTCTCGCCGACAACCAGCATCACCTGCTACCCTTGTCCACTATGCCAGGTATCTCAGAAAGCACACTCTCCCTCACCGCCGGCGGCAGACTGTGGTGTACATCGGAGAGTATCTCTCTGGCTCTCTCCGCCGCCCTCTGCCAGGTGACCTTGGACCCGTTAGCTTCCCACTCTTCCCTTGTGTCTCTGTCACTCAGGGTCGGGAAGTAGTGCTCCCGCCGCATGAATCTCCTGGTATGCCTGGCGCTGACGAAGTCTCCACCCGGGCCGACGGCGTTAATCAGGTCGACCGCCAGTGACTCTTCGTCCACCTTTATTCCCTGCACGGCGCGCATCACCATCCCGAGTATCTCGTTGTCCACCACGTACTTCTCTTCACAGACGGTGAGCGCGAACTCCATCAGGCCGGCCGAGTCATGAATGAAGTTTGAGCCGGCCAGAGCGCAGAGCAGGTTGGTGATCGCCGATTCGTATCCGGCCTGAACGTCCAGGACTTTGGAGTCTGTCATCCCGCCCGTGGCATAAAACGGCACTTTGTAGAACTGGGCCATCTGTGCCCCGGCTGCGTTGGCAAGGCCCATTTCCACGGAACCGGCCAGATACCGCAGGTTTCGCAGATCCGTGCTGGTGGCCACGGATCCCATGATCACAGGTGTGCCTGGATTGACAATCTGGGACAGCATGACACCCAGAAGCGAATCCACGGTCTGCATCAGTATGTTGCCGGATACCGTCACCGGGGAAGTAGCCCCGCACAGCGGTTCAGCCGGGCAGACAACCGGTATGCCTCTCTCAGCCAGAGCCACCGTGAATTCGCCATACTGCTTGTCTATCTTCAAAGGGCTCACTATGCACGTGATCATGGATACCAGGGGACGTTCCCGTAGCTTCTGCGGGGAACCTGCTACCATCTCGGCCATCCGAACGACCTGCATCGCGCCCTCGAGTGTGTATAGTCCGCCCATGACATGTTTTGTTGTATTGTCCAATCCGGCAAAAAAGCGGTTCACATCGACCACTTGCACCGACAAGTCATTAGGGTATGTGGGCAGCAGAAACAGGTGAATGTTGTCGAGATGGTCGACCAACCGGGCGATCCGTTTCAGATCTTCCAGAGTCGCCAGCCGCCTCTCGCCGGTCTCGTGCCGGTAGACGTACAAAGCGGTGCCGCCTGTGCCGGTGTAGACATTGGTGCCACCCAAGATCAGATCCTGTTTCTCGTCCTGACCGCACAGTCTGACTTCGGAAGGCGCCTTGCCTATCAGCTCCATCGCCTTCTCGCTGGGCATTCTGACCAGGCACGTGTCCTCATCCACCCTCGCTCCGAAAGCCTTGAAGTATTTCAGCGCTGAGGGAGAGTAGACTTTGAAGCCTGTTTCCTCAACGATCCGCATTACGGCCTCGTGAATCGTCCGTACTCCGGATTCACTGAGAGGCCGGTATAGTCCGCCGGGTAAACCTCTGCGAGAGACTTCCTGCAATATTACCTCCTGCCGACGCATTCGTGGCGTTTACAGTCCGGACAAGGGTTGTAAGACTGTACGCCACCATCCAGGGGGCCGAGACCGACGATTCCGGAGACAGACTTCCGGGGCAACATCAGACCGGATTCGGCCAGCCGCACACCTATTGAGTGAGCATCAGCCAAGTCAAAGAGCAACCTCTGCTGTTCTATTCCCCAGTCGCAGTAGCCGGGACTGAAGCGTCTGCTCGCGGCCAACCCCCAGGACCGTCCTATCTCACTAGCTACGCTTTGAACGTGATCAGCCACCTGCTCTACAGCCGCCGAACCGGTCGCATCCATGGCGAATGACCGGACCATGTTTCCCTCTTCCGCCAACTGGCGGGCATTGTCCTCCAGGCACTCACCGATGGTGGCGACGAATACAATGACCTTCGTACACTGCTCAAGGAGTCGTGATATCACGTGGCTTTCGAACGCGAGCGTACCTTTAATGACTGCTGCCGGGTGAGCAACCATCAGCACATTCTCGAGAGTACAGAGATACTTCGCGTCGATGAGACTGCCGGCATCCCTCATGCACTCGTCTACTGCCGAAGCAATGACCGACCGAGCCTGGCACTTCCTGGGGTATCCCAAGTGATGCATGACATGTTTCTGGGCAACATGAATTTTGACGCTCTGTTTGATTGACAACACCTGGAGCCCTTCATGGGGAGCGCAGAGATGCGCCTGACCTCAACAGCTAAGTGAGTGTATGATTACTTACTTGTGTGAAGAATATCACTCCAAGGGCGGAGTGTCAAGTTTGGTAGGTCTGAAGCAAATGTCCTGCCTTGACTGAAGGAACAGTGGCAGGACTGACGATACAGGATCACCAGCTGGGATGGGAAGAGATTGACAACCTGAGATATGTGGCGATATATTCAAGCCGGTTGCAGCAACCATCGTGGCCGACTTTGCCTGGCGCGTAGTGGCGACCGGCAGGAGAGCACCGAAAAAGGAGGGACTCATGGCCGCAATATGCAAGTTCTTCAAGGCATTGCTGGGTATCTGTGAAACCAAGCCGCTGAGCCCGGATCTATGGAGTGTCGAAGGCGGCAAGGTCATGGTCAAGCTCAGCCAGAAACCGGATGCAATCGCAAAGGGCGGGGCTGCCTATCTGCAAGGCAAAGGGCTTCAGCGTCCTGTTCTGATCGTGCGCACCAATGACGATAAGTATCTTGCCTTCACCAACCGCTGCACCCACGCAAACCGGAAGATCGACCCGATAGCCGGAGAGCGCAAGCTGCGCTGCTGCAGTGTCAATCACTCTACATTCGACTATGACGGGAAGCCACTGAGCGGACCGGCCAAGGAGTCCCTGAAGCGGCATCAGGTAGAAGTGACCAACGGCAACCTGGTATTGACAGTCTGAGGTTTGTCTAACGGAACAGGTTGGATGGATGGGGCTGGATCAGCGGGATGTGGGCTGTTTGCCCCACTCTTCGCGGACCTTCTCCAGATGACTTCTGGTCGCCGTGGCCAGGTCATTAAGGATACGCTTAAGTTCCGGGTTGTCTGCCGCTGACACCTCAAAGAAACGCTGATCTATGATGCTCTCTTCGATATACACCGCGACTGACAGAGCGTTGATCGGCGACATCCCCGGCTGTCGTGCAGTGGCCAACTCGCGCTCCAGATAGGCTGAGAAGCCTCGCACGGGCTGCATCTTGAATCGGTCCCTGGCAAAGAACACTGAACCTTCCCTGGCCTTGGTCTGGAGGCTGCGTATCCACTCGGCATGAGTTGTTTCTTCGGAAGCCAGATTCGACCAGAAGGCCTTCTGGCTGGGAAACTTGTCTGCATATGATTGGTACAGCCGGCTGACGGCCTCTTCGTTCTTGGCCATCGCCTCTATGACTTCGGCGGGATTGTTTCTGAAGTCCATATCTGCTTTCCAGGATAGCAAAACGCCAGGCTGGTCTGCAAGAGTCAATACCCTGGGCGATCCTATCAATCTCTCGTCAAGCCTGGTCATCCTCCGTGGCATCACCCTATCTTGCCTCTCTTCGCAAAACAGAATTCCGCCTCCAAAATGTGGGTTGACAAGTCGCTGTAACATCGTTATCATACTAATAGTTAGCATGACGCTAAGGGACTTAACAAGTGAATAGATGCTCTGTTCCAGGAGCAACGTCGGAAATTTCAAATATCAGAATCAGGCGCCGTAAGGGGGGACAACCGTCTTGGGGACGGAGAAAGGAGGCACCAGCATGCAGTGGGAAACAACACTCCTTCTACACCTCGCGGCACCGTTTGTCATCTACTACCTGATATGCGACCGCATCCAACAAATGAAGAGGAAGAGAGCCGAAGCGAAGCAGAAGGCCAGCCTAGTCTTCTGAAACAGCTTCAATAACCGGGATTCATTAAACGGGGGAGCATACACTCCCCCGTTTGCTATTGTTATCACTCGTGTTCTGCTGCCCTGCCATTCAAACGGTTTTCGGCACACCGGGACGGTGTTTGAGCAGGTTTCGGCCCTCTCCGGCGCTAGCGCAGCATGGCCTGGCCACCATCCACCATCAGGGTCTGTCCGGTGATAAAGTCGGAGTCTGAGCAGGACAGAAAGACAACTGCTCTGCCGATATCTTTCTCGCAGTCTCCGAAGCGGCGCATCGGTACAGCCGCCAGAAGATGTTTCACCACCTGAGGGTTTGCCCTGGACCATTCCTCTATGTTCGGGGAACTGGCCAGCGGGCAAATAACGTTGACATTGATCTTGTAGCGCGCCCATTCGTGGCAGGCGACCCGTGTGATGGCCCGTATGCCCTCCTTGGCCGCGGCGTAAGCAGTCCAGCCCCATTGCCCCTCCAGCCCGGCGGACGAAGCAAAGTTGACGATCTTGCCACCATGTAGCTTCAGGTAAGGAAAACACTCTTGCATGAAATAGAAAGTGCCCATCAGCCCCGATCCCAGCGCCAGACCCATGTCATCATCGGTGGTGTCCTGAAAGAGAACATCTTTTCGCATGGCCTGCGCGACGTTCACCAGAATATCCACCGTCCCGAAGTCCCTCACTGCTGCAGCCACCACGGCTTTGACTTGGTCGCGCCGGCTGACATCGCAGGTTAGCGGCAAAGCACGGCCTCCGACGGCGTCAATCTCTCTGGCCGTCTGCCGGCAGGCATCGGCCTGCAGATCAGCGAGAACGACCGAGGCACCTTCCTTGGCAAGCGCCAGAGCCAAACCGCGGCCTATTCCTTGACCGGCACCCGTCACAATAGCTACCTTGCCATCAAGTCTTCCCATTCCCGATGACCTCCGTTTCCGTATCCCAGCAGCATTATGCGAACCCGGCCAGCGTCAGCGGGACAGGCTTGTTGCGTCGTCTGTGCTCAACAACCTGCATCCCCACACCGCCACCAGTTTCCCCCCCGCATCTTTCTCCTTGGCCGAAGATGGCAGTGCGTTGATGTAGTCGCCAACCATTGAGAAGTTATCCTTGTACTCCCTGGTCGATGTCAGGAAATCCATGGTGAGTCTGAGTGGCACGGCTTTCACCACCACCTGGTCATTAAGGCGGATCTCCTGCTTGAGGTCGGCAAGAGGAGGTGAGAAACAATCACCGGCAATCACCACAGCCGTGTCCCCTGCGTCAGTAACGAAGAAAACAGCAATTCCCTCCGGGACGCCGAAGGTCGCCGAAGGACCGATCAGAATGACTGACGCAGTGCCTTCCAGCGAGACATACGACCCCTGATAGGTCGTGAAATGAGAGGTGAAATCGGACACGGACACCGTTTCGCTTTCACTCACTTTAATTTGTGCCCGTTTCTCAAAACTGCCGGCGCTGTCGGTCGCTTTCACAGTGATCTCGTAATAGCCTTCCGCCAGCGATGTCGTGTCCCAGGAAGCGGTTGCCAGAGCCCAAGGCTGGCCGCTTTCCAGGTTCATGGCTACCGGTTGACCATCATCCACCTGATAGCTGGTGCTGCTGATGGAGCCATACTTGCTGTAAACCTTGACCGCCATTTCGACTGTTCCTCTCACGATCGGAGCCAGGCCCAGATCAATAGTCCTGCTGTCTCCAGTTCCCTTGTAGAGACTGTTGACCACGTCATCCTTTACAGATACCAAATGGTATCCTGCAGGCTCTCCGTCAGGATTTGGGCCATACCACCATTCACCGCAGACTGCGCCAGTGATCTGCTCTGAGATATCCGTGGCATCCGTCATTATGTCTTGATGCAGGTGCCCGCAGAACAGCTTGGCTGAGCGTCCCTTGAGTACACCCAGAACCTCGTCCCGATTCTTCCAGCTCGCCGTCGGCTCGTGGTAAAAAATGAGCAGAGGGCTCTTCTTCCTGAACCTCAGATCGTCCTTCAGCCAGTGGAGCTGAGAGTCGGAGATCTGATAGACCTGCTTGCCATCGACCAGATCATTCGGGTCCAGGACGATGCAATGACACTTGCCCCAGTCGAAAGAGTAGTAAGTCGGGCCGAAGTGGCTGGTATAGGTTCCCTCGCCATATCCAGGATCGGACGAGTCCGCGTCCGTGCGCAGTATGCCGACCACGTCGTGGTTTCCCAACGCGTTGTGAACGGGCATGGTCAACTTGGATATGGCGTTCTCGTAGGCATCAAACGCCTGCCCGGCCTCGGCTACCATGGCTCCATTGCCCTCAATGGTTAGGTCCCCTGTGGCTATGACAAAGGCAGGAGCTATTCCATTCAGCTCAGAAATGAGATCGCTGAACGCGGAAACGTGTTTTGAATCCAGGTGTATGTCCGTCATTTGAACGAAGGTGAACTCCGGCGAGTCCTTCTTCGGGGCATACTTGAGCCCGAAGTTGAGATCGCTGCTGGAGAGACCAGTGTACCATTGGCCGGTTGGGAAGTAATCTCTGGGAGTGGTGATGTAGATGAGGGAGCCCTCTACCGGGAGGTTGTATTCGCCCTCGCTGTCGGTTTGTCGACAGTAGACGCCGTTAGAGACAAGCACACCCTTGATGCCTTGCTCTCCCTCATCCCGGACTCGGTTGCCGTTCGTGTCTTCGAAGACAACGCCGAATATACCATTGGGGAACTCCGGTCCGGAAGCACAGCCATAAATATTGGGCAGTACCAGCAGTCCGACAATCACGAGAACAACCAGCGCCTTTCGAATCATCTGACCTTACCTCTTCTCTGGCTGCCGGGCAGCGCGGAGCCTGCCGCACGCCGGTTGTTTGTCATGATAACACACCGCTTGAGGCAATCCAACGTACGGCGCAGAGATGCCGGTCTCAAAAACATGGAGAACGATAACAGAAGAGGAAACCCTTCATGGTGGGTCAAGGGTGCCGGCAGGCTGCGATCGAGCCCTGACCCTGGCCAGTGTCACCGTATAGTTCTTGCCGTATGCTTTAGCGCAACTGGGGCAGTATAGAAGAAATAGACCTTAACCCTTAGACCAGCGTTCCACCTGCCCATCAGGCACTTTCTCGAGCTGGCTCCTTTAGAGTCTTCAACCAGCGGAGTGGCTGTGCTGGGCAGCCTTCAATTCTGAAGTGCAGTGGGGACAGCGCACGGCCTTGATGGGAATCGCGGACAGACAGAATGGGCATTCCTTGGTTGTCGCCGCTGCCGCTTCCTTTGGCTTCTCCATGACTCGGCGCATCCTGTTGATCGAGCGAATCAGAAGGAATATCACGAGGGCGACGATGAGGAATGTGATGACATAATTGATGAAAGTGCCGTAGTTTATGGTGACGCCACCCGCTTCAGTGACAGATGCTGCAGTATGATAATCGCCAGGTGTCGTGGGATCCTTGATAACCGCATAAAGGTTGTTGAAGTCAACATTGCCCAGAAGAAGGCCAATCGGCGGCATGATGATGTCTTTGACCAGGGACGAGACGATCGCGCCGAAGGCAGCGCCGATTATGATGCCAACCGCCATGTCCATTACGTTCCCACGCATTATGAACTCCCGGAACTCTTTCAGCATGTCCTCTTTCTCATCCTTTCCGCACTATTTCTGGGATATTGCCTGCCCTGCACATCAGCTTCCCGACTGTCACAGGGCCGTCAAGAGTGCATGAAGCGTCCCAATATTATATCATCGGGTGGGCAATTCATGGAGTTGGCTGGTAGAATGGCCATATGGCTCGGCTGTACAAGACTGAAGGCATCATCTTGAAACGTTCTTACACCGGGGAGGCCGATGCACTGCTCACGATCTGTACGGCTGATGAGGGCAAGCTGAGAGCTATTGCCAGGGGGGTCAGACGACCGAAGAGCAGACTCGCCGGCCACCTGGAGCCGCTCACCTATTGCTCGATGATGATGGTTGATGGTCGAAACTTCGACATCGTCTCGGGGTGCCAGACTCTCGATTCTTACCAGGATATAAGGTCTGATCTCTGGCTGCTCTCATGCGGTCTGTATGTGGCTGATGTCGCAAATAGACTCAGTGTCGAGGGCGCCGAGAATCGTCCCTTGTTTGACCTCCTTGTCAAAACGCTTCGCTCGCTCTCCAGCAGCGTCGATCCTGCCGTAGTCCTTCGCCACTTCGAACTCCACTCTCTGGGTTGTACCGGTTTCCTTCCTGAGCTCTGGAAGTGCGTTCTGTGTCATCGCCAACTGGAAGCCACCACCAACTACTTCAGCCCGGCGGCTGCCGGCCTGGTGTGCCCTGATTGCCGGAGCAAAGAGGGGTTAGCCCGGCCCACTTCTGTAAACGCCGTCAAAGTATTACGGTTTCTGGCCCGGAACGAATGCAGTGCAGTGTCTCGTTTGAAGCTCAGACAGCCCCTTGCCAAAGAGATCGAAGACATAACACAGGGTTACGTCACCTGGGTTCTCGATCGTGAAGTGTCATCGGCCAGATGGCTGCGTCAATTGCGCACGGATGGACAATAGCAGACGAGGTGAGTCAGAGGGATTCCCTGACCGGCTAGACGCGACGGGTGGCCCCGACCTCTTTTTCCAGCCTCGACAGGATTTCCTTCTCTGCAGCTTCAGACTCCTCATCAGTCAGTGTGCGGGTATCCGACTGGTAGGCTATTCTGAAGGCAACGGACTTTTTTCCTGCAGGGACCTGCTTACCTGTGTAGAGATCGAAAAGTCGGACATGGCTCACAAGGGGAACGCTTCGAATGATGTCCAGCATCTGCTTGGCCGGTACAGCCACGTCTACGAGAATGGCAATATCTCTCACCGACCTCGGGAAACGGGAAAGAGGATGATACCTTGCCCTGCCTTTCAAGCAAGCCAGCAGCTTGCTGATATCGATTTCGAAGATGGCAACAGGTTGAGGCAGAAGGTCAAAGCCCTCAGAAACCTTGGGGTGCACTTCCCCAACGATGCCAACCTCGGTCTGATCAACTATCACCCTCGCTACCCTGCCGGGGTGAAGTCCCTCCACCTTGCCCGCTTCATAGTTCGCCTCAACGCCCAACTTGGCCAGGAGAGCCTCAACTACACCTTTGGCATCGAAGAAATCGCACTGTCCCTTCTCGCCCAACCAGGACAGTTCACCACGGGGTCCGCTGATGACCCCGGAAAGGCTTTCTCTCTCATCCGGAAGATCGCTTCCTCTGCCTAAGAATACTCTGCCTATCTCAAACAACCTGATGCTGCTTTCCTCATACTTCTGGTTGGCCGCCAGGGCAGACAGAAGACCGGGTCGTAAGCTGGTGCGCAGGTACTCGTGCTCGGCGCTAAAAGGATTGGCCACTCGAACCACACTCTCCGGGGCTATCCTGGACCGGCTTGTCAAGGAGTAAGTAATAACCTCCTGGAAGCCACAAGCTGCGACCAGATCACGCAGTTCCTCTCTGAAGGACAACTCGGGGTCGGCTTGCTGCCTGGGCAGCTCACTGCTGAGCATGGTCATGGGGATAGCAGCGTACCCTAGAATCCGGGCCACCTCTTCAACAAGATCGGCACCTTGGCTGATGTCCATACGCCAGTACGGGACGGTGACATGGATCTCAGCAGAACTCGTCTGCTGACACGCAAAACCGAGGGAAGAGAGTATGTTTATGACCTGGTCCTGACCCACTTCAATGCCCAGGAGTTGCTTGACCTGGGAGATGTTCAGGACTATCACCTTTGGCTCAACCTTGCCCGGGTAGACATCGGCGATGCCCCTGGCGGCTGTGCCGCCGGCCAGTTGCAGCATCAGTTGCGTAGCACGCCTTATGGCGGGAATGGTTAACTCAGGGCTGATCCCTCTCTCGAATCGCATCGACGCTTCGCTGCGCAGCTTGAGTCCGGACGACGTCCGGTGAATGCTGACTTGATTGAAATTGGCCGATTCCAGAAGGACCGAAGTGGTAGCCTCTGTGACTTCGCTGTTTGCGCCGCCCATCACACCGGCGATGGCGACAGGGATCGCCCTGTCAGCTATGACCAGCATCTCCGGACTCAACTCCCGGTCCACGCCATCCAGACTGGTCAACCTCTCGCCAAGGCGAGCCCGGCGGACGACAATCTTGCCCCCGCCAATCAGGCGGAAGTCGAAGGCGTGAAGCGGCTGTCCGTATTCCAGCATCACATAGTTAGTGATATCGACAATGTTGTTTATGGGTCGCATGCCGCAGGCAGCCAGCCTCTGCTGCATCCATGAGGGCGATGGGCCTATCTTGATGCCCTCAATCAGGCTGGCGCAGTACCTCCGGCACAGGTCAGGATCAGCAATCTCAACAGCAACACGTCCGGCTATCTCCGGTCCTGCCTCGTCATAGGAGGTGGATGGGACCCGGACCTCCTGCCCGGTCAGAGCAGCGACCTCTCTGGCTATGCCCAAGACGGACAGACAGTCCGGACGGTTTGGAGTGACCTCCAGATCGAGAACGGCATCGCCAAGGTAGTCAGCCAGTGGCACACCAACCGGAGCATCTGCAGGCAGCACCAGAACCCCTTCGTGGCTGTCAGAGATGCCCAGTTCCTTCTCCGAGCATGCCATGCCCTCAGAAGTAATGCCTCGAATCTTGGCCGGCTTGAGTTGCACTGATTTCCCGGTGTGTCCGTCAATGAGCTCAGCTCCAACCTGGGCAAATGGAACCTTGTCGCCAACGCGGACATTAGGAGCACCGCAAACCACCTTCGACTGGCCCTGACCGAAATCGATGGTGGTCAACCGAAGCCGATCCGCATTGGGATGGGGCTCGATGGCCGTTATCTGGCCTACCGTGATCTTATCCCAGGATTTGCCCGTGGCTTCGGCCACATTGGCTTCGATCCCCGCCATGGTCAGTCGCCCGGCCAAGTCCTTGGCGCGCAAAGAGACGCTGACGTATTCTCGCAGCCAACTAAGCGGAACTTTCATCTGTTTTTCACCTGACTAGAACTGCTTCAGGAATCGCAGGTCGTTGCCGTAGAACAGGCGGATATCATCGATACCGTACTTGAGCAGGGGGATACGCTCTACACCCATGCCGAAGGCAAATCCGGTGTAAACCTCCGGATCGTAGTCCACCCTCTTCAACACGTCGGGGTGAACCATGCCGGCGCCCAGAATCTCGATCCATCCGGTGTTGCTGCACAATCGACAGCCGGTGCCTTGGCAGACGAAACAGTCAATGGCCATCTCCACTCCGGGCTCAACGAAGGGAAAGTAGTCACAGCGGAAGCGAGCCTTTCTGTCTGCGCCGAAGAGACGGCGCGCGAACTCGAAGAGAGTGCCTTTCAGGTCACCCATCGTGATACCTTTGTCCACCGCGAAACCCTCGACCTGATGGAACATGAACTCGTGAGTGGCATCCGTCGCTTCATACCGGTACACTTTGCCCGGCACCACCGCCCGCACCGGCGGGCGGGTCTTCTCCATAACCCTGATCTGCATCGGGGAAGTATGGGTTCGAAGTAGCCTGGACCGCCCCGCACCCTCCGTGTCCACCCAGAAAGTGGCCCACATGTCACGCGCCGGGTGATCCTGGGGGATGTTCAGCGCCTCGAAATTGTAGTAGTCCCACTCAACCTCCGGGCCCTCGACTATCTGAAAGCCCATCGAGGCAAAGACCTGGCAGATTTCGCGGAGAGTCTGAGTCGTAGGGTGAAGACGCCCTACGGAAACCGGATAGCCCGGCAAGGTAACATCGATTCGGCTCTGCTCAATTGTCTCAACAAGGTCCTGGACCTTCAGTGCTTCCTGCTTCTCATCCAGAAGCGTTTCCAGAGAGGCCTTGAGTTGGTTGGCAGTCGCACCGACGGTCCGTCTTTCTTCAACCGAGAGGGTTCCCAGTCCTCTGAGGATGGAGGTGAGAGAACCTTTTCTACCGAGGTAGCGGACTCGCCACTTTTCAAGATCGCCCAAGTTGTCTATGCCGTTGAGCTCGGTGACCGCCGTGGTCTTTAGTTCTTCAAGCTCCTTCAGCATCTACTACTTGCTCGGTTTCTCTCCCTTGGCCACTGCTACCAACTGAGAGAAGGCATGGGGATCTCTGACTGCCGTATCCGCAAGCATCTTGCGATCGACTTCCACGTTGGCCTTCTTCAGGCCGTTCATGAACTGGGAGTAGGAGAGTCCATCTGCTCTGGCGGCGGCATTGATGCGCAGTATCCAGATCCGGCGCATGTCTCCCTTGCGCTCCCGTCTGTGACGATACGCGTAGCTCAGGGACTTGAGCATTGACTCATGCGCCCGGCGATAGAGGGTATGCTTACTGGCCCGATGCCCCCGGGTCAGCTTGAGTACCTTGTTATGGCGGCGTCTGCTAACTACTCCACCTTTGGTTCGCGGCAAGGGTCCTCCTTTATAGGTAGGGCAAGAGCTTGCTTATCCTGCCCTTGTTGCTGAGATTAAGCACAACTTTGCCGTCATATTGACGCTTCACACGAGCCGGCTTCTTTCGCCGGAGGTGGCTCTTGCCTACTCTGGTATGCATTATCTTGCCGGTGCCGGTGACGCTGAATCGGCGCACGGCGGTTTTATTTGTCTTCATTTTGGGCACTGGAAACCTCCGACGTTGCCTTCTTAGCGGTATTCCTCGGTGGCGAGAAGAACAGACTCAGGCTTTTCTCCTCCACCACCAGGGGCTGATCGACTACAGCCTTATCTTTCAGATTGGTCAGAACCTGCTGCAATATCCTCTTGCCCAACTCCGGGCGAGTGACCTCTCTTCCTCTGAAGAAAACCGTTACCTTTACCTTGTCGCCCTCGCCCAGCAGCCGTTCAATCAAGCGAGTTTTGGATTCCAGATCGTGGTCGTCGATTCTTGGCCTGAGCCGGACTTCTCTCAGAAGTGAAGCCTTCCTGGTTTTCTTGGCTTCCCGATCCTTCTTCGCCTGCTCAAATTTGTATCTCCCGTAATCAAGAATTCGACACACAGGGGGAATAGCTGTTGGAGCTACTTCCACGAGGTCCAGGTTGTGTTCTCGGGCCATCTGTATAGCCTGTCTTACCGGCATCACCCCGAGGCGTTCACCGTTTTCACCGATAAGCAGCACTTCTCGGGCCCTGATCCACTCGTTAACTCGCAGCTCTTTTACTATACTTACCTCCTTTGGGCTCGGCTTTAATTCATATCATAATAGCCGTGCCCAAGTCAAACACGCGCAAACGATGTTACATGATCCGCGACCAGGTGGTCAAGCTGAGCGGAGAGGCATCAAATTGACACTGGGAGCACGCAACTCGTAAAATTTTCCTTTGCCAACCTGTCAAGAAGACTGGTAGAACTTACATATACAGCATAACACATGCAGTGAAGGAGGTGTCACCCTTATGAAGTATGACCATCTGCTGGTAGAAAAAAAGAATGGCATTGCCTGGCTCACCCTCAACCGCCCCGAGGCTATGAATGCTCTGCATCCCGACACGCACGGTCAGTTGCAGCATTGTTTTGCGGAACTGGACAAAGATCCCGAGGTCAGGGTGATAGTCATTACTGGAGCCGGCCGGGCCTTCAGCGCCGGTGGTGACCTGAAGTGGATCAGCGGTCATCGGGATGACCCCATAGCCATTGCCAACTACGGGCAGATGTTTCATGATACCTTCTTTCTCATGGAGCACATGAGCAAGATCAACATCGCCATGATTAATGGGCATGCTCTTGCCGGAGGATTGGAGTTGGCGGAAGCCTGCGATCTGGCTTATGCTGCTGATGATGTCAATATCGGCGACCAGCACGCATCCGTCGGCCTGATACCCAGCGGCGGCGGTTCGCAGCGTTTGCCGCGTCTGATCCCGCTGAGAGTGGCGAGAGAGATGCTGTTCACCGGCGACTGGATGTCGGCCAAGGAAGCCGAGAGGTGGGGTATCATTAACAAGGCCGTGCCGCGCGAAAAGCTCCGCGAGTACGTCGAGAGTGTTGCCAACAAGCTGGTGCAGCGCAGCCCCATAGCTTCAAAGCATATCAAGTACGCCGTGAACCGCGGCATGCAGGTGGATCTGTACACCGGCATAGAGATTGAGAAAGCGGCTTCGAGGGCCCACTTCCAGAGCCAGGATGCCAAAGAAGGCCTTGACTCCTTCATGCAGAGACGGCCACCGAAGTTCCCGGGGAAGTAGTGGCACAGTCCCCCTGAGGCGGATGCCAAGGGCTCCTCTCTGGATTCTCCGCCTGCGCGGCAATGGCAGGTTGAAAGAGGGTGCAGGGATTCGTCCCTGCCGAGGGTTTGGGGGTGTCCCCGAGACTTTTCTTTTTTCCCCGAGATTGGGGGATACAAGGGGTGTTGAAAGGGAAACAATATGTTCAAACCAGTCAACAGCAAGGTAAGCTTCCCTGAAGTAGAGAAGCAGATTCTAGACTTCTGGAAGGAGAGGAACATCCTCCGGAAGACGAATGAGATTCGCCAGGGCGGACCCGAGTTTGTGCTGTATGACGGCCCGCCGACGGTTAACGGCAATCCCGGCATCCACCACGTCCTTTCCCGCATCTACAAGGATGTCATCCCCCGGTACAAGACCATGAAGGGATATCGCATCTTCCGCAAGGCCGGGTGGGATACCCACGGCCTGCCTGTGGAACTGGAGATCGAAAAGGAACTCAAGTTCAACAACAAGGCGCAGATCGAAGAGTACGGTATTGCCAAGTTCAACGCCAAATGCCGCGAGAGCGTCCTCCGCTATCTCAAGAAGTGGGAGGAGCTTACCGAGCGAATCGGCTTCTGGCTGGACATGGAACACCCGTATATTACCTTCGACACCGGCTACGTCGAGACCTGCTGGTGGATCATCAAGCAGCTTTGGGACCGGGGCCTGGTCTACCAGGGCTACAGAGTAACGCCTCACTGCCCCCGCTGCGGCACGTCGCTCAGCTCCCATGAGGTGGCCTTGGGCTACAAGGACGCCGAGGATCCCTCGATATACATTCGGTTCCGTTTGAGCCGCGACGCGCAGAATGCCGGTGTCGGGGCGCTGCCGAAGCTTGGCTGGAATGCCCAGGCGAACAAGTGGGAGCAGGAAGTGCCCGCCTTGCTGGCGTGGACGACTACTCCCTGGACGTTGACCGGCAACGTGGCGCTGGCGGTATCGCCCGATGAGACCTATGTGTTGGTTCAGGCCAAATCTCCACAGGGAACCACCGAGAGGCTTATCATGGCGGAAGCCCTTCTCGACCGGGCGCTTGGGTCGGGCAACTGGGAGATACTGGCCGAGTTTACCGGCAAGGAAGTGGCCGGCCTTCAATATGACCGGTTGTACGAGCCGAAGCCGGAGTTCGTGCCTGCCGGCGACAAGCTTCCTCAACACAGTCGCGCTGTGACTGCCGACTATGTTTCGGTCAGCGATGGCACCGGCATCGTGCACATTGCTCCTGCCTTTGGAGAAGAAGACTTCGATTTAGGCAAAGTTGCCGGGCTGCCGATGGTGCAGAGCGTGGACCTGGACGGCCGGATGATTCCAAACGGCAAGGCTTGGGACGGCAAATTCGTCAAGAAAGCCGATCCTTTGATCCTCCACGACCTGGAGCAGCGCGGCATCCTGCATCATCAGGAGAAGATCGTCCATACCTACCCGTTCTGCTGGCGCTGCCAGACCCCCTTGCTTTACTACACCAAGCCCTCGTGGTACATCAAGACCACCGCATTCAGAGATGAGTTGGTCGCCGGCAACCGGGATATCAACTGGTATCCCGACTACATCAAAGAGGGACGCTTCGGCGACTGGCTGGAGCACAATATCGACTGGGGCCTCTCACGTGAGAGATACTGGGGAACGCCCCTGCCCATCTGGCGCTGCAGCCGCGACCCCAGCCACATGGATTGCATCGGCAGCATCGAGGAACTCAAGTCCAAGCCCAAGGTGAGCGGCATCATCGAGCCGGTGGACCCGCACCGGCCGTTTGTGGACGAGATAACCTTCGACTGCGGCAAGTGCGGCGGCAAGATGAAGCGGGCTCCCGAAGTGCTCGATGCATGGTTCGACTCCGGGGCCATGCCCTACGCCCAGTTCCACTATCCATTCGAGAACAAAGAGGCATTCGAAAGCCGCTTCCCGGCGGACTACATCGCCGAGGCTATCGACCAGACCCGGGGCTGGTTCTACACGCTGCACGCCCTGTCCATCCTGCTGTTCGGGAAGCCGTGCTTCAAGAACGTCGTCTGCCTGGGGCACATCGTCGACGCCAAGGGTGAGAAGATGAGCAAGTCCAAAGGGAACGTCATCGATCCCTGGAGGATCATCAACAACCAGGGCGCGGATGCGCTGCGCTGGTACATGTTCACCACCAGCCCGGCGGGCAACGTGAAACGGCTTTCCACCGATCAGGTCACCGAGGCCATGCGCAAGGTGCTGTCCACTGTGTGGAATACCTACTCCTTTTTTGTCATCTATGCCAACATCGACCGGTTCGATCCCATCAAGGCCAAGCGTCCCGCGCCCAGCGACGAGCTTGACCGCTGGATCTTGTCAGAGCTGAATCAGCTCATCGACGAGGTGGACAAGGCCTACACCAATTACGACCCCACCGAGGCCGGGAGAAAGATCGAGGAGTTCGTCGATTACCTCTCCAACTGGTACGTGAGGCGGAACCGGCGGCGCTTCTGGAAGGGCGAGAATGACATCGACAAGCTCTCGGCCTACTTCGCCCTATACGACTGCCTGGTCACGCTGGCCAAGCTCATGGCCCCCTTGACACCGTTCCTGTCCGAGGAGCTTTACCAGAACTTGGTGAGGGCGGTCGATCCGCAGGCGCCGGAGAGTGTGCACCTCTGCGACTTCCCGGTGGCCGATCTCTCCAAGGTGGACGCGAAGCTGGAGGCGGATACCAGGCTGGTAATGAAGGTCTGCAGCATCGGGCGGGCCGCCCGCAGCAAGGCGGGCATCAAGGTGCGCCAGCCTGTGGCCAAGGTCGTCGTCAAGACCAGGGCCAGGAGCGAGCAGGAGAGCCTGCGGTGCCTGGCTCCGCAGGTGCTGGAGGAGCTCAACGTGAAGGCGCTGGAGTTCGCCGAGGCGGATGCGGACCTGGCGGGCCAATCGTGCTATTGCGTCATGGAGGATGGGGGATGCGTGGTGGCTGTGCACACCGATATTCCGGCGGACCTCATCGAGGAAGGCATAGCGCGCGAGCTGACGCACCGCATCCAGGGCATGCGCAAGGACGCCGGGTTCGAGATCGCCGACTACATCGTCACCTACTACCAGGCGGAGCCGTCGCTGCAGAAGGCCATCGAGGCTCAGTCCGCCTACATCAAGCAGGAGACCCTGTCGAAGGAACTCCTCAACCAGCCGCCCGCCGAGGGCGCCTTCTCCCAGAAGGCCAAGATCGAGGGGCGTGAGGTGACGCTGGGTGTGAAGAGGGTGGGCGGGTAGACGATCTATCTTAGCTTGGTTGTCCGATATTCGGCTTGTGAGATAGCGGGTCTTGCCCATTGACAAAAGCCTTCACAGCTTTCAACTGGCGGTCAGACGTAGGGTGGGTCAAGCGCAGCGGACCCACCAGCATATTGCCGTTCGAAGACCTGCCGGCGACATAGCACACCTGTCTTGACACACTGTCTTGGCGATTGTTGAGCGAGCGCTGACAGTCCCCAGTATTGCTGCACACTCCAAGGCGGAGTGCTAACCTTCGTGTTCAACCTGTGCTTGACAATGTCTTCTGCTAAGTGATATGGTCTGAGCACTCGCGGTAGACCTGCTGATGTAAAGATGCGGATACCCCACTTGAGGCCTTTTTACAGCTTCTGGAAGTCGTCCTTGGCCGTTGACGATGTTAAGAGGCTGGAACTTGCAGCTAGGAGCCTCATTCCCAAACTGCAGAGCACTCAAGCCAAGTTCCCAAGCGTGTACCTCCCGCGGGCGCCATCGGGCCTAGGGTTGTCGCTTTCACGCGACGCATCTATTGTTGGGCGAGCGTTAAGTGAAACGAGCAAGCCGTTGGCTGATATCGCCTTGGTGGAATATGGAGGTGGAGCAGGTCTTCATTCCTTGCTGGCGAGACAATTGGGCGTTGGCACGGTGGTGTATAACGACATTGACCCCGGAATGTGTGAACAAGCGAAAAGAATTGGCTGTGATACGGGGCTTCAAGCTGATCACTACTTATGCGGAGACATCGATGCGCTGGCGGAATATCTGGAAGCGCGTCACATCAGGGCTGATGCCATCACCTCCTATGATGTTCTCGAACATATCTACGACATTGATCACTTCCTCAACAGACTACATTCAATTTGCAATCGAGACGCAGTCGTGATGCTTTGTTCCGGGGCTAATATGTTCTGGTACCCGTTTTCAAAGCATGCAGCGAAGATGCAGAGGGAAGCGGAGACTGTTGGTTTGGAGGTATACGGCGTTGGGGCATTTCTGAAGGAAAGGGTCAACATAATCAGGGAACTGGCGCCGGGTTTGAGCGAAGACGAGCTCATCGACTTGGTATTCTCACGCGCGGTCTGGCGTCTCGGGAGATAGCGCTAGAAGTGGAGAGATATCTGCAGGGTGGGCACATGCCTGTGGCCATAGAGCACCCAACTAATACCTGTAATCCGCATACTGGAAATTGGGCCGAACGCTCCATGAATCCGTACTACCTCGCAGAAGGACTGTCATTGACAGGTTTTGACTCAACCGTGCTGCCCATGCCCTTTGAGGAAACCGGCAGCTGGGCCAACAACCTGTTGCGTACCGTACTGAACATCATGATTCGCGTGTCCAGCAGGCATGCCGGTCTTCACTTCTCCTACGGGTATGCAATCCATGGTCGATACACTGGTGAATCCTTGCAGGGGAGGCACCAACAACAACTGTATGCTCACTCCGTATCTCCAGCGTTCTATTTCGTCATGCTGCCATATGACCTAGCTTCAGTTTTCCGTCCGCGGAGGTCATACTACTCGTCTCAGTTTGGGCAATAGCGAAGATTCGGTAGCCCAAATCAACCAGCTCGAGTCGCTTACGTGGACCCAGAACGGGTGGATCAAGCGAAGCGGATCCACCATCATATTGCCGTACGGAGACTGCGGTGGGTCCGTCCGCCTGAAGCGGACTACTCATATCGCAACGCTTCCGCCGGGTAGATCTTCGAGGCCTGCCTGGCGGGGATGATGGTCATCAGCAGCGAAGCGACCCAGGAGATGCCGGCGATGATCAGCATCTGCACCCAGGGAATCTGGAATTGCAGACCTTCGATCTCGCTTCTCAGGTAGGTCAGCACCTGGTATGAAAGTGCCAGCGCCAGCAGAGTGCCGATGAGAATACCCAGCAATGCTACTATGGATGACTCCAGCAGAAAGGCCGCCTGAACGCTGCTGCGCTTGAAGCCGATGGCCCGCAGAATGCCTATCTCGTGACGCCGCTCCACCACCGCTCTGGTAGCTATCACTCCGAGGGCGGCGATGCCCACCACCAGGCCCAGGGACATGAACCCCTGCATCAGGGTGTTGATCGTGAAGCTGATCCTGGTGGCCTCCTTGAGCACGTCCTTGATTGACTCGGCCCGCATGCCGTTGGTGATGAAAGCCGATTTCAGTGCATCCGCTGTGTCGCCGGCATCCACTCCCTCCTTGAGCTTGAAGAGGTAAGTGGTGGGTGGAATCGGCACCGGCGATGCCTGATCGATGGTTTGCTGGGATGTGTACACACCGTAGTTGAAGCTGACCGATTTGAGCACGGCGATGATGGTGAGGTTCATCTCAGCGCCTGTGAAGGACTCCTTTGTCTGCACTTCGATCGGGGACATCTCCTCGTCCTCCTGGTAGACGCCCTCCAGCATGAAGCCGCCGCCGAAAGTCATGCCGAACGAGCTCCGGGAGGGGACGGCATCGGCACCGATGACCGCCAGTCCGGGGTTTTCCTTCAGCGCCTGCCACACGTCCCTGGCGGACTCATAGCCCGGGGCCATGACGGAGAACTCGAAACCATTGGTGTCCAGATAGACGTTGTCGGTGCCGTTGACAAGATATTGTTTCCATTCCTGGTTCTCCGCACCGACCTGCCTGATCTCCAGCGGAACCGCCGATAGTCCGGCAATGGCCTCGAAATCATCGGGGTTGAATCCCTTGTCCACGATTGCCTGGTGAATATCGGGAATGGGATTGCTGTAGCTCACGTTCGCTTGAATGTCATACCCGCCGCCGATTGACTCGGTGTCGGACAGAGCGGCTGTGTTGGCCTGAATCAGCACCGACATGAAGACGATGGTGAAGATGACCAGAGAGAACATGGCGATGGTCAGCCCGGTTCTCAGGCGATTCTTCATGGGATAGGCCATGGCCGATTTGAGGACAGGAGCAGCGCTCTTGAACTTGCCCAGGATCGCTACCAGGAATCGGAGAATGACATCCAGGTTGTAGGACACCACCCATACTGCGCCCAGAACCATCACCATGCCTGTCAGGAAGAACATCTCTATCCCCATCTTCAGGTCGCCGAAGATGGCCTGGAACAAGTTGATCGGCAGCAGCGACCAGGCTACCAGCACTGCACCAGCCACAGTGAAGACGACCCGTTCCTTTGCACCCCGCGCCCGCAAGACCAGCGCCATACCTATGATGAGTATCGATACCCCCAGATAGAGTGCGCCGGCCTGCTGGGAGACTATGCCGATGAATCCCAACAGCAAACCGAAGATGCCCAGGATGATTCCCAGAACAAACCAGCGACGACCCAACTTCTCGACAACAGGCTCGGGTATATCCCTGATAGCTCTCACGATGTTTAAGCGGCTGACCCTCCAGGCAGAGATGGCTACGGTGACAAAGGTGACCAGCATTCCCAGCGTGAAGGACACTATCAGGCTCGCGGGCTCGACGTGGATGGCCAGTTCCAGAGAAGTCTGCTGAACGATGCGGGCCATGATGCCGGCGATGGCGTAGGTGACCAGCACTCCAAGAGCGACACCTACAATGGCAGCACCCAGGTCATACACCACGCCCTCAAAGATGAACATCTGCACCAGATGTTTTCTCTTGGTTCCCACGGCTCTGGCCATGCCCATCTCCGACTTGCGGGCGGCGGCCAGCATCACGAAGATCAGGAAAATGAGCAGTACCCCGGCGGCGATGGAGAAGAGACCAAACGCCACGAACATGGAGGTAAGCGCACTCCCGGCCAGATCGGCCTGATCAAGAGTCTCTTTCTTAACCGTATCAACTTCCAGTCCGGTTCCTTCGAGCAGACTGACGAGTTCCTCTTCCACCGCAGCGCTGTACTTGGCACCTTCAATACGGCCGCCGGTGTTGGAGACATAGATGGCGTTTATCTGGCCCTCCTTGCCAACGATGCCCTGTGCTCTCTCAAGAGGCATGGCCACAAAGGAGAACCCTCCCGATGAAGTGCCTTCAACTATGCCTGCCAGCTTCAGAAGCGTCGGCTTGGCCCCGGCATAGAGAACAAGTTGATCCCCCACTTCTGCCTTGAGGTTTCTGGCCGTAGATTCATCGATGAAGACCTCATTCGAGGCGAGGTCACTGAGGCTGACCTCCTGGCCGTCCGTGGTCACTATCCTGGAGAAGTCCGTCATGTACTCCGGATCAGGGGCAAAGAGGGTTATGCCGGCGATACTCATCTCTGAGTTAATGTCTATCAGCGGAGCTTGCTCCCTGATGACCGGCAGCAGGCCATCAACATTGCTGTCATCAGGAAGATCGTCACGCAGTTGATTGAAAAGAGAGTAATTGAAGTAGCCCGAACCCGGAGCCGTGCCCGCGCTCGGCGCGCTGATTACCTCGTCGGTGTTGCCCAGGGCGTCCGTGGCGATCGACCTGATGGTATAGACAACGGTATCGCCGGTGGTGAAGGCGGCCGTGATGATCACCGTGCTCAGCATGAGGCCGATTATGATCAGGACCGTCTGGGCTGGACGCTTGGGAATGTTCCTCACCCCAAGCTTGAACATGATGCGATTTCGCCAGGCCAGTATGCCGATGGCAACTGCCACGGCGATAAAAACGACCAGCATGAAGATGGCGATGGAGGTGAGCGGTAGACCAAACAGCTTCTGCATGGCTACTTACCGTCAACAATCAGGCCGTCCCGCATTCGGACAATGCGGTCGGCTCTCTTCGCCACTTCGTCTGAATGGGTGACCAGGACGAAGGTCTGCTGATTCTCTTTGTTTAACTTGCACAGGAGATCCATGATCTCGCCGGTGGTTTCGCTGTCCAGGTCGCCGGTTGGCTCGTCGGCCCAGATAATGGCGGGCTGGTTGACCAAGGCCCTGGCTATGGTCACCCGCTGGCGCTGCCCTCCGGAGAGTTCCGCGGGCAAGCGGTCGGCTACACCGGGGAGCCCCACCAGGCCCAGAGCATCAAGGGCCATCTTGCGGCTCTTGGACGGTGAAACGCCGGAGACCAGGAGGGGCATCTCTATGTTCTCGACAGAGCTGAGCACCGGCAGAAGGTTGTAGAGCTGGAAGACGAAACCCATGCGGCGGGCTCGGTATTCGGTGCGTTGGTCGTCCGACATCTTGGGCAGCTGTGTGCCTTCTATTACCACTTCGCCCTGATCAAAATCGTCCAGCCCCGAAAGACAGTTGAGAAGGGTGGTCTTGCCGCAGCCGCTGGGTCCCATGACGGCCACCATCTCGCCGTGCTTGACCGCGAAGTCGACGCCTTTCAACGCATGCACCTTCACCTTGCCCGTGTCATAGGTCTTGTGGATTCCTTTGGCATCGATTATGTTCTCGTCCTGTGCCATATTCCTTCCTCTAACTCTGAAGAGTTCCGGTTAGCGCTCACGCGTGAGATAGCGCCGACGTGGGACGATTGTCTCCCGCAGTGCTCCGCTCTTCTGACCGGCATTCGTCTTGCCTGCAAGTCTGCTCGACCGGCCATTATACCCGAAAGAAGGCCGGCCAGACTAATGCGTCGAGTATTGCGGTTTGAAGGCAGAAGGCGGCGCTTCCGGCGACGGCCAGCCAGTAGGCGTACGACGACGAGTGGCTGGTGTGCAGGCTTAGAAGGGTGGCCAGCAGGGCCAGTGATCCCAGGCCGACCACAGCCAGCGTGATGCGGATGGCCCAGAACAATCCGGTACTGTGTCTGTCGAGTGCGGCATAAGTGAGCGGCATCCAAAGCGCCGATGCAATCAGGATAACAGCGTAGATCAGGCAGAATACCCAATAGCCGAATCGGCCCGCTATATGCAGCTCAGCCGCATCTATGCGAAAGAGGATGAAATAGGTGAAGGCGAAGTAGCCCAAAGCGGCCAGGATCATGCCGATGGTGTAGAGCGGCTGGATCGAATTGGGCACGCCGCCCCAAAGCGCGTTCCGGTTCTCCGGGTGAGCTATCAGTCCCTGCGCATAGCTGCCGAGAACCAGGGCACCACCAACGATGTTAACGGCGATCAGAGTCCATTGTTGAGCATTCATGATGGGCACCTCCAGGCTGCGGCTTGCTCAGACCAGCTTCTCTGCGATCAGGGCGGCTCCAATAGCATTTGGTCCCACCTGCGTCCCCATTGATGGGCCGATACTGGCGCGATAGACCCTCTCAGGCGGGAAGATGTCCGAGAGCCGTTGGACCAGTTCATCGGCCTCTCTGCTATCGGTGGTGCGCATGACTGACAACTCCCTTGGCTGCCCGAGGTCGCGGACTATTTCGCATAACCTGTCCAAAGCACGAGGCCTTGTCCGCACCCTCTCCATCGGCACCACTTCGCCCAGTCGGATGGCCAGTATGGGATGTATCTTGAGAAAGGTGCCCAGGAACGCCTGGGCCTTGCCGATCCGTCCGCCTCTGGCCAGGTACTCCAGAGTGCCGAAGACACCAAAGGTGACTGTGTGGGGTATGGCTTGCCGCACCATGTCCTCAATGCTCTTCAGCGATTCCCCGGCTTGAGCAGCCTTCGCAGCGATAATCGTCAGCAGTCCGCAGGCCATGGATGCTGTCTGGGAATCCACGACTGTGATGGGACACTCCAGATCGACGCTGGCTTGGCGAGCTATGTCATAGGTGACACTCAGCTTGGCTGCTATGTGGATGGAGATGATAGAGTCGGCTCTCTCCGCGATCCGGCGATAGATCGAATTGAAAGTGGAGATAGAAGCCGGCGAAGTCTTGGGTAGCGTTGAACTAGTCTGGAGCTTGAGGTAGAAATCGTCGGTCGTCAGATCTACGCCGTCCTGGAATAGCTGCTCTCCAAACTGAATCTGAGCCGGCACGACGGTAATACCCAGGGCCTTGGCGACCTCCGGAGGCAGATCTGATGTACTGTCGGTCACCACACTGACCTTCATGAATACCCCCTGGTCGAGGCGGTTTGCTACTCTGGATTCTGGCTGTAGCGGCAAGACCTAGAGTGAGTCGTCTCGGTAACAAGCACAAGTTGCAGAAGCATCCGATGTGACTAACATAGGACTGCCTCCCACTTTTGTCAATACTAATCGGCCCTTTGGAATAAAGACCACGGATTGTCTGCCCTGATATCCCCTGATATTATCAGAGTAGAGACGTCCGGCGGCAATGTGCCAGGGAGAGTGTTTTCATGGCTGTCATGATCTTGGGCAAAGGAAGCTAGCCCTTTCAAATACTTATTTGTAAACTTGCAATAAATGCGTCTGTGATATGATACGGAATTGGGAGGTATACCAAGGAAGGGGTGCTCCATGAGAACCGTGATAGTGTATGGCTCCACACTCGGGACTACCAAGCAGTATGCGATATGGCTGCGGGAGGCTCTGGAGGCAGACCTGGCCAGGGCCAGTGCCACCCGAAGGAGGATAGAAGACTACGATCTGGTCATAGTCTGTTCGCCTACCTACATGGGTCAGATCAGGCTCAAAGGTTATCTCAAGAACCGGTGGGCGGCTTTGAAGGACAAGACTGTCATATTGGTTGTGGTGGGATTGGCATCGCAGGAGCACCCTGACAGCAGAAAAGGCTACGAAAGAATTCCCGCTGAGATTCGGAGCCGGATCAAGTATTTCAAAATGCCCGGCAAGATTGGCCCGATAAACAGGAGCAAGGTCAGACAGGAAAACCTGCAGCCAATCCTGGAGTACATACGCGCCATTCGAGGCCTGGGTTGAGGGAGTCGGCACAACTCTTTTCGTCAACGGAAAGCCGTGACCAGCATGGGGGACGCACCCATTGAGCCGAGTCCATCCGGAACCTTCTCAGCCTGTCCTTCTGCCGAAAGCCAACGCTATAGCGTTTGACAAGTCCTCCGGCTTCTGTGACCCGATGAGGAGTCTTTCTCCATCCAACAACTCCAGCATCACCCCGCGGTTGCCGCTGACATTGTAGGCTTTGCCACCGCACCCGTAGCGAATACCCCAACCACCATAATCTCTGATCGGCCTGTAGGTCTGTACTTCATACTTGGCCAGGCGTTCGTATGTTATGCGGCGGAAGGACAGATGAAGGGGAAAGAGGCGCACATATAAGCCATCGCTTCTGACTTCGGTCGTAAGATTGATTGCGTAAAAGAGAGTGGGAAAGCCCAGGCCAAAGATGGCGGCAATGACCACCACTGCTGCATCCGGAGCCGGATTCTGGCCGAAGGTTTTGCCCATGATGATCTGTTGCACGAAACTCCAGAGAGAAATGGCGGAGACCGCAGCAACCAGCAGCCACAGCCAAGGCTGCCGGAAACGCTGCACTTCTCGATAGAAACAAAAGGATCCGTCAGTCATCAGTGTCCTCCAAAACGCTCCGATTTAAGAAACGCGCGGTTCATGTGCATATTCTAATCTTAACAATGCCTGTACCACATGGATAGATGTCCGCGTCAATTACATCGCCTCTTGTCATTGCGGTCGGTACTCACTTCAGCCTCCCCGCCTCCCGTCGTGCCCCCCGGTTTCGCAGCCTTCTCCACCGGAGCGATAGGCTCATCTGCCTTGATCGCACCGGATACTGTGGACTCTCCGGGTTTGGTGCGCCGCGTCCGCCAGACTTCAATTACTTTCACCAGTTTCAGCTTCACCAATTGAACCAGTCTTGTGGCGATGTCCTGACCGGCGTCATCTGAATCCGATTCACTGCAGTTGGAACCTGGCTCTTCTCCAAAGAGGGCTTTGTCAAAAGCTCCTTCGATCTGTCGATGGATCTGTCTCATGGAACCCAGTATCAGGAAGAGGGCTATCGCCAGAAGCAGCAGGGGAACAGCCAGAGCAAAGGAACCGATAGCCACAAGCTGTACCACAATGGGGATAGTCCACAAAGCTATGAGAATAGTGATTACGATCATGATGCTGTCTCTTAATACAATCCGCAGCCTTTTGCGGCTCCATCTTATAGGCGACTGCCGCGTGACAAGGTACTTTGCTGCTTCATCAGCGAGCTTCTGGATGCTTCGCCACATCGCAACAAAAGCAGGGGCGCACAGTGTGAGAAAGAAAATTCCGAGCAGCATGCCAAGTTTGTCGTTACGAATATTGCTCAGGCCGGCGAGCTTCTCGGTGAACTGAATAGCTACGGCCCCGATGCCCAGAATGACTATGACTATCAATAGATTGATGAAGATGGCTTTGATGGAGCGCCGCACTTCCTGAGACACCCTGGTACCCCGACTCAGAGTGGAACGCAAAGCCTGCAGCCAGTCCGAGAGCCGGGAAACGTACACTCTGAGCAATCTTGGCGATTTCTGGTCAAAGAAGTCGGCCACAGAATCAGCGGATCGGATCAGGTAAGGGGTGAGAAAAGAGG
>CAYYWI010000022.1:0-35086 GCA_964475375.1 uncultured Dehalococcoidia bacterium
TTTCTCATAGCCGGCAACTACGGCTTTGGCCAGCAGCGCTCTCAGCCTGCCTTCCTCTAACTCGTGCAATCCCTCGGCAGTGGTTCCACCCGGGGAGGTGACCATGTTGCGCAGCTCAGCCGGATGTTTGCCGGACTTCTGCGCCAGGTGCGTTGAGCCGGAGATGGTCTCCAGCACCAATTCCTGGGCCATGTCGCGCGGCAGGCCGATACGCACGGCTGCGTCCACAAACGATTCGATGATGAGGAAGATGTATCCCGGGCCGCTCCCGCTCACGGCGGTGGCCATGTCGATCAGCTTCTCGTCCGCAACAAAGATCTGCTTTCCCATAGCGCCCAGGATGGCCCTGGCCCTCTCTTTGTCCTCCTCGCCGGCTTCGCCCGCAGTGGTCCAGACAGTCATGCCTTCGCCGATCTGGGCCGGTGTGTTGGGCATGGCGCGCACCACCGACTTGCGGTCCAGCCCCTGGCAGAGCTTGTTCAGCGTTATCCCGGCGGCGATGGAGATCACCGTCTGTTCCGGTTTGAGGACGCCCTTCAGGTCGGCCAGCGCTTCCGGCATCACATTGGGCTTCACCGCCAGGATGATGACCTCAGCCTTTTTAGCAGCGGTGCGGTTGCTGGAGGTCGTTTCGACGCCATGTTGCTTCTTAAGGTAGGAGCGCCGCGTTTCGCTGACATCGCTGGCCGTGATCTCGGCAGCTTTGGCCACTCCTTTTTCCACGATACACCTGATCATAGCCTCGCCCATGTTCCCGCCGCCGATAAAGGCAATTCTCATGGCGCTATTCCTCTCTTTCGCCGAAGATGGCCCGGCCGATCCTGACCATCGTGGCCCCTTCCTCGATGGCCACCTCGAAGTCATGGCTCATGCCCATGGAAAGGTGCTCCAGCCCCAGTGAGTCACGCATCAGCCGCAGCCTTCGAAATGTGGGGCGGACCTCCTCCGGGTCGTCGGCATACTGGGCGATGGTCATCAGACCCTTTATCCGGAGATGCGGCAGCCGGGCGATGTGCTCCAGGGCCGGGATGATATCCTGGACGTCAAAACCGTACTTGGTGGCCTCTCTGGACACGTTGACCTGCACCAGCACCGGCACGTCGCGCTCGGCATGCTGACTGATGGCCTCGGCTACCTTGAGCGAGTCGATGCTGTCGATGACGTCGAAGAGTTCGATGGCCGGTTTGACCTTGTTGGTCTGGAGGTGGCCTACCATGTGCCAGGTCGGAGCCGGATGGAGGGTGGACAACTGGGGAAGCTTCTCCTTCGCCTCCTGAATGCGGCTTTCGCCGAAATGACGGACTCCGGCGGCAAAGGCCTCCTGGATTGCGGCTGCGTCCACGGTCTTGGTCACCGCCACCAGCGTGACCTCTGAAGGAGACCTGCCCGCCTTCTTGGCCGCCCTGGCGATGCGCTTCTGGATGGCGGCGATGTTCCCGTTGATCCCCGGAGCCTCGTTGTCACGCTGCGCCGTATCCCTGCTCATGTGCCTAACAGTATACCGTGGTTGTCTCCAAACCTGAAGCTCCGCCGTCCAAACGGAGTATGTATTTGACAGGCTGTCAGTATATAATGTCCAGGAGGTGAAGCATGAAGACGGGGACTCTGTCGGCAAAAGGGTGGGTGGTGATACCCCAGGAGATCAGGGAGAAGTATGGCCTTAAGAAGGGAGACAAAGTCCACTTCATAGATTATGGCGGTGTGGTGGCTATCGTCCCTGCATCGGCGGATGCCATAGGAGAAGCGGCAGGTATGCTGAAGGGGGATACGTCGCTTGTCGGTGCTCTTCTCGATTCCCGAACAGAGGAAGTCAGCAGAGGCAAATAGCTTTGGAGTCAGAGCGCTTCGTTCTGGACAGCTACGCTCTGCTGGCCTTCTTGGAAGGTGAGAGCAGTGGCGAGGAGATAGAACGTCTTTTCAGGCAAGCTTCTGCCGGGCGTTGCCGGCTGTTGATGAGCGTGGTCAATCTTGGAGAGGTTCTGTACATCACTGAGCGCGAGCGCGGCTTGAACAAGGTCCACGGGTTTTGGCACGAGTTGATGAGCTCCCCATCAAGATCGTTGATGCCAATCGAGAGCATGCCCTGACCGCCGCTCACATCAAAGCAGGTTATTCCGTTGCCTATGCAGACTGCTTCACTGCGGCACTGGCCAAGCTGGAAGATGCCGCGGTGGTGACTGGTGATCCTGAGTTCAGGAAGCTGGAAGCCACAGTCTCCATTGTCTGGCTCGATGCGAAATGACTGTTGGAATAAGGATAGAAGAGTGAGAATCGATGCGGTGATCTTCGACTTCGGCGGTGTCTTCACCGAGTCTCCCTATCCTCTGTTCGAAGCCGTCGGTGCTGAGATGGGCGCCGGGCCGGGGCAGCTCAGCGATATCGTGTTTGGGTCTCTGGCTGAGGACAGCGACCATCCCTATCACCGCCTGGAGCGCGGCGAGATACCACTGCAGCAGGCCCGCGACGAGATTTTCCATCGGGGCCGGGCGCTCTACAACCTGGAGGTGGACATCTTCGAGCTGTTCGCCCGGATATCCCCTGCCATCCACCAGCCGCTGGTGGAGCGGGTGAAGGGCCTCAAGCAGGAAGGGTATCCCACCGCCATGATCACCAACAACATCAGAGAGTTCGCCGATGCCTGGCGGTCGCTGCTGCCGGTGAATGAGCTTTTCGACCTGGTGGTGGACTCCAGCCGGGTGGGGATGCGCAAGCCGAACCCGGCCATATTCAGGATGACGCTGGAAGGCTTGGGCGGGCTGGTGCCGGAGCGCACCGTCTTCCTCGACGATTGCGAGGGTAACGTGAGGGCGGCCGACTCCCTGGGCATGCAGACGATCCATGTTCGGGGCGATGTCTCACGGACTATCGCTGAGTTGGATGAGCTGCTGGGGTAGAACGGCCGAACCAAGTCCTCGATCATTTGATATCCTCGCAGGGCAAGTCTTACGATTCGCGCAATGGTTAGCAGTTCCGTAGGCGGGAAACCAAGCTAACACAAGCGAAATTGAACAAGTGATATTGACAGGCGACGAGCATAGCACTATGTTAGACCTAGTCATCCATGTTCTCTGGGAGGTAGAGCGTGTTTGAGCCGCCCAAGTTCATTCAGAATGGCTTCAGCGTGATTTTCCCACGACAGCCTTTAATACGGCGTCTAGCCAATGCATTTGAGGATAGACTGAAAGGCCTTTATGTTCAACCGCAAATCATCTCTGTCCCTGATGATCTTGACCCTGAGGTTCCTAGAATGGTTTTTGGATCAAAACATGGATACAGCCAAATCATTGTGTCCCAAATAAGCATTTCGTTGAGTATTGCTTATTCCCCAGACTGGCAACTAGATATATTAAAGGGAAGACAATACCTACTGGATCGAGTTTCAACTGTATTCGATCTACTTGCCTTGCTGGACCAGGTGAAGCCTTGCTTTAGTGGACTCACAACTCGAGCCAATCTCGCCAGCAAAGTAACTGACAAGGAGACGATCGCAAGACTATCTGGCACGTTTCTTGCCCAAATTCCACTTGAAGATGTTGACGAGTTCCAAATCAAGATTGCCAGGGTGGTGGATGCTCGGTTCTACAGCAACGTGACTGTTCAGAACTATCGAACCTGGAGATTGGGAGAACCCAAACAGGGGGTTGCTAGAATGTCACGACAGAATACGGTTGAACGAGGTGTACAAGTGCTGGGCGACTTCAACGATCGCTATGCTTTCAACGAGAGTGAAGACTACTACACATCACTTGATACTGCAAAGGAGATCATTGAGCGAGCGGTTGTTGATGTGAACAGCACGATCACCAAGATTAGAGGATGATAGGGCATGGTGTACACTCATGTCGAACCAAATATAAGTCAGGAACAAACTATAGAAAAGGCGGCAGCCACGCCGCTTTTCTCTGCGGTATCGGTCTTGGGTACCGCAAAATCATACTATGGCTCGCCGTTTGTCATAGTTGTGGATGGAGTTCTTGCTGACTCCTCGGTATCGCGTCCTCGCCACTTGCTCGCAGAGTTGGATTGCTCGGAGTATATTCGGCAAACAATAGTGAGGAGATTGAGGGGAAAGTACTCTCACGTACAGACCAGCGCAGAGGAGTTTGCCCTTCGTAAACAGCAGGAACTCCAAAAAGAAGAATAGTCATGACCAATGTAATAGACGCATCGGCGTTGATTGCGTATCTACGTGATGAGGAAGGCGCTGAAGTTGTTGAGGCTCTGCTACTGAACAGAAATGACCTCTGTATGGCACACGCGCTGAACCTGTGCGAGGTGTTCTACGACTTCGTGCGAGTGTCAGATGAGGCCACAGCCCTTTCTGCAATCTCCGATCTTGAGTCAACAGGCCTAATCACACGCGATGACATTGATATCCTATTCTGGCAAGCAGCGGGCATACTCAAGGCTAGAAACAGGGCATCTCTTGCAGACTGCTTCGCAATTGCCCTGGCAAAGCGAGTCGATGGGATAGTCATCACCTCTGACCACCATGAATTTGATGCACTGGTTAGTAGCGGCGTGTGTACTGCTACCTTCATAAGATAGGAAGCAGTCAAACTGCACTACGGCCTCACCTGCCCGCTGCCGAAGATGATCCACTTATAGCTGGTGAGCTCCTTCAGGCCGAGTGGGCCGCGCGCGTGGAACTTCTGGGTGCTGATGCCTACCTCCGCCCCCAGCCCGAACTGCCCCCCATCGGTGAAGCGCGTGCTGGCGTTGACATAAACACAGGCCGCGTCCACTTCCTCCAGAAAGCGCTGGGCCGCCGAGTAGTCCTCGGTAATGATGGCCTCGGAATGACCTGAACCGTAGCGGTCGATGTGCTCCAGCGCTTCGTCCAGCGAGTTCACCACCTTGACGGCGGCGATGAGGGCCAGGAACTCCTTGCCCCAATCCTGGCTCGTGGCAGGCCCCACCTTGAGCGAAGGAATCTCTTTCAGTATCTGCAGGGATGCCGGGTCGCAGTGCATCTCCACCCCGGCCTTGGCGAACTCCGGCCCGATTCCCTTCAGGAACCTCTCGGCGACATCGGCATGCACCAGGATGGTGTCCAGTGCGTTGCACACGGTGGGTCGCTGCACCTTGGCGTTGTAGACGATAGCCGCGGCGTTGCCCAGCTTGGCGCTCCTGTCAACATAAGTGTGGCAGACGCCTATACCGCCTGCCAGCACCGGCATGGTGGCGTGGCTGACCACGAACTTGATCAGCTCCGCCCCGCCGCGGGGCACGATGAGGTCGATCATCCCGCTCATCTTGAGCATGTGCTCCACGACGGACCGGTCGGTGGACTCGATTATCTGGATAGCGCCCTCGGGGACGCCCGCCTCGTAGGCCGACTTCTGCACCACGCCGGCCAGCGCCAGGTTGGAGTGGATGGCCTCTTTGCCGCCGCGGAGGATGACCGCATTGCCCGATTTCAGGCTGAGCGTGGAGATATCCGCGGTGACGTTGGGGCGGCTCTCGTAGATGGTGGCGATGACTCCCAGCGGCACGCGCTTGCGGCCGATCTGGAGCCCGTTGGGCAGCGTGCGCATATCGAAGACCTCGCCCACCGGATCGGGCAGCGCAGCCACGGTCTTGACGTCGGAAGCGATACCGGCGATGCGGCTGGTGTTCAGCAGCAGCCGGTCCTTCATGGCCGCGCTCATGTTGGCTTCGTCCGCCGCCACGAGGTCGCGCTGGTTCCCCGCCAGGATCTCGTCACGCTGAGCCACCAGGTTCTCGGCGATGCGCAACAGGGCCTTGTTCTTTACCTCGGTGGACAGGCGCGACAGCTTCTTGGCCGCCGCCCTGGCCGCTTCAACCTTGCTCTCCAGTTCCTTTACAGCAGATGACATCCTCTTTGCTCCTGACGCGAGGGCTAGCCCTCGATTTTCTTCTTCAGCGCGTAGACGATGTCCTCCGACATCGCCTCACCACTCAGCCACACCAGCCAGGCCATGATTCCCGAAGCCCGGCCGCCGGCGATGGCTCTGGTGGCTCCGTCCAGCGGCTTCAGCATGTAGTAGCGGGTCATCCTGGCCAGCAGGGTTTTCCCCTCCATGACCACCCGCTGCCCGGGGACGTACTCGGTGATGGTCATGTGCAGGCTGACCGGAAGAATGAACCATATGGTGATGCGCAGCCGGGAGCCGACACCCAGCGGCCCTTCGGTGAGTTTCTTCACCTTGAAGATGACGCGTGTCCAACTGGGCCATGTCTCCGGATCGGCGACGGCGTCCCAAATGGCCTCCGGAGAGGCGTTGATCGTCGCGGCGGCTTCAAATCTCATATCGCTTTGTTCAGCCCTTTCAGTCCGCTCTTCTCAACCTGTCATTGCGCCATTCTCCAAGCCGAGCGAAGAGAAGGTGCGGCAATCCATTCGTTCAACTGACCCCGCCGCGAGATTTCTTCGTCGCTCCGCTCCTCGCAATAACACTAGATTATGAGACTATCACCATATCAAATAATGGGCACGGGGCGCAAACTGCGCACTCCGCCGAGGGTATTGTCCCTATGCTATATAATCACTCAAAGCGGATAATCCGGCTGCCGGCATCGATCGATAAGGAAAGGGTTGTATCTGTGGAGCCGTTGAGAATCTGGCAATTGACCCCCTGGACGGAGCTTGACGTCGTTCTCCGCCTCTTCATGGCGTCCATAGCCGGTGCCGTCATTGGCTATGAAAGGGAGCGGGCGCAGAAGCCAGCGGGTGTCCGCACCAATCTGCTCGTCTGTCTGGGTGCTGCCCTTCTCACCATCGTCTCTATCTACGGCTTCGGCGGCGTTGGCGATCCCGCCAGGGTGGCGGCGGCCGTCATCGTCGGCATCGGCTTTCTGGGGGCCGGCGTCATCCTTCACGGTGAGAAGGGAGTTCTGGGCCTCACCACTGCGGCCACGGTCTGGTCGGTGGCTGCCGTTGGCCTGGCTTTCGGTTGCGGGCTCTATCTGATTGCCGTGATTACCGCTGTCCTCATACTCGTGGCGCTCCGTTTCAGGACGAAGCACTACCACGAGTAGAGCTAGCCCGCCCAGTCAATCACCTTGTCCTGCTTGAATTTGAGAATCTCAGCCTCGCTGTAGCCGCCGAGGTCCCTCAGTATCTCCCTGGTATGCTCGCCGAGCCTGGGGGCGGTGAAACCGGGATTGGCCGGTGTCTCGCTGAATTCGACGGGATAGCCCGGCACCTTGATGTTCCCGAACAGACGGTGATTATTGATGTCAATCACGTAGTCATTCGCTGTCGTCTGCGGGTCTTTAACTGTCTCTGTTGCGGCGTTTACCGGGGAACAGAAGACATCGTGCTCCGAGAGTATGCGGAACCATTCATCACGCGTTTTGGTGGTGAAGACCGTGTCCAGGAAAGCGATGAAGTCGTTGCGATTGGCAAACCTGGTGTCTCTGTTTTCGAACCGTGAATCGTGCTCCAGCTCAGGGTGGTCGATGGCCAGGCAGAACTGCCTCCACGCGCTGGGGTGATGGGCCACTGTCATGCAGATATACTTGCCGTCCCGGCACTTGTAGAAGTTCCGCAGCGGGTCGGTGGACTTCTGCTGGTGGCGGGGCACGTCCGCCTCCATGATGAGCGCGTTCAGGACATTGAAGTACTGAAGGAACATGGCGGAACTCAGGAGTGACGTCTTGACCTCCTGTCCAACACCGGTGCGCTCTCTTGCATAGAGTGCCGTCAGGATGGCATGGCTGGTGGTGATGGCCGTGATCTGGTCGATCAGCCCGAACTGGGCGATCAGGGGTGGCATGTCCGGCTCGCCAGCGCACACCATGAGGCCCGACCGGGCCTGACCCAGGAAGTCGAACCCGCCGGCCTCTCTATCGGGACCCTTTGAGCCGAAAGCAGAGACAGAGGCGTATATCAGCCTGGGGTTGAACTCCCGCAGGTGGGCATAGGTCATGCGCTGGTTCTCCACCGCGTTCACGCGGAAGTTGGTGGCGAAGATGTCGCACTTAGACACGAGGCGGTAGACGATCTGCTTGCCCTCTTCCTTGCTCAGGTCAAGAGCGATGCTCTTCTTGTGACGGTTGGCACCCTCGTAGAAGAGGCTGTGCCCGCCCTTGGCCACCGGGAAATTGCCGAAGCGGACCAGCATGCGTATTGGGTCACCGGTCTTTGGCAGCTCTATCTTGATGACTTCCGCACCCAGATCACCCAGGATGGCCAGGGAGCCGGGGCCGGCGTGAAACGCTCCCCATTCCAGAGCCCTGATACCTTTGAGTGGCTGGTTGGCAGAGTTCGTATCTTTCAAGTGAGTGGTCTCCTTTCGGTGGTCTGTGAGACGGTTGGCCGTCAATCCGCACTACTTGATGGTATCCATGGGGCATCCTGGGGTCAAGGCAGACGTATTTGTCCGAAGATGGGCGAACCATCTAGAATAGACGTCAAGAGCTGAGAGTAAGCTATCAGCTCATGGCTTATAGCCTTAGAGTGGGGACAAGGGGGTTGAAAGCACGACCAGAGGAATGCGGGTGAGTTTCGCTTCGCTCTGCCCACGCTACGGTGCAGCGGGACGCTGCCTGGGGTTGGGGGTGTCCCCCAAATTCCCTTTCTCCCCCAAGATTGGGGCAGGGGGTTGCACCGAAGAGAGTGTTCGGCCAGAGGTGTCAAGGCATGCACTCGCACAAGAGAAGATGTGATTACGGTCGAGACCGGCCCTGGAGACCATTGTGACTGGAGGATTGAACATTGCAAAACGGATTCTCTAAACAGCAACTGAAGCAGTTTGAGCGCATATTCTACCCGCGTGCCATTGCCGTGGCCGGCGCATCCACCGATCAGCGGAAGATGGGATTCCTGTGGGTGGCAGGCCTGCTGGCCGCAGGCTACAAAGGCACCGTCTATCCGGTCAACCCGAGCGGCGGTGAAATCATGAAGCACAAGATCTATCCTAGGCTGACCGACATCCCCGGGCCGGTGGACCTGGTGATCTGCTGTATACCGCGCGCGCATGTGCTCGACCTTCTGAACGATTGCGCCGCCAAGCAGATCGGTGCTATCTACTTTTTCACCGCCGGATTCCGCGAGACGGGCGATCCGGAGTGGATTCGGGTGGAGGAGGAAATGGCCAGGAGGGCACGCGAAGGCGGCTTCCGGATCATAGGGCCGAACTGCATCGGCGTCAGTTGCCCGGAGCAGGGTATTCCCTACGGGCCTTCGACGATGCTGAACAAGCCAGGTTCGGCGGGCTTCATCTCGCAGAGCGGCGGACACGCCGGGAAGATGGCGGCCATCTCACTCACACGCCACATCGGTTTCAGCAAGGTGGCCAGCATCGGCAACTGCTGCGATCTGGGCAGCGCCGATTTCCTGGAGTACATGGCGTCCGACCCGAAGACGGGCGCGGTGGGGATGTATCTGGAGGGGCCGAGAGACAGCGCTCGCTTACTGAAGGTGATGCGGGAGACGACGCCGCGGAAGCCGGTGTTTGTGTGGAAGGGTGGACGGACAGAGGCGGGAGCCAGGGCGGCGAGCTCTCACACTGGGGCGCTGGCGGCTTCGGCCAGAATATGGTCGGCGGCTCTGCGGCAGGCAGGCGCTGTGGAAGTCAACGGCCTCGATGAGCTGGCCGATACGCTGCTGCTCTTTCAGTCGGTGGGCCGGTTGGAGAGGGGCAATCTGGGCATCATCTGCGGGCTGACCGATGGGGGTGGTGGAGAGGCGGTGCTTTCCGCTGACGCCTGTGCAGCGCTGGGCATTGAGGTTTCGCCTTTCACGGACAGGACGCGCAGGGAGCTGCTGGGCCTGCTGGGCCAGGTGGGCAGCGTGCTGGTGAATCCGGTGGATGTCAGCCAGCGATCGGGCAACCTCCAGGCCTTTGAGAAGGCCATCGAACTGGTGGCTGCCGAGCCGGGGATCGACCTCATCGCCATCTACGAGAACGTGGACCTGCTCATCGCGTTCCTGAGTAAGCCGATGGCCGATATGATGAACGACGTCGTTATCAAGGCGAGCAAGAAATATGGCAAGCCGGTTATCGTAGTCTCGCCGCCGGGCACGCTGGACAAGGAGAGGCTGGAGATCGAACACAAGCTGTCGGAGGCGGGGATGGCGGTATTCCCCAGCATGGACCGGGCCGCCAGGGCCATCGGCAGTGTGAGGCAGTATTATCGGATGCATCCTGGGGTCGGAAAGAGCAAATCCCCCTGAATCCCTTCTTGCCAAAGGGGGACTGAAGGAGATCTATCAGCTCATGGCTGGGTGAGGTATGTGTATACACAGGCGGCGGGTTTCGCTTTGCTCTACCCGCCCCCCCACAGCAGGACCGCAGCGAGAACGGTGCAGAATGCTGCCGGGGTCTGGGGTGTCCAGATTATTACCTTCCAAATCCGAAATCCTAAAGGAGGTGCAGGAGAAGCCTCCTGCCGGGGGTTTGGGGGTGTCCCCCAAATTCCTTTTTCTTCCCCCAAGAGTGGGGGCAGGGGGTTGAAATCTGAGCAAGGAAGGTTGAGTAGGATATGAAGCTGGGAATCATGTCCGACAGCCACGACAACATGCCGCTGATAGCCAGGGCGGTGGCGCTCTTCAACCGGGAGAAGGTAGACCTGGTACTCCACGCCGGCGATTTCGTCTCTCCCTTCACCAACATCGAGTTCCGCAAGCTCAACGCCAGGATGGTGGCCGTCTTCGGGAACAACGATGGCGACAAGCCCAATCTGCTGAAGAGGTTTGGCGACATCGGCGAACTCCACGATGACTTTGTGGAGCTGGAGCTTGACGGCAGGAAGGTGGTGCTGATGCACCAGCCCAAGTTCCTGGAATCGCTGAGCGCTGCTTCAGAGTATGACCTGGTGGTCTACGGCCACACCCACAAACTGGACACACGCGAAGGCAAGCCTCTGGTAGTAAACCCCGGCGAGTGCGGCGGCTGGCTCTACGGGAAGTCGACGGTGATAACGCTGGACCTGGGTACGATGGCGCACACGGTCCATTCTTTGTGAGGGCTGCAGCAGCGTAATCGAAGCCGGCCTGTCGAGAACAGGGAATCCTACCGGAGGTCATCCACCAGCCTCTCCAGGTTGCTGAAGCTTCGCCTGCTGCCCCATTCTCCCCAGAAGGGTTCCCGAGGAGGGCCGGCTGTCTGATGGGCTTCCCAGGGATAGAGGATGATGTGGTCCACATCGGCCACCGCTATTGCCAGAATCAGATGTGTCACGTCTACTGACATTCCCCGACTTCTGAGGGTCACCGGTTCGCTGAACCAGACCTCCACGTACTCACTCTCGGGCTTGAGTCGCTCCTGGTCTTCCACCGAAAGCAGGCCGGCATAGATGCAGTTGGTGTTGTATATGATTCTTATCGCTTCGTCGGAGATCTTCTTGAACTCGGGCGAGCCTTTGGCCAGCACCGTGCCGTCCGTGCCGTCCCCGAAGCCCACGATGATAGCCTCGGCTTCTATGGGGACCTCTTCGGTTGCAGAGGTGCAGGAGGCGACTCCTGAAACAGCGCATAACACCAAAGCCGTCAGCAGGAGAATACTGACCCGTCGACTGATACGCACTACTTCACTGCCTCACACCGTCGAGAACAGGGAGTCCTACCGGAGGTCATCCACCAACCTCTCCAGGTAGCAGAAACTGTATCTACTGGTTGTTGCTACCCAGGGGGATTGTCTGCTTGGCAGGGAATAGAATATGGCGGGTTCCGGGGTGACCAGCAGGATTACATGACTTATGGGTACAGACCGGTCTACGCTGGGTGAGCGTGGATTGTCTTTGAAGATCACAGGTTCTCTGAACTGGATTTCCACGAACTTGTGCTCAAGCTTCTCCTGTTCTACGTACTCCAGTGTGAGGTCCGCGCCACCGCCGCCCGAGCGTCCACGGACTATACGGAGCGATTCATGGGAGATGCTTTCGAATTCGGGTGTACCCTTGGTCAGCACCAGGTTGTCTGTGCCACCCCCGAAGCCCACGATGATGGAGTCTGCTTCTATGGCGACTTCTTCCGGTACGGATTCCGGCTCGGACCCGCAAGACAAGAGGCCTGGAACGATACATAGCACTACTGCTGTCAACAAGATGAACTTGACCACAACCATGATCAGTCCGGCCGGTACTCTCATGCTACCTCGACCGCCGCTAACGGAGACCATTCACCAGTCTCTCCAGTTGTCTGAAACTGCGTCTGCTGCCCCACTCATACCACAAGGGGTCTTCGGGAGAACCTATTGGATGGGGACGCGGATGCTTCCTTGGAAAGTAAACGATTTCATTTGCTTGATACCCTCCCCTCACTATCATGACCACGTGCATAACCTCGATCGACGATTCCGGACGGTAGTGGCCGCGACTGCTCGATCGGAGGGTCACCGGTTCGCTGAACCAAATCTCCACAAATCTGTTCTGAAGTTTGGCCTCCTCCATATCCTGTTGTGAGAGTAATCCCGCATAGTAGCAATGGGTTGCCTGGACGATTGTTGCCACTTCGTCGGAAATCCTGCTGAATTCGGGGGAGCCCTTGGTCAGCACCAGGTTGTCTGTGCCATCCCCAAAACCCACGATGATGGACTCGGCTTCTATGGCCACCTCTTCGGTTTCAGAGCCGCAGGAGAAGATGCCTGAAATAGCGCATAACACCAAAGCCGTCAGCAGAAGAATACTGACCCGTCGACTGATACGCACTACTTCACTGCCTCACACCAGCCAACAAAATCCTGGATGCAATTCCCATCCTTGTCGAGGCACTTGCCCTTGAACTCGTAAACAGGAACCACGTATTCTTGTTTCTTGTCCATAGACTCGAACCAATAAGCTATGGAGACCTGGTCAACTACCACTCTATCACAAGCCAGAGGCGCATAGTAAGCCCCGCCAGTGGCGAGTCCTTCGAACGCTTCCTTCACACTCCTGAGTGCTACCGGCCTGCAGGGAGCCACTTCTCTCCAGACCTTGAGCATGCTGATCACTTCTCCACCGTCACCGATGCGCACTGCCAGTTTGTTACCCGGACCGGCGGCGGGGAAACCATCAATCTGTCGAGAGAACCGAACCAACAAATGAGTAACGTATTCCTCCTCGACGACCCTTCCTGTACCTTTCTCTCGGACTTCATACGTTCCGCCGTTCACGACCTCTGCTTCTTCGATACCACCAAGTGTGGTGCTCGCAACATCGCTTGGCAGCAATCCAGTCTGAGTCAAGAACTCGGCAGCAATCTTCCTTGCCTCTTCTTCTGAAGCCAAAACGGGGCGATATGAGGGATATAGTCTGTCCGGTGATAAGATTGTGTATTCGATGGCGCCGGAGTCTATCCAAGCGGAGAACTGTCTGGTCTCGTCTTTCCCCTCATCGAGCATAGCGATCTTTGTTCCCCTGTCGATAGGCCCGGCAACGCCCTCAAACCCCAGCTTCACGCCCGTCTCCCTGACGGAATCAACGGTGACAATCGGGTTGTTGACTCTATAGACCATTGCGGTATCCTGGTCCGGCAAGGCCGTGGTAACCAGTTCAAAAGCCGGGTTCACAGATGGCCCTGCATAGGATGGCAGGTCTACCTTGAAGGCTTCCAAGGTTCCCACATCCCCCTTAATGACATAGGTGCAAAAGGGATAGAAGGCCGCAATAATGACCGTTACGATGACAAGTCCTATGACATATTTTCTGGACATTAGTTCACCTCCTTAAGCGCAGTTGTAGGTCCACACACTGTAGTTGCCATCTACCACGGGGTCAGAACAGACAGAACCCTGTCGCCAGATGTAGTCATCGCCGCAGCCACTGGTCTCTCCAATCACCCGAAGCACTCTTCCGAAATCCGAGTCGTAGTCGCATCCATTGAACCAAGCTGTCTTCACTTTGCGCGGAGAATCCCACCAGCCATCATCAACCAGAAGGTCACCGATGTGAAGGCCATGGTCACTAACCACAAATTCATTCTTTGAGCCGCATATCAGATGCGTCCCGTTGAGGGCGCTTGACCAATAGGACATGCTGGCATCCGAAAGCATGTTGCAGGTACATAGAAATATCCATTCCATATCGTGATCCCCCCACCTCGCCTCATCCCATTCTAGGTAGTAGTCGTCTTGGTAGGTAGAGAACTGAAGCGCTCGGACGTTATCAACGGGAGCGGAGTGGCCCTGAAACATGGCCAAGTCGACATCGTCTATGTACGCCTCGTCCCATCCACCAAGATTGCTCTCCTTATAATCCGTTTCGTAAGTGGAGTTTTCGCCGCGCGTGAAACTCTCACCAGAGTCGTCTTCCCAACCACTGGTATTGACTAACCTGTTGTATAGTCCAACTACCGAATCCTCTCCTGCTTGAGGGTCATCTTCGCCTGTCCATTCACCACCAAACTGTGGGGAATTTGAGTCGTTGTCATCTCCATCGCTGGCGTACACCGCCGAGGTCGGCAGCAATACGCCTGCTATCAATAGAATTACCCCTACTAGAATAGCCAATCGTCTGGTCACAAAGTTTCCCCCTTTCTTGTCATATAGATGATGTATCAACGCCCTGGGCAGATTTCCAACATGAATCTGTCAGTATTGCTGGTAACTATGACTCTTTACTATTTAATACTAAGGCAATATTATGCCATGGATATATGCTTTGTAAATACAGACTATATGGTCAATACCAATGAAGAGGTACAATCATCTAGGGACGCAATAGCGTACAAGCATACTCTGACCCTTCTATATGGAGAATAGTGATGCAACATTGGCTGTGACCTAGCTGCGGAGAGTTTGGAGAAGTCATTGGTCCAGACGCATGGTACAATGTCCGGCAGGGAAGCTGTGGCATGCCAATACGCCTTCTTGCGCCTGATGTAGTCTCCAAGATTGCCGCCGGTGAGGTGGTGGAACGTCCGGCATCGGTGGTCAAGGAGCTGATTGAGAACTCCCTGGATTCCGGCGCTTCGCAGGTCGGCATTGAGGTCCGCGGCGGTGGTGTGAGCCTGATCCGGGTGTCGGATAACGGCTCTGGCATTCCCAAAGATGAGGTTGAACTGGCCTTCGAGCGCCACGCCACCAGCAAGATCACCAGCCTCGACGATCTGGAGAATGCCACCTCTCTGGGCTTCCGGGGTGAGGCCCTGGCCAGCATTGCCCATGTGGCCCACGTGGAGCTTCTCACCCGCGGCAGGGAGGAAGACTCGGGAACCTTTGTCTCTCTGCGCGAGGGTGCCATCACAGACAGGGGCGTGCGCGCTGCGCCGGTGGGCACCACGGTCACGGTGCGCCACTTGTTCCGCGAAGTCCCCGCCCGGCTGAAATTTCTGAAATCGGCGACGACGGAGAGCAACCAGATAACCAATCTGGTCAGCCAGTACAGCCTGGCGTTTCCCGGCGTCAGGTTCACCTTGTCTGTCGAGGGCCGGGACATCCTGCGCACTCCGGGCAGCGGCAGGCTCAAGGATGCCATTGCGGAGGTCTACGGCCTGGATGTAGCCCAGGCGATGCTGGAGATCAAAGGCGCTGCTTCAGAGGGTGGGATGATGCCGGTGGTCAGCGGCTACACCAGTCCGCCCTCGCTCAGCCGGGCTACCCGCGGCTATATCAGCTTCTTCGTCAACGGGCGCTGGGTGCAGAGCCGGATGCTGGCGGGAGCCGTGGAGAAGGCGTACGAAGGATGGCTGGGCGTCAGGCGGTACCCCATCTGCGTCATCAATATCGCCATCTCGCCGCAGTTCGTCGATGTCAATGTCCATCCCGCCAAGAGGGAAGTCCGCTTCTCGCAGGAACCCATCGTCTTCAACGCGGTGCACGGAGCCATCCGGCGGGTTCTGACCGAGCGGGCACCGATACCTGAGATCAGACCTGCTGCGGGTTTCGCACCGGCTCCGCCGCGTGAGATGCCGCCGTTGCTCACTGTGGAGAGAAATCCAGGCCCGGCTGTGCCGCTGATGCCGGAGGCGAATCGTTCTGAATTGCCCATCCTGCGGGTGCTCGGGCAGGCGTCGTTGACCTACATCATCGCCGAGGGGCCGGACGGCCTGTATCTCATCGACCAGCACGCGGCCCACGAGCGTGTTCTCTTTGACAAGGCACTGGCGCAGCAGAGCCGGATGGCCGTCGATGTTCAACCGCTGCTGGAGCCGCTGGCGGTTGAACTCAGCCTGAAGCAGGAGCAGACGCTCAGAACGAGAGGCGATCTGCTGACCCGGTTCGGGTTCGGCATGGAGCCGTTCGGCGACAGGACATTTCTGGTACGGTCTGTTCCGGCCATGCTGGCCGGGAAAGGCATCGCTGAAGCAGTGAAAGAGGCCATCGACTCCCTTGACGATGAGTCCGCTGGAGCCAGGGAAGAGGAGAGGATCGCCCGTTCACTGGCCTGCCACGGCTCCGTGCGCGCAGGGCAGGTGCTGAGCCAGGACGAGATGAAAGAGCTGATCCGCCAGTTGGAAAAGTCCAGGTCTCCCCGTACCTGTCCGCACGGTCGACCGACGATGATCCACCTCAGCGCCGGACGGCTGGAGAGGGAGTTCGGGCGGGCCTAGCTCTCCGGGGTGTTTGGCTGATGGATGAGTACCTTCAACCCCTTGATCCCACCATGAGCTGATAGCTCGTGGCTTGGGGCTTCGCCCCTGCTGAAAGCTTCTATCTATGTAGCCGAGCCATTGACAGTCCATAGCCTGGGATAATGTACAATTAGACAAAACCTTAGCTGATCTAGTCGCGGTTAGTTTCTCGAATCGGAGGTGGGCGGTGGTGAGGTCCTTTCTATCCCACAGTTTATTTCCTCAGGATGAACCTTCCCCTGAACACACTCCGAACCGGCGCTGTTCTTAAACAAGTCGATGGGAGCCGGGCCAGGCTCGGTAGCTAGCCAGACCACGCAGTCGTTCCTCAGGGCATACGAGAGAGAATCTGAAGCTGGAAGAGAATTACCACCCGTCTGTCGGAAGAGCAAGTGAACTGCAGGCTGAATATGGGAGAGAGTACTTCGGTAGGCAATGGCGGATTGGCTGTTCAAAGACTGGCGGCGGCCTGCGGCATCGCTGGTCCTATCATGTCTTCCGTCATTCTCCTGATCGTCAGCCAGCTTCATCCGGGTTACAGCATCATCACGCGGCGAATCAGTGAGCTCGGCGGAGCCGGTGCCCCTTACGCCGCACTCATGAACCTGTTCGGCATGGAACTACCCGGCATGCTCATCATGCTGCTGTCCTGGGGGCTCTACAGAGGAGTCCGGGACGGCATATCAGCAAAGATTGGCTCTATTCTGGTAGCTCTGGCGGGGGCTGCGCTGGTGATGGCAGGGATCTTTCACATGGACACAGTCCATGCGGAGATGTCGCGGTCCGGCCTGGCGCACGGATTCTTTGCCAGGATGGGCGAGTTCGCCATAATCGTGGCTCCCCTCATCATGTCATTCGGTCTGAAGAAAGATGGAAGGTGGCGCGGCTACGCGCTCTTCTGTATGGCGACCGCCGCCGCAGCGACTGCACTCTATGTCGTATATCAATTCGACTTCATAGCGCCCTGGAGGGGACTGGTGCAAAGGATGGTGGTCACAGTGCCCCTGGTCTGGATTGAGGTCATGTCGATCAAGCTGATGCGTCTGTCATTCTACAACAGCAAAGCGACCCCGCAGGATGTTGTTCCTCATGACATCCCTCCTTCCGAGAATCTAAGATTGTCTCACTCCGAATTCGGCGACCGGAACAGGGACTAAGGTCTCAAGACGCCGGTATTGCCGGCATGTGACAATCCGGTTCATGAGATTACTGATCAGGCTCAAGCTCTTTGTGGAGTTTCTCGGCTTTCTACTGGTTTCCACCGGCGGTACGCTTATCGCCATCGGTGTCCTGCTGCTATTGTCGCGTATTTTCATGGGGCACAGGACAGCCGGTTCGATGGTGGGATGGTGGCCTCTCTTCGCCGGCGCGGGAGTGTCCGGCATGGCCATGCTGGTGATCGGCATTTGGCTGGTGCGCAGGTGAGGGCCTAAGCCAAAGTGGGAAATGGCAGTTGACGCTTGAGAATGGAGGACGGAGGCGAGCGCTGCTGTGGAAAGAGCTGGCTTCACAGCTCGACACTTGGCTGAAGCAGAACCCTTGAGTCTCAAATGGTATAATCTCTCCGTACTATGGGTGAACTCAGGATAGCCAGAAGAGCCCTTCCGCAAACAGGGAAGGTCAAGATAGGGTACGCACTTGGTGGCGGTGGTGCCCGCGGCCTGTCTCACGTTGGTGTGCTGAAGGCCCTGGAGGAGCATGGCTCTTTCCCGGATGTCATCGCCGGAACCAGCATCGGCGCTCTGGTGGGGGCATTGTATGCCAGCGGGCTTAGAGCTGCTGATATCGAGAAGGCTATGCACCTGGATCTGAGGAGGCTGGCTTCATTGGCTGATGTCACCCTGTCTCTCAGCGGCTTTGTCAGAGGAAAGCGCGTCACTGACCTTCTCAAGTCCGTGCTGGGGGATTTGACCTTCTCAGACCTGGAAATCCCCTTCGCCTGTTTGGCCACCGACATCGTCACCGGGGAGGAAATAGTGCTGCGGACCGGGCCGGTAGTCAGGGCCGTTCGCGCCAGTATTTCTGTACCGGGAATATTCACTCCGGTCAAAGTGGGCAAGCGGTACCTTGTCGATGGTGGTTTGGTGAATGTGGTGCCGGTCAATACCTGCCGTGACATGGGCGCTGACTATGTTGTCGGAGTCAATGTAATCCCCGATCCAGCCGGCATGCTGCATAGATCTGCTGACGGAGAGATGGATGACACTGAGGATGACTACCCCGCTGGTCAACAGACGCGCTCAAAGAAGTCCAGGCAGCGGAGATCCACTGCTCCGAACCTGGTGAAGGTCCTGAGTCAATCGCTTTACATTCCCGGCTACCGGATTGCCTTGGAGAATCTGAAGACCGCAGATCTTTCCATCAGTCCCGAGGTCGGCGGAATAGGCTTCTTTCAGTTCGACAAGGAGGCCGGTGCCATTGAGGCGGGCGAAAGGGCGGCAAGGCTGGCTTTGCAGGAAGCCTCTGAGTTGCGGCTTCCCCCGGCCTAGGCCGGCTCGACTTCACGCAGTCCTGCAGTCTGACTTGTCCAGGATTATCCCCAAGACATCGTAGCATGTGAGGATTCTCAGCTTCTTGACCTTGGTATGGCAGCCTTGTTTACGGAGATGCCATAACGGCTACCTGGGGTGGTTCCGGGCTGACCTGGTAATGGGTCAGTTCGTCCAGGCACAAAGCCAGAAACTCCTTGGCCTTTTGTCCGGAGAAACGTGCCGTGTCGTAGGCAATGTAGATGCCCAGGCTGCCGTTAAAGGTAGCCACACATATGTTCATCCCCATGACGGAGAAGACAAACGGCACAGCGTCAAAGTCCAACACTTTGAAGTTGCCGTGCTCAGTGGGGGCTTCTCCGCAGTCATTCACCGTGATGATGCCCGGATTGGTGCAGATGACCGTATCGGCATAAAGCGGAAACAGGACAAACTTGGAGAAGGCCTTCATGGCCGCCAGAGGAAGCAGCCGCAAGACGGAGGCGAAGTAGATGATGGAGTAGGTGTTGCCTCTTCTCTGCTTCAGCATATGGGCTCTCTGGGCGGTTATCTTCCTGAGCAGGCTTGCCGGGTCGATCCTGTCTTTAGCAGAGGTGGAAAACGAAATGTAGGATATCTGGTTCGAGATTATGCCGTTGAGGTCCGGCGACCCGATGTCTATGGGAACCAGCAGGCTTATCTTCCTGGTTCTCTTACCGTGGCGACTGTTCCACTTGTCTATGCTTCTGAAGCATATCGCCATGAGGATATCATTCACCGTACCGCCTGCCGAGTTGGATTTGGCCTTCAGTTGCAGAAACTCTGCAGGGCTTATCTTGGCAGAACAGAAACTGACTTCTCCGGAAGGCCCCGATCTGTCATGGAAAATCCTGGCAGGATGGAAGAGTGGATTGATGAAGACGAAATGGGACAGATGAGAGAGCATTTCCCGGTAGAAGTGCTTCGTCCTCGCCCTTTCGGTCCTGGCTTCCTGCAGCAGCTCGTCCCCTTTGCGCCTCACTCCTTGAGGCAGCAGGGACTGATCGGAGGGCTTGTTATGGTATCTGGATACGACATCATTCGCCAGGCGCACCGCCCGGACTCCATCCACGGCAGAGTGATGGAAAGTGAAGACCAGCACAGCATCACCAGGTCCCCTTTTCAAAAGGAGCACCCTGAAGGGGAAACTCCTCCGCGTGTCCAGCGGCCGGTTTATCCACTCATGAATGCGCTGCTCGTAAAGGGTGCTGGCGTCGGCATTTGGTGAGTTCTTCTCTTTCCGGATAGCTGCCAGATCCTGGACCTCCAGGACTTCTCCCACAACCTGCTCGTGCACCCGGCGGTGGTGCTGGAGTGGGCCGCCGCAGATAGTGGTCATCAGTTCCGGGTGAGCCTTGGCCGTAGCAAGAATGGCCTTCCTCAACCGATCCGCGTCCGGATCTCCTCTCAGGTAGAGTATCCCCGAGTAGCCTATGCGCCGGCCGGTACAGTTGACCTCGAAAGCCAGCAGGGCTTTATCGAAGCAGTTGAAATTTATCGCTCCCCCTTACCTGTGCATCGCTGCCGCGAATGTAGACTTCGGGTATTCTGCCAGTCCGGGGTGCTTCTGTCAAATGGTGTAGGAGAGCATGAGGTCCATAAGCTGGATTGTGGCACCGCCGACTTTGTCGCTGTTCAGGTATACCTCGGTCAATTCCCCCGGAGATTTTTGCTGCACCGGTGCGGCGGGGGTGTCTATGGGCACGCGCAGCCGCATCACAGACTCGATGCCGAACAACGAGAGGTAATCTATTCTATCACTCGCCCATGAACAGTAATGCTTGGATGATAATCCATACCAATGTGACCTTCACGCTCCAATTCCGCATACTCGCTTTCAGAGACTCCCAGGAGATCCCTGTATACGTAGCTGTTGTGCTCTCCAAGCCGGCAGGGTGGACGACGGATGCTCCCAGGAGTCTTCGAGAGCTTCCATTCCATACCAGGGTAGAGGTGAGTGCCACACTCAACGTGCGTTACTTCTTCAAAGAATCCACGCTCTCTGATGTGAGGATCACTGTAACAGTCCCTTTCGTCCATGACAGGACCAGCTGCCACACCCTCTCCTTGTAGGAGGTGCATAAGATCGTAGTCTCTGCGGTCATGAGTCCAAGCAGAAATGTGCTCATCAAGTTCATCCTGGTTCTGCCAGCGGCCGGCACTATCAGAGAACTTGCTTTGCTCCGTCCACGCAGGATTACCCATGGCCCTGCACAAACCCTTCCATTCAGTGTCAGAGAACACGGTAATCGCTATCCAGCGGTCTTCTCCTTGACAAGGATAGAGGCCACAGGGTGCTGCCGTCGGATGTCGATTACCGAGCGGCCTCTGCACCCGCCCATTCAACGTATAATCCATAATTGCCTCACCCAACTGAGGAATCAGGGTCTCGATTTGTGCAACGTCTATGAACTGGCCTTTTCCAGACATCTGGCGATAGTGGAGAGCAGCCATGGCAGCGAATGCAGCCATGGCTCCTGCTGCAGCATCACAATGGTAGACTTCTGTCGTCCAAGTGGGATCGGCGTTGGGATAACCACGCAAGAGCGTATGCCCAGCGATGGCTTCGAGGTGTCTGCCCAAGGCTATTCGATCGGCAGATGGCCCGCTGTTGCCGAAAGCAGGCATGGAGATCATGATGATGTCAGGCCTGATCTTGCACAGCTCGTCATATCCCAGCCCGAGCTTTGATATCGTTCCATAAGCGTTGTTCTCGACAAATAGGTCGCTGATCGCAATGAGTTTTTTCAGTAGTTCAAGCCCTCTGGGCTTCATGTAGTCCACCGTCATACTAAGCTTGTTGCGAGCGTGGACGTTGAACATTGCTGCCCGGTTATACGGTCGCTCTCCTGCCTTCCTGTCAGGATATCCGGCAGTGGCCATGCCACGAGTACTGAGCAGGGCGTCAGTAGGCCTCAATGTTATCCCTCTGGTACCGTATGGTGCGAATTTTGTGTTCTCCACCCTTATGACTTCAGCCCCCATGTCTGCCAGCATCATGGTAGTGAACGTCCCTGCCCACACTACGGTCATGTCAATCACCCTTATGCCTGCAAGGGGAAGTTCGCCAATATTCCGTGAATTGCTCCCTTCTCTCATACGCTCCCGTCCTCTCTCAATTTCGCCAAATCCGCTCGACTGTATCCCAGCTTGGAGTATATCTCCTCATTGTGCTCTCCCAACCGAGGGGCAGCTTTGGCCGGCTGCAAAGGTACGTCGGACAGACGAAATGGCGCCCCGGGGTACTTCACCTTTCCGGCGGTAGGATGGTCAATGTCAACAAAGAATCGCCTGTCTCTCAAGTGTCGATCATCAAGGAGATCGGCTGTCGTAAATAGAGGTCCAACCGCCGCCCTTGCCCTTCTGGCCTCATCCCATATCTCGGTCTTGGCACGAGCCATCGCCCAAGGATACAAAACAGTGAGAATTGCCTCTTGAAGCTGAGAATCCATTTGCCCTTCGGCGGTGCCAAATCTCTCATCCGTAAGCTCTTCAGGAGAGCCTAGCAGCGCAAAGTTGCGTGGCCACCATGGCACTCCACCAGCGACATCAAAATAGCCGTCAGCACACGGATAGATTCCTTCCGGGCAGCCTGACATTATGCCCCCTCTCCCTCCACCAGTCCGCATCGTCGTTTCCTTACCGCCGGTATACTGATGCGCGAGCAAATATGGTGCTCTCCGGTCGACACTGCCCAAACCAGTCTCCAAGAGTGAAATGTCAACCTGCTGGCCTGTACCACTCCGTCTGCTGCCAAACAAAGCAATCATTGTCGCTGTTGCTGCGAGAACGCCCGCCTGATACTGTAGAACATTGCCTCCGAGCTTCAGTGGCTCGCGGTCTGCCTGTCCCACCATTTTCATACAGCTACCCATCGCATTCAGCACAAGTTCGGACATTCTGTAATCTCGGTACGGCCCATTCTGACCGAAATTGGAGATGGAGGTCAGAACGATCTTGGTATTCGTCTCACTGAGTATCGCATGGTTGAACCCAAGGGAAGACATGACATGGGGTGAGAAACTCTCGACGAGAATATCTGCCTGCTCTACCAATCGACGGAGAATATCCTTGCCCGCCGCCTTTTTGAAGTCCAGGGTGATGCCTTTCTTGTTGGTATTCAAGTGCAGAAAAAGGCCGCTTCTTTCTATGCCGGGCTGGTCCTCCAAGAAAGGCCCCATACTCCTTGTCGGATCCCCGGTACCAGGTCTCTCGACCTTGATGACTTCAGCGCCATAGTCTGCCAGCAGCTTGGTGCAATATGGGCCTGCAATGTGCCAGGTGAGATCCAGGACTTTGACGTCCGACAGAGCTCCAAATCTCATTCCAGACCTGCCTCCAGAAGATGCGATCCATCACCCGTCAACCCGGCATGACCAGGAATTCGCTTCATTAGAAAAAAATGTGCCATTTTGTATTGCCTCCTGCAGTTTCGAATTGAGTCTCATCGAAAGACTCCTCCTCCAAGTAGCTCAAGAAAGTCCCCATCTGACATGCGGAGGACATCGTACAGGTAAACGTGGTCCAGTCTCTGCTTTCAACTTATGCCTCTTTCGCTTGACATCAAGTCAGTCCTTCATGTATTCCGCTGGATATTGCAGATTGCAAATAGCCTGGGATGCAAAAGAAGGCTGCTACCACGCTTGTCATTATGAGAACTCGGGGGATGGATCAGGACCGTGCCATCGCACTCATTTTCCAGCCGGTAGGTATCTCTTCACAACTCCTTTGAGACGCACCGCTGGATCTTTGAGGCGTCCCGGGAGACTGGCAAGGCCGTCGGGCAAGAATAGGAGGACCAGAATCAAGGCGGAACCGAACATCACCGGCTCATAGTCCCCCAAACCACGAAAGCCCTGTGTAGCGATCGTTAGCGCACAAGCTCCGATTATCGGCCCGATAACAATCCCAGCGCCTCCAACCACAACATAAATCAGCACATATACAGAAATCCAGAAGGTGAAATGCTCTGCGCTTATGTAAGAGAAGTAATGGGCGAAAAAGCTTCCTGCAACCCCAGCTATAAATGCGCCTATAACAAAGGCCATGACCTTGTATTTCATGATGTTGATTCCTACCGATTCCGCCAGACTGTCAGCCTGGCTGATGGCAGAGAAGATCATTCCGATACGGGACTTGTCAATCCTGGCCACGACCAGGATGCCGATAATCATGATCAAGGCTATGAGATAGTAGAACGGGAAGTACGATGTGAACTCCCACCCAAAGATGCTTGGTTTTGGGATGCCGGTGATTCCCAGAGGGCCGCCAAACAGACTTGGCGCAACGCTGTTGAACACTATTCTTACCACTTCAGCCAGTGCGAAGGTGACTAAGGCGAAGTAGAGACCTTTTAGTCTGAGTGTCAAGTAGCCGATGACGGAAGCAATGGCTGCTGACATCATGCCGCCAGCCAAGAGGCCAAACCAGAATGACAGCCCTAGCCTCATCGTCAACAGAGTGGAGGTGTAAGCCCCAACGGCCATCAGAGCTACGTGTCCAATCGACAGTTGTCCCGTTCTCAGTATTAACCAGAGGCTCACCGCAAGAGTTATGTTGATAAAGGTCGTGATTATGAGGTGCCTGTAAAATCCATCTCTTACAATGACAGGCAGGAGTATCATGACCAGAAGCAGGACGACTATTCCGATCCACTTCCCGGCTTTATTCATGGCCAAACAACCCCTTGGGCCTAACCAACAGTACTAGAATGAGTACTCCGAAGGCGGCCAGCGTAGCTTCAGTGCTTCCAAGCAGAGTTGTAACCAGACTGTCCACAATCCCCAAGATTAGACCGCCGACAACAACGCCGGTGATGCTGCCCATTCCTCCGATGGCAATGACTACGAAGGCTTTCATTATGGTGGCACTGCCGACATACGGCGTCAGATAGAAAAGCGGGACTACGAGTCCGCCTGCCGCCGCAGCCAGCGCGGCGCCGACGCCAAAGGCCAGTTCGGAAATACGTACTGGAGAAATTCCTTGAAGGGACGCTGCCTCCGGGTCTTGAGCAACAGCGCGCATTGCCTTGCCCGTCCTTGTCCACTTAACGAAAGCGAAAAGCAGAACTACCAAACCTGCGGAGAAGGGAATTATCAGTAGTCTTTCCTTTGCCAGCGTGACTCCACCCCATGTCCACACGCCAGAAAAAGGGCTTGAAACAGACTTGAAGTCTGCACCAAAGGCGACAGCGGCAACACCCTGAAGCAGAATCATAAGTCCGAGAGAGAGTATTACTTGAGACAGGTGAGCTGCCTGCAAACGATAAAATAGGAATCGTTCCAGTATGATTCCTAGAAGGCCTATTAGAAACATAGATGCCAGCAGAGCCAGGAAGTAGTTGAGCCCCCACTGTCCAAAGAAATAGTAGACCACAAAAGCACCGAGCATATAGAGTTCGCCATGAGCAAAGTTCACTATATGCATGATGCTGAAGATGAGCGCCAACCCGGCTGCCACCAACATGTACACCATGGCCAACATCAATCCGTTTGCCAAGGTTTGCGCTAATTGCTCAGATGTCATAGCTCTCTCTTCTGCTGAAACCTACGTGAAACTGGTCCCCAAAAACTGGTCTATGCCCCCAAATAAGCCTTCCTCACCTCATCGTCACTCAATATTTCGCCAGGTCTTCCCTCGAGGACTACGCGGCCCGTTGAGATCACATAGCCCTTGCTTGCGATCTTTAACGCCATCGTCACATTCTGCTCAACCAACACAATACTGACACCTCTCTTATTAATGTCTGCGATGACTCTCGATATCTCATCAACCATGATGGGCGAGAGCCCGTGAGATGGCTCGTCCATCATCAGGACCCTCGGCCTGGACATCAGCCCTCTGCCGATGGCTAGCATCTGCTGCTCGCCTCCGCTGAAGGTCTCAGCCCTTCTACCCTTGTTTCTCTCTAATACTGGGAAGTGGCTGTACACATCAGCCAAGTCTCTCTTTATGGCATCCTTATCGCGACGCAAATAGGCGCCCATCATGAGGTTCTCCATGACCGTCATGTAGGGGAAAAGCCTTCGACCTTGCGGGATGTGGTATATGCCCATTCCCACTATTCGCGGTGGGCTGGCCTTGCTTATAAGCCGGCCATCGAACCACACCTCTCCTGAAGCTGGCTGCTTCAATCCTGAAATGCTTCTCAGAAGCGTCGTCTTGCCAGCTCCATTTGCCCCGACTACGGCAATGATGTCTCCCTCGTTCAGCTCGATTGAGACGCCCTTCAGGGCGTCTGCCTTACCGTATTTGACCGTCAAGTTCTTTACGCTTAGCAGCATAGTCCGCCCCCAGGTATGCCTCTATCACAGTTTCGTTTGCAGCTATTTCCGAAGGAGTTCCCTCGGCGATCTTCCTGCCAAAGTCCAGCACGCATATCCTCTCGCAAGTATTCATGATTGCCTCCATATGGTGCTCCACAAGAAGAATCGTGGTTCCCATATCTCGGATTCGCTTGATTATGCTCATTTGTCTGGATATCTCATAGGCGTTCAGCCCGGTAGCCGGTTCGTCCAATATGAGCAGCTTGGGACCTGCCGCTAGAGCCATACCTATGCCTAGCATTCGCTGATACCCGTGGGGCAAGTTCTTGGCCAACTCGTTGGAGACCTCTCCCAGTTCCACAAGATTCACAATCTCGTTAGCTTCTTGGAGTGAACGTTGCTCATTCTCTCGAGTAGATCGTGTATTGAACAAGACACCCAACAGGTTCACGTGGGAAGATAGATGACGGGCAAGAACTATATTTTGCAGCGCGGTCATCTCGGAGACCAGCAGATTCTGCTGAAATGTCCTGACCAAACCTTTCTTTGCTACGCGGTGCGGCTTCCAGCCTGTAATGTCCACATTGTCGAAAAGAATCCTGCCTTTAGTGGGAGACAAGAATCCACTGAGCACGTTGAACAGCGTCGTTTTGCCAGCGCCGTTCGGCCCGATAAGCCCCACAATCTCGCCTCTCTCAATCGTGAAATCAAGCTCATCGATCGCTACCAGCCCACCGAAGCGTTTTGTAAGTCTTCGCACTTCAAGCAAAGGCATTTTTTATCTTATCTGCCTACTGTGGCCATCCTGTATGGTGCAGGCTACCTCGGCATCAGCAACCTGCACCATCACATCAGGCATTCCGTAGAACCCGTGCAACTCTAAGGAATCTCTGGACGGATCCTAGCGAGGTGCTTGTATACTCCATCCTGCCACTGGGCAATCATTACATCACCGACCGACATCCGCTTTGTTCCGAAGGTAAGTAGTCCGCCAAAAGTCTTCTCTCCATCTGGCAGTTGAATCGTTAGGTTCGATATCGCTTCAGCAATTGCATCAGTATCCTCAACGGTGCCGGCGGCCTGCATTCCCGCTACCAGGAACTGAACTCCATCCCAACCACCTTCTACCACCCGGCTCAGGTCATATCCTGTTGCCCCGTACTTTGCTATTGCCTTGTCTCGCATCTCCTTCTCAGTGTCAAGAATCAGGTGATCCTGGGTAAAGTCAAACCAAGTCATGAATTGGCCATTCAGGGCTTCCGCCCCAACCTGACTCAGGAGTGCAGAGGGCTCCGTCCCTGCAGGCCACAGCTCAATTCCATCATAACCAAGTTCATAAAGCTGTTTCATGATCAGTGGGCCTTTTGATGATGTGGCAGTCCCGTAGCAAATGACATCTGGGTCTTTTGCAGTCATCTTGGTGAGAACGGGGTAGAAGTCGGTGGTAGCTGGATCGTACAACTCCCACCCAATCACCTGGAACCCCAAGTTCTTCAGCCTTGGTGTGAATACCTGTACATCACTCCAGCCGATCTCGTCATTTGATGCCATCCCATAGAAAGTCTTGGCATCGGGGTGGTTGTCTTTGATATATTCAAACAAAGCCACCCCATATTCCTTCCCGGTCATGTTTATTGAGAACATGTGGGGTTTGGTTGGGCCAAGTCGCTCCGGCGACGATCCAGCAGCTAGGCAGATTACCTTCGCTGCTTCAGTCGTGGGGTAGATAGCCAGCATGCCCGCTGACGACAATGGGCCTATCATATACTTCACCCCATCCTGTTCTACCAGCTTCTTGGCTCCCGCGATAGACTCTGTGGCGCTGTACTTGTCATCATACTTGATGACCTTGAACGTATACCTTTGGCCGTCTACTTCAAACCCGCCCTGCTCATTGATGGCGTCTACGGCCATGTCAATCCCATGTTCCCAACCTATCCCCCAGTACGAAGCTCCTCCAGTTAGCGCAAGGAGAGCCCCCAGTTTCAGAGTAATGACTTCTTCTGAGCTTTCCTTCTTACCGCCACAGCCCGCGCTAGTCAAGATAAGCCCGAGGATTAGCAGCAGCGTCACAGCCCTAATGAAACCCTTGCATCTCATCTTTTCCCCCCTTCATTCACCTCAGATCTTCAAGAATCCGCTCAACAATTGCTCTTAGCGTACAAACTGGCGCAAGCCAGGACCCTGCAAACCAACAGCTTATGGTGACCTGCATTTGGAGGATGAACTCAGACACACTACGCGTATGCTCAACGCTATTCCGATGCAGTGATAGTTAATTCTGTCAAGCTGGCGCTATCAGGACAAGCCCCAAAAGGGTCGGCACTCCAGCTAAAGTGGCCATCGTTGTGACCCCCAAAAGCCCGACGGCATCCCAGAACTCGGAGACCTGCTTTTATACACTGTCGGTTAGAGAAAAGAGGCCCGAACACCGTACTCTCCCGTGCAAAGACGCCCCTGCCTGCCTGCGAGCCCATACAATCCAGTTCAGGTACCCAACTGGGCCCAGCGGGCCTAACGTTAGATCATGCAATCAGGGGGTGCTGTTGACGTGGATCGCTACAACAGCTTCCTAGCATACGCTTCGGCTATTGCCTGGGCACGTGTTTCAACGCCCAGCCTTGCGAAAATGTGCCGCATTTCCCTTTTCAGTGTGGTGTCACTGATAAAGAGCTTGGCAGCTACAGACTTGCCACTCATGCCAGAAGCTAGGAGACGCATGATCTCCACTTCGCGAGTGGATAGAATAGCCTCTTTGTTGGCACGGCGCAGTTCACCAAAACGCCGGAACAGGTCCCTGCTAAGGGAACGGTCGATAATTGATTCTCCGAGATGGACTGAGCGAATTGCCTTGGACAGTTCTTCATGGCTCACGCTCTTAAGCAAGTATCCTGATGCTCCAGCCTCGATCGCTTCCGGCACATAGTCGTCAGCATAAGAGGTAAGCATGATTACGTTTACATCCGGGTAGGCTTGCTTGATCCTTCGAGTGGTCTCAACACCATCGATGCCAGGTATCCTGACATCCATGAGGACGACATCCGGGCGCTTCAGATGCACTTCCTCCAGTGCCCGCTCACCCGTATCTGCTTCCCCCACCACCTCCACGCCGTCATCCAATTCGAGCAGCCGCCTCATTCCCTGACGGAAAAGCTTGTGATCATCTACCAAGAAGACCCGAATTCTCCTATGTCCTAAGCTCCGCTGGTTTTCCGTCATTGTGACAATCCTACCTGCTGCGTGGGCGTTCGATCTACCATGTTACATGAGATTCAGCCTGGGATTGATGCGCGTATCATGGTCCCAGAGCCCGGTCTCGTTCTTACGGTTAGCGACCCGCCAAGCAATTCTGCCCTTTCAATCATACCGACAAGCCCTAAATGGTTGCTTCCGGCCTGACCCATCGTCCTATGGCTAAGCTGGAACCCGCTACCATTGTCTAACACTTCTATCGAAAGACGTCTTGGTCGATAGTGAAGCCGCACTACTACCTTTGTAGCAGCGGAATGCTTTCGAGCGTTGTTAAGAGCCTCCTGGATGATGCGATAAGCGCCTATTTCAGCCCCTGGGAGCAGTCTCCTTGGTTCCCCCTTGACTTCTAGAGAGCATTTCAGGTCTCCCTGACTGCACCAAGAATCCTTCATATGCTGGCGCAAAGCTTGGCAAAGGCCAAGCCTTTCTAGGGCTGGTGGATGGAGGTTCGCAGCAACCCTGCGCAGGTCTGCTAACGTTTGCTCCGCGGCCTTTCTTGCATGACCCAGTTCTGTCTTTGCCTGATCGAGGCTTGACATGGAGACTAGCTTGTCTGCAGCGCCAACTCGCGCTAACACGCTATAGATCGATTGCACAACTGTATCATGAATGTCTAAGGAAAACCTTCTCCTCTCATCCTCCTGGGCCGTCAAGATCTTGCCCAGGAGCGTTTCGACACGAGATCTCTCGATTATTACGGCATTGTAGAGACGAGCGTTCTCAATGGCAATAGCGGCTTGGTTAGCGAAGGCTGCGAGAAATTCCGCGCTTCGCGCGAAAGCGCCAGCTCTTGTGCTGTGAACGAATAGCACCCCAATCTGTGCATTCTTTGTTCTGATAGGAACACCTGCATACGACTTTATGCCGCTTCTTCCGAATGCCGGCGCTGCACTCTCGTTGATTGGGATGTTGTCGACGATTCTGGCCTTATCACTACTTAATATCAGATCTGCGGCCTTGCGTTGCCATCGCTTGTTATGCAAGGGTGGCAGGTCTATCGATGAATACTCACTCCCGATACCAAGATGACCATCTTCGTTTGACACCACAATACTAGTGTATGCAGACTCAACCGCCGTGCCTACCTGTACCACTATCTCTCTTAGCACCTTTTGCAACTCAAGCGTTTGTATTGTGGACATTAACACGCTGTGCAGGGCTGCCTGTTCTCGGCTCCGCCTCAAGATCTTCTCTTCAGCCTTCTTACGATCGGTGATGTCACGAACCATTGCCGTGGTTGCTCTTTGTCCCTTGTACAGAATCAACCTCGCAGATACCTCAACGTCTTTCACAGTACCATCTTTGCACAGTATCTTTGCCTCGTAGATCCTGGAAACTTCTCTACCGGCTATGCGAGCCTCGTAGTTGCGCAAGACGGAATCCCTACACTCTGGTGCCAGTGTCTTGAGGAATGGCATACCAATCATCTCATCCACCGTATAGCCATAGACTTCTTTCACGGCCTTGTTGGCAAACTGGAACACTCCATCCCCTGTAATAAGCACCGCATCGGTTGATTGTTCAACGAGCGCGGAGAACTTGGCCTCGGACTCCTTTAGATCAGCTGCAAACCGATCTCTCTGGGTAGCGACCTTTTCGAGACCTGCTATCCTTTTACGCATTCGTTCGATTTCGTTCAGCTGCCGCGTCAACGCTTTCCCCAGTCCTTACATCGCTGCCGCGGATGTAGACTGTCGGTATTCTGCCAGCCCGGTGCACCTTTGTCAATCTTCTCCTCGGGCGAGTCGATCAGTGCTTCTGCAAGCGTGGCGAGGCCGCCTTTTGTCTGTTGCTAACTGGACAACAGTACGTTCAATGTCAATTTTTGACAAGATGACGAGGAATAATGCAACCTAAGATGGTACTTCTGCGTTACAGTCTATAGAACATGGATCTGGAGCAGCAGAGAATCCTGGTGCAGAGATCCCAGGAGGACGTCAACGCGTTTGGCGAACTCTACGATGAGTATTACCCCAAGATATTCAACTACGCGCTGAGAAGGACCGCCAGTGTCCAGATTGCCCAGGAAGTGACTTCCACCGTCTTCTTCAAGGCCCTGGAAAGCATCGGCCGGTTCAAATGGCGAGACATCCCCTTCTCGGCCTAGCTCTACCGCATCGCCAGCAACGAGATCGCCAACTATTACAGAGGCAACGGACACAAGGAGTACAGCCTGGAGCAGTTATCACATTCAAGGATTTTAGCCAGCCAATCGGTTGAATTGGAAGCTCGCGATGTGGAGGCGGATCTCGTGAGGCATGAGGACTTCCTTGCTTTGCACCGGAGCATTGCACAGCTCCCGTTGAAATACCAGGAGGTAATCACCCTGCGATTCTTCGAAGACAACCAAATCCATGAGATCAGCGAAATCCTGGGAAAGCCGGAGGGCACGGTGAAGTCTCTCCTGCATCGAGGTCTGGAGAAGCTGAGAGAAATGATGTCGGAGGATGCAACCTTCTGAAGATTGCCTGGTTATACAGGTATAGAGCAGAGCCATGAAAGAAGAAGAACTGATCAAGAAGCTGGAGAACGCCAAGCTTCCTAAGGCAGATATGGAGGATCATCGCCTCCAGCTCAGAGCTGCGTTGATGGCCGGTGGGCATCGGGCACGCAAGCAGCGCAAGACCATTCTGGAATCTGTGCTCTCCGGGCTTTTGGCAGGTCCGAGCCTGGTAGTCAGGGGCTTGAGGTCACCGCAACCGGCATGGAGGGTACTGACGGTGAGCGCGCTGGCGCTGGTGATCATCATCGGCTTGGCTTTTGTTGTGCCGCTCCTGAATTCGGAATCGCCGGCGGCAAGAGCAGCGAAGAACATAGCCCTGGAAAGCCCGAAAGTTCAGGCGGCTCTCGGGGGAGAGCGCGCATCAGTGGTGAGTGTCAAAGAGGGCGCTACATCCGTCGTGATTCTGGAAGGCATCTCTTCCAGGAATCGTGTTGTGGTCTATGTAGACATGAACAGCAGAATGGTGACCTCGACTTTCACAGTGGGTACTGGCAGTACCGCGACATCAGGCAGCACCGGCAGCCCGGTTGTGATCAACAGGTTGACTGATGATGGGCCAGATACGGTTTTCCTGAGCGCAGATAGCGGACTGCTCGCAATCTCCAAAGGCAAGCTGCAGTGGTCTGCGCCGTTTGCCGGGGAGCCCAGGGCCGTGATAGATGATGTCACCGGCGATGGCGCCGGAGACGTTGTGGTCTCTGGAGGTGGGTCGTCTGTCCGATGCTACAACGGTATGAACGGGGAGGAGGTGTGGCAGTTCGATTGCGGGCAGCGGCGGGTCTTCGAGCATGGTCTGGGCTGGATTCGTAGAGGGCTAAGCGTTGAAGGTATTCAGGTGCTGCGAGCCGGAGATTCCCAGATCGTCGCTGCCAGAAGCGATCGCTACGTCTTTGGCATCGATGCGCAGGGCGGAGAGCAAACATGGAAATTCAAAGCCGGAAGTCTGGTCTGTTCGATGGCACGTGTGTGTGATCTGAACAACGATGGTGTGGAGGAGTTGGCGGTTGGAACCAGAGGAGGACACCTGTATCTGGTCAACGGAAGTACTGGTAAGGCCGAGTGGAAGAAGAAGATAGGTGTGGACTGGGTGGAAGTTGGGGATGTGCGGCATGGGGCTATAAAAAGCATTGCCACATTTGACGACCGGAGCAGCGAGGCGGTGATCGTCACCAGCGACGAAAGGGTATGTCTGATAGACCTCAGTAGCGGCAACCTTAAATGGGAGAATCAGGTTGCCTATCGAGAGGTGCGCAGCGATGTTCAGGGATGGTTGGTGCCTGATGTCACCGGAGATGGACTTCCAGAGATACTGGTGAACAAGGGATTTGTGAGCGAAGCCGAGGAGACCTCCACAACTCCGGGTGGGGGAATGTCGATTAGAAGACCGCTCAGGATCGCCGTGCTGCTGAGCGGCGCGGACGGCAGCGAGGTCTGGGAAACGTCTCTGTACCTGGAGGGTTCTTTGATTACCCGTATTGACAGCCAGTCGGTGCTGCTTGAGCCTCATCCCCAACTGGGCATCAGAGTGATCAGCTTGAAGGATGGCAATCCCTTGAAGTCGTTCACCATATCGGGTCTCGGCAGTAAGGCTTCCAGGATTGAAGAGATGTCGGACGGCGGCTACCTGGTCTCTTCGAAAGAAGGCAATCTGGTCGCCATTTCGTCTGCCGGAGAAGTGCAGTGGTGTTATTCCAGGCTGAGCAACATCAGAGTCGATAAGGGCCAATTCACCTCCGACGCAGTGCCGGACCTTCTCGTGTCTGCCGAAGCCGGCGGCGCCGATGGCATCAGGCAAGTGAGCGTATTGGACGGCACGACAAGAAGAGAGCTCTGGAGCTACGACGTTCCCTGGCTGGATGCTGCCACGGCTGGTGGCTTGAGCGGTGTCCAGGCGGTTGATGATCTGACGGAAGACGGCATTCAGGACGTAATAGCCTACAGGGGTTCGACGATCTTCCGCTTCAGCGGAGCCGACGGTTCTCTGGCTCAGTTCGACATCGGTGAAAGCATAACCTTTCTGCAGCCGACGAAGACATACCCCGGCCCTGCCGCCATTCTGGCGGGAACAGAAGATGGCCTGGTGATCCTGGACAAGGACGGGAACAAGCTCTGGGAGAGCGCATACACAGATTGGAGCGACGCTGAATTGGGAGCGGTGCGTGTTCTGAACGACCTGAATCAGGATGGTGTCAGCGACCTGATGATGCAATTTGCCGACCGCGTAGTCGTGGCCAGGAGCGCGGGGACAAGTCCGCTTAATTTCGAAACCCATCTTTCTATCCCGGCTGGGGAAAATAGGACTTTTGAATTCAAGAATCTGACCGGTGACATCGACGGAGACGGGGTACAGGAGATTGCCTATTTCGAGCATGACAAGGCCAAGGATACCGCGAGCAGCGTCCTTCTGGTCGTGTCGCCGGTCAGCGGCAAGGTCTGGCACCAGTGGAACATGCCGGTGACGGTGGGTCTGGCCTGCGCCGACTTCAACGGTGATGGTTTCCGGGACTCCCTGATCTATCACCCGGGGCCGAAGGTGCCGACGGCGATATTGACCACGGCCTCGACGACGCGGCTCTTCGGGCAGGCAAAGCTGGAGGTCTACTCGGGCAAAGGGGGGAGTATCCTTTGGAGTTTCACCTTCGACGCTGACTGGTGGAATGCCGGCAGCGAGAAGATGCCGGCAGCACCTGCCGGCGACATCACGGGCGACGGCGTGGAAGACCTGGCTGTCTCCTCCGTCACCAATATAGAGGGTACGGCAAACAGCAGTAGTGGAAGTTGCTCCCGGCACGAGACGCGTGTGTCGGTCTACAACATTCTCAACGATTCTTTAGTGAAGGAAGTCGTATCGCCACCTGTACAGAAGGACAGCGGTATCATGTGGAGCGAAACCCATAATGACATCTTTCAACCTGTCTCCGGTCCAGGGGATGCCATGCGCCTGGCCGGTGATCTGAATGGAGACGGCTACCAGGAAATGGCCGTGCTGGCCAGCTACGATGTGTGGTCTACCCGCCAACACCGCCTGGCGCTGGTGGATTTGAGTTTTATTGCTGCCATAGACAGCATATCAGAGGAAAAGGATTACATTCCAATC
>CAYYWI010000023.1:0-34840 GCA_964475375.1 uncultured Dehalococcoidia bacterium
TTTACATGAGTCAACTGCTATCCCTTCGGTTACATTTTAGGTGAGGCAATTCGCGCTCTTGACAGCGCGTGAGGGCGGCTGTGCTAACATAGCCGTGCCAGTCAGTCCCTGTTTGCCATCTGAATTCTGAACACCACAAGGTTTGAGCAAGGGGGGAGCGGCCACCGAACAGAAACGTATTTCGGCAGGCCGGTAATAGCATGAACCTTGTAGAGCTGGCCGAGGCCAAGATCAGGGAGTCCGGCGAATACGTTTCTGTAGTATTCGAGGGGCGGGATATCACCAACCTGGAGATGGAGCGCGCCTCAAGGAAGCTGGCCGGCGCTCTCAGAAGGCTCAACGTAAAGCGAGGCGATAGAGTCCTTGTCCAGATGCCGAATTGCCCCGAGGTATTCCAGAGCTTCGGGGGTATCTGGAGGGTTGGGGCTGCCGTCGTTCCGGTGAACCACATGATCGGCGCAGAGGAGAGCTCTTACATCTACAGGGATTGCGAGGCAGAAACCCTGATCAGCAGTTCCGAGTTCCTGCCTCGGATACAGGCTTGTCAGGCCAACACGCCAACTCTCAAGAACGTCATCATGGTCGGCAAGACGCCGCCGCAAGGCTGCCACTCTTACCGCCAGCTCATCGAGGAGAGTCCGGAAGAGACTGACATAGCCGGCGTCGACGATGCTGATCTGGCCGCCATTATCTACACGGCCGGGACCACCGGGCGACCGAAGGGAGCCATGCACACACATCACAGCCTGTACCACGCCGGCAAGATGTTTTATGACTCCGTTCCCGTGCCCGAAGGAGTCGTCAGCCTCTTCGTGCTGCCCATGTGCCACGTGTACGGCATCACCTGCATGGTTGCCGCCTTCTTTCACAGACGAGGCAAGGCGGTCATCCTGTCCTCTTTCACGGTGGACAAGATATTCGAGGCTATCCAGACTTACCGGGCGAACCTGTTTGCCGGCGTGCCCACTTTGTACGTTTACATGATGCTGCAGCCCGATCCGGAGAAGTACGACCTCGGCTCCATGAAATGGTGGATATCCGGTTCAGCGGCCCTGGCTCCCGAGACCTGGCACGGCTTCAAGAACAGGTTCGGCTTCGAGATCATAGAAGGCTGGGGGCTGACCGAGACCGGTGCCACCGGCTGCATCAATCCGCCAGATGCACCCAAGAAAGTGGGCTCCATCGGCCGGCCCATGCCGGGGGCGCAGGTCAGGGTCGTCGATGACAAGGGCATGGAAGCGCTGCAGGGGCAGCAGGGAGAGCTCATCCTTCGCACACCGGGGATGATGAAGGGTTACTGGAAGAGGCCTCAGGAGACGGAGGAGGTGCTGAAAGATGGCTGGGTTCGCACCGGCGATGTAGGCTACGTCGACAAGGATGGCTTCTATTTCATTACTGACCGGAAGAAAGACATCATCATCAAGGGTGGTGAGAACATTTGCCCTCGAGAGATCGAAGAGGTTATCATGACCCATCCCGGCGTGTGCGAGGCGGCAGTAGTCGGCATTAAGGATGGCATCTACGGCGAGGAGATCACGGCCTTCGTAGTGGCGAAGCCGGGGATAGCAGTTTCGCCTCAGGAACTGAATGAGCACTGCTATGCCAGGTTGAAGAGGTTCAAGACGCCCAAGGATTTCACCTTCGTGGGTGCGCTGCCGAAGAATCTGGTGGGCAAGGTGCTGAGGAAAGAACTGAGGAAGATGGCTCAAGGACGCCGGGACGAGTGAGAGAGTTGACCACCGGGTCAGTCCGGAGATCTGACACCCACGGGAAAATGTGTTGTAGGGGGCGGCCAGAGGCCCCTCTTCCTGGGGTTGAACAGGCGCAACAGAATACTTGAGGAGGATTGAGATGGACTTCGAGTTCAGCGAGCAAGAGAGAATGTACCGGGACAGCCTCCAGGAATTCCTGAAGAAGGAATATGTACCCATCGTGGACAAGATGGACGCCAAGGGGCCTTTGAACAGAGAAGAGGCCATCGACATAATGAAGAAGTTCCAGCAACTGGGCATCGGCCTGGACCAGGAGAACGCCCGGGGCTTTGTCGGAAGCCCGATACTGTTCGGCATATTCGCCGAAGAGGTGGGCCGGGTCTGGCCCAGCATCCTGACGCTTTTCGGCATGGGGGCTCTTCCAGCCATTTTCGTGCCCCTGGCCTCGGACAACGTAAAGGCCGGACTGCTCCCCCGGCTTGATGCAGCGGAGTTCATCGGCTGCTTCGCCGAGACGGAGCCGGAAGCGGGCTGTGACACATCGAAGCTGAAGACCACCGCTCGACCGGTGGGGGATCACTACGTGGTCAACGGCAACAAGACCTGGATCAGCAACGCCACCATTGCGGACACGGCGCTGGTGGGCGTGACCAATACCGAGACGGGGGCGCAGACCTTCCTGCTTCTGGACAGAGAGGTTTCACCCTGGCAGGCCAATGAACTGCACAAGATCGGCTGGAATGCATCGCCGACCGGAGAGATGTTTTTCGAGGATTGCAGGGTGCCCAAGGAGAACGAGCTGGGCGTGCTGATGGGGAATGCACTGAAGCTGGGACCCAGGCTGGGGGAGGTGCTGCCGCTTTCCGAGGGCTTCATCAAGCTGCTGACCGTAATGGAGCCTTTCACCGCCATGATGACTCTGCCCAGGGCAGGTATGGCTCTGGCGTCTGTCGGCATCGCTCAGGCGTCTTTCGAGGCCGCACTCAACTACGCCAAGGAGAGGAAGCAGTTCGGCAAGCCCATCGGCAAGCATCAGTTGATCCAGGAGATGCTCTACGAGATGGCCGTCTCCATTGAAACCGCCAGACTCCTGGGATACAAGGCGGCAGATGCCATCGTCAAAGGGCAACCGGAGGCCAGAAGACTCTCCGCCATGGCCAAAGTCTATGCCGGCGAGATGTCCATCAAAGTGACCTACCGGGCCATGCAGATCCACGGGAGTATGGGGCTTTCGACCGAGATGCCTCTGGAGCGGTACTTCCGGGATGCCCGGATGATGACGGTTCCGGACGGCACCAGCGAGATGATGAAGCTGGTGACCGGGTACACACTGCTGGGAAAGGGCTTCGCAGCTTACACATAGAAGTCAAGAGAAAATCGCACGCCGTGACCGAGTCATACAAGGAGGAGAGTGAACGATGCTCAAGGCCGTCCTCTTCGATCTGGACAACACGCTCATCCACTTCGGCGAGCGTCAGTTCTTCCAGAGCTACATTCCGGCCGTCACCAGGGTGTTCACTGACATCATGCCAGCCGATCAGTTTCTGGAGAGGCTGCTTTCGGCAACCGGAACGGTGCTGAACAACAATGGCCGGATGCTGAACGTGGACTGCTTCATGAATGCCTTTTGCAGGGGGCACGAGCCGCACAGGGATGAGTTATGGAGGCGGTTCCTGAGGTTCTACGAGACTGAATACGACCAATTCCGGTCACTGGCCTCGGTTCCTGCCGGAGCTCGTGAGATGCTCCTCCAACTGCGAGAGGGGCCGCTCAAGCTGGTGATAGCCTCCAATCCGCTGTGGCCTTCAATCGCCCAGAACAAGCGTCTGGCCTGGGCCGGCCTCGGCGATGTGGACTTCGACCTGATAACCCACATAGAGAATATGGCCTACTGCAAGCCGCGGATCGAGTACTATCATGAGATCTGCCGCAAGATCGGCGAGCGACCGGCGGCATGCCTGATGGTGGGGAACGACCCGATCAACGACATGGTGGTGGGAACAATCGGCATGAAGACCTTCATGGTCACGGATAGTGATCCGTCGGGCCTGGAGGTGAGCAAAATCACACACGGCGCAAGCCGTTCCGACATCCCCGAGCCGGATTTTCATGGATCGCTGGAGGCTGTTCCGCGAGCCATCAAGGCGCTGCTGGGCAACTGACCTTGGCAGGCAGAGAGCGATCGGCGGCCTTGGGCTGACCGCTGAGACTGACCTCTTTCAAGCCGTTACTGATTGACACAAGGTCACGTCACTCTCAATTCTTGACTGCACATCATTTGCTGTGCTACTCTCTGTTCTCAGCAGCAGAGGTGCACCTTCCTCCTCGGATAGGTGCGATTGGTCGGTCAAACTGCCCTTGGGGGGCGAAAATTACTCGCGAAGGAAGCTGATCTCATTCTCAGTGGTGGCCTTCGTTGGGGAAAAATGGGAATTGTCAGAAGGCTGTCCCTTGTCATGCTTGTATTCCTGGTGGTTGCCGTGCTGGCACTCATTCCAGTGGTCGAGCAGGCGAGCGCCTGGTCCAGTGACACCTCCCTCAACACGGTAATCTGCGCTGCAGGTGGTGATCAGAGCTACCCGGCTGCCGTAAGCGACGGCCCCGGTGGGGCCATCATCGCCTGGCAAGACTGCCGAAGCGGGAGCAACTGGGACATCTACATTCAGAGAGTGGATTCGGCAGGCACAGCGCTGTGGACCGACAACGGGACGGCCGTCAGCACTGCATCATCCGACCAGACGTCGCCGGCCATTGTGAGCGACGGCTCCGGTGGGGCCATCATCGCCTGGCAGGACAGGCGCAACGGCAACTACGACATCTACGTTCAGAGGATAGCAGCATCCGGCGCAGCACAGTGGACACTCAACGGTGCGGTGGTCTGCGCCGCCTCCTACGACCAGACAGGTCCTGTCTTGGTGAGCGATGGTGCCGGAGGCGCTATTGTTGTCTGGCAGGACAGGCGCAACAACTCCAACTACGACCTCTATGCACAGAGAATCAGCTCCTCAGGTGTTCCACAATGGAGTGAGAACGGCGTAGCCGTAAGCGCAGCCCCATATGACCAGATGTTTCCCGCGGCCGTAAGCGACGGTTCCGGCGGGGCCATTATCGCCTGGCAGGACAAGCGCAACTGTAACTATGACATCTACGCGCAGAGGGTCAGCGCCTCCGGCGCGACGCAATGGACAGCCGACGGGATCGCTATCTGCACAATCGCCGGTTACCAGCTTACCCCGGCCATAGTGAGCGACGGCTCCGGCGGGGCGATCATCACCTGGCCGGACTACCGCACCGGCACCAGCTACGATGTTTACGCCCAGCGGGTGAACCCGGACGGCGCGACGCAATGGACGGCGAACGGCGTACCTGTTTGTACGGCTGCCAACGACCAAACCTCGGTTACTGCAGTGAGCGACGGCTTCGGCGGAGCCATCATCACCTGGCAGGACAACCGAACCAGCATCAGCTACAACATCTATGCTCAGATGATAAGCTCAACAGGCGCTGCTCAGTGGACGACCGACGGGTCGCCGATCTGCACCGCGCCGGAAGACCAGATATCACCCATCATATTGAGTGACGGCTCCGGTGGGGCCATCATCGCCTGGAGGGATGCGCGGAGCAGCACCAACTTCGATGTTTATGGCCAGAGAGTAGACTCGTCAGCTAACGTGCAGTGGAGCACCAACGGCGTGGCCATATGCACTGCAGCAGATGATCAGAGTCTCTTGTCCGGCACCAGCGACAGTTCCGGCGGGGCCATTATCGCCTGGCAGGACGCCCGCAACGTTGTGAAGGACATCTATGCACAGAGAGTATGTGCATCAGGCGAGTTGAGCCGGCCCCCCGGCCAACCCGGCAACCTCTCGCCCACCGACGGCGAATCAGGCATCAGCCTCACTCCTGCCCTGAAGTGCTCGGCGTTCATACCGGCCGATACGGGAGGCACCCATGCTGCATCACAGTGGAGAGTGAGAACAGCCGCCGGTGACTACGGCAACCCGGTGTTTGACACTGACACAGACCCCTTCAGCCTGAGACAGGTGACTGTGGAAGCCGACAGGCTCCACGGCAACAGTACCTACTACTGGCAAGTCAGACACCAGGACAACTATGGCGCATGGTCCGAATGGTCCAAAGAGACCTCTTTCACTACACTGAACCGGCGGCCGAATCAACCAACAGGTGTTTACCCTCCAGATTGCTCCGGCGGCATCAGTCTGACTCCGATATTGCAGTCCTCGGACTTCTCCGATCCGGACAGCGGCGACACCCATGCCGCATCGGAATGGAGGGTAACCACAACGCCGGGTGACTACACCGAGCCGGTCTTCCTGAGCACGGAGGACACAAGCAGCCTGACGCAGATTGCGATTGGCAGCGGTCATCTTGTTGGCAACGCCACCTATCACTGGCAGGTCAGGCACAAGGACAACCACGGGAGTTGGTCTGACTGGTCTGTGGAAACGACTTTCACCACACTGGACCAGCCGCCGAACCGGCCGACGCCGATTTCACCGCCGAACGGCACCACCGGCACCTGCCTGTCTCCGGCTCTGATGGCCTCAGCATTCTCCGATCCCGACAGTGGCGATACACATGCAGCTTCGCACTGGCAGATAACCGCCGCCCCGGGCGATTACTCCAGCCCCATCCTGGATGCGCCGAAGCTGGCATCGGACCTCACCAGTACCGTTGTGCTGCCGTGCGCACTCAGCTCGAATACCACCTACTATTGGAGGGTAAGATACCAGGACAACCACGGAATATGGTCTGAGTGGTCAGAGGAAACGCGGTTCACCACCACCCTTGATAACAGTCCTGATCAGCCAAGCTCTGTTGAACCCAGAAGCGGCTCTAAGAACGTGAGCACCACGCCAACACTGGAGTCTTCGCCTTTCCATGATCCCGATGCCGGCGACAGCCTTTCGCTGTCGCAATGGCAGATAACCACCGTGTCCGGCGACTACAACAACCCCATATTCGATAAGACGGAGTCTTTCAGCAGCATCATCGTACCCCCGGGGATACTGGAACCGGGCACCACCTACTACTGGAGGATCAGACATCAGGACAGCCATGGAGCATGGTCCGACTGGTCTAAAGAGTCATCGTTCACCACAAAGAGCGAAGGCGCAGCCCCTGGAAAAACGACGACAGCCTCCTGGATATACATCGCCGCAATAGCAGGTGCAGCCCTTCTTGCCATAGCCGCTGTATTCTGGAAAAACAGCCGCGCAGCCAAGATGGCGTCTATGTAGTATTCTGCACCACCTGAACCAGCATCTCCCAGCCCACTCGGATAACTAAGTATCTCCAACAATAGACATCTCCAAACGGTTTGCTGTAATCTATCGACGTAGCGGCCAAGTCACATAAGCCGGACTCAGACGGATCGGAGAACAGGAAGATGTACATAATCACCAGGCAAGGGGTGGAGTCTCTCATAAAGAGGCTGCGCAGCGAAACCGACGCAGGCGGTTGCAGGGTTGAGCTGGAGAAGATGATCGAGATCAAGGAGGTGCTGTCCTGGAGGGCAGACGCCGGACCTTGTTGCGCCGCCAGGGTCATGTCGCCCGGCTTGTACGGAGAGGCCCAACTCCTCCAAGAAGCTCTGGACGCTTTCGACAAGCATGATTATCAGAAAGCGGCCTCCCTGATCAGTGACTTCTCCCATGAGGCGGAGCGCAACGGGTCTTACAGGGTCTGGTGAGGAAGGCGGAGGCAAACTTCGATCAGTATTACCCGAGAGGAGATTGACTGCAAGCAAGTGTCTTTAGACTCAGTTGAACTGGCCAAGAAGATCGTTGATATCGCCGCGGACAAGCAGGCGACTGATGTGGTGTTACTGGACACCAGAAAGATCAGTTCATTCGCGGACTACTTTGTCATTTGCAGCGGAGAGAGCGACAGGCAGATAGAGGCTATTCATCGAGCCATTGTGGAAGCGTTGAAGGGAGAGGGGAATGTTCACTATCACAGCGAAGGAACCGCGTCCTCGGGTTGGATGTTGCTGGATCTGGGAGACATCGTGGTCCATATCTTTTCCACTGTTGAGAGGAACTTCTACCAGCTTGAGAGCCTCTGGAGCGCAGCTCCCGTAGTTGTGAAAATGCTTTGATTGTGGTGAGCCATGAAGCAGAACGTCCGAGAGGCCATGCTCTACGAGTCGCTGCCGAATTCTCGGGTGCGCTGCAGCGTCTGCCAATGGCGATGCGTTATCGTACCTGACCGGTTCGGAGTGTGCCGCGTCCGGCAGAACAGGGACGGAAAACTCTTCGTTCTCAACTACGCTCTGGTGTCTTCTTCAGCCATCGACCCCATCGAGAAGAAACCTCTTTTCCACTTCTTCCCCGGCAGCGAGGTTTTCTCCCTGGGTGGATGGGGCTGCAATTTCCACTGCGAGGACTGCCAGAACTGGGAGATCGCCTGTACAGATATACCGCCGGAAGCATCCCAGATCGTGACGCCGGAGGCTGCCATTGAGGTAACCAAGCGTCACAATTCCGCCGGGATTGCCTGGACCTACAATGAGCCCGGCATCTGGCTGGAGTACACTCTGGCATCAGCCAAACTGGCCAAACAGAATGGCCTCTACACCGTCTACGTAACCAACGGATTCTCCACTCCGGAAGCCCTGGATGCCATCGGGCCGTACCTGGATGCCTGGCGCGTGGATATCAAAGGCTTCTCCGACACCTTCTACCGGAAGCTGGCCAAGGTGACCAAATGGCGCGGCATTCTCGATGTCACCAAGCGGGCCAAGGAGAAGTGGGGCATGCATGTGGAGGCAGTAACCAACATCATACCCACCATGAACGATGACGACGAGCAGCTGAAGGGCATAGCCGGATGGATCAAGGCTGAGATGGGAGAGCTGACACCATGGCATGTTACCCGTTTCTATCCTCATCACCACATAAGCCACCTCCCACCCACCCCTATTGCCACCCTGGAGCGGGCTATCGCCATCGGCCATGAAGCCGGACTGCGCTTCGTCTACGCCGGCAACATTCCCGGCCACCCCAGTGAAAATACCACCTGCTACTCCTGTGGCAAACTGGTGGTCAAGCGCCTGGGCTACCGGGTCCAATTGGTGGGCCTCGCGGGCTCCAAATGTCAATTCTGCGGTGCTGAATTGAACTTCAGAACGACTGTAAAATGAACGGATACCTTCCCCGAGAGATCGCAGAGACGTGGTGGCTGATCTCGCGACGAACGTGGCCCTCCAAGGAACGACATGGATTCCGGGTGCTGCAGCATGCTGCCGGGGGTTCGGGGGGTGTCCCCCAAGAGTGGGGACGGGGGTTGAAGAGCCCCATCTGAAGAGGTGAATAGATGGAACCTGTACGCGAACACAAAAGTCTGCATCCCCTGGCTCAACTGGCCAAGGATACCGTTGAACGTTATGTCCAGTCCGGCTACGTGGTGAGTCCCAGCGTGCTGACGCCGGAGATGAAGGAGCGTGCCGGGGTATTCGTTTCCATCAAGAAGTCCGGAATGTTGAGGGGCTGCATAGGCACCTTCGAGCCCAGACAGTCTAACGTGGCTGAAGAAATCATCAACAACGCCATCAGCTCAGCCACAGAGGACCCGAGATTCCCTCCGGTGATCCCTGCTGAGCTTCCCTACCTCAGCTACAGCGTGGACGTCCTCACCAAGCCGGAGCCTGTTGAGAGTGCAAGCCAGCTTGACCCCAGGAAGTACGGAGCCATTGTGGAGTGCGGAAGACGGAGGGGGCTGCTTTTGCCCGATCTGGAGGGTGTGGACACTGTAGAAGAACAGATCGACATATGCCGTCAGAAGGCCGGTATCACTCCACAAGAACCGGTCAAGCTCTACCGCTTCCAGGTGAAACGGTACTCACTCCTCTGATTGCACCTGCTGGCCGCGTTTCCTCCAGGTCCACATGAAGTTGACGCCGAAGTTCCAGGCCATGCCCACGACGATGGCGATGGCGTAGGCTACCATTCTCTCATAGTCTGCAATCTCTTTCAGCGGCCAATACGTCGCCAGCCTGTAGACCAGCGGCGGCAGGCTCACCAGCGCATACTTGCCAAACCGCATCAGTGCGGATCGCATGGTTTTTTCGCCCCGGTCACGGAAGGTCCACTTGTCGTTAAGCGTGAAATTCCACACGGTGGCGGCGGCATAGGCAGGCAGTATGGCAATCAGGTCGGGCACACGAGCATAGTTGCAGAGAGCCCAGAATATGGGCATATCCACGAAGACTCCGCTCAGGCCGACCAGCGCGAATCTGACAAACCGGCCGAAGCCTGTCGGTCCGGTCACCAGAGCATAGAGGTGTGCCAAAAGGCTGGCCTGCTTCTTCTCACCTTCGGGATTTGCTGCACTCACAAAAGATTAATGGTAGTCAGGCGGCACACACATGTCAACGGAAGCCAGGCGTTGAACGCAGTCTCTTGACATCCACTCGAGTTGCGGGCTTATAATAATTGTGAGCAAATGTGCAAAATAAACATATTACGGACATAAGATCATAAAGGCGAGGGTATTATGGGAAGACGACATCTCTGGCGCAGAGTCGCTTGCGTCCCGCCTGTAACCGAGTTCAGGCCCGTCGAGATACGGCCGGGAGATCTCGAGGAAATCAGACTGCTGGTGGAAGAGGCCGAAGCTATACGCCTCAACGACCTTGAAGGGCTGGATCAGGAGGAATGCGCACAGAGAATGAACGTTTCCCGGAGCACTTTCTCGCGCATACTGGATTCTGCCCGGCACAAAATCGCTGACGCCCTGCTCAATGGCAAAGGCATACGCATTGAGGGAGGCAACTACGAGATGGCATTCCGCCGTTTCAGATGCATGAGAGGACACGAATGGGAAGTGCCCTTCGAGCGACTGATTGCCGGCCCGCCCGAGGCATGCCCCAAGTGTGACACACCCAGCGTTATGCCCCTCTTTCCACCGGGCGTGGGACCGGGTGGTCGGCACCACGGAAGAGGGCACCATCACTGAAAGGGAGACGATACAAGATGAGGATACTTGGTGACCTGGTTTCGGGCTTGAGAGGTGAGGAGAGCGTCAGGGATATCCGGCAGGGGCTGTTCCACACCGCCGTGCTTACGCGCAACTGCGGGTTGGCAGCTACGCTTCCGCGTGACAGCCTGCGGCAGGAGCCACCGATGGTGAAAGAGGCAGGTTTCTTGCTCAAGAAGAGCGCCTCAGAGTTGGCCCGAATGTGCTACTCGGAGAAAATAGCTGAGGCCGCTATCGGCATGGCAACCATAAATTCGCTGCTCGATGTTGACGAGAAGAAGTGCCAGGAACTCAACGCCCGGGAGCTGATAATCGAGAAAGGCAAGGGCAAGGCAGTCGCCATTGTGGGCCATTTCCCGTTTGTGCCTCAGTTGCGCCGGGAAGTGAAGGCCCTCTGGGTCATGGAGAAAAACCCCCAGGAAGGAGACTTGCCCGAGGGCGGAAGCGAGGACTTCATACCTCAAGCCGACGTTGTAGCCATCACAGGTACCGCTTTCACCAACCACACGGTCGACCGGCTCCTGGGGCTATGCAGCCCGAAGGCTTTTGTGCTTGTCCTGGGAGACACGACCCCTTTGTCGCCGGTCTTGTTCGAGTACAGGGTAGATGCCATATCGGGGACAAGGGTCGTTGACCCGGACCTGGCCATGCGCTGTGTCAGTGAAGGAGCCAACTACCGTCAGATCAAGGGAATCCGCCAGCTTACCATGATGAAGGAGGCATGGAGGCAATAGGAGTAGCGCAGGAAGAGAACCAAAACGGGAACAGGAGGTAGGACATGTACGGATTTGGACGAGGCAGAGGTTTTGGAAGAGGCATGGGGTTAGGTTTCAGAGGGGCTTCCCCTCCCTGGCCATACGCAGGTGTGGGCAGAGGCGGCTTGCCGAGATGCTGGCACTCCTTCCGCGGTGTTGCCGCTTACCCTCCCCAGGCGTTCGGGGGTCCTTTCTACGATCCGGCCGCGGCAAGCCGGGAATACGCAACGTATGCCGCTCCCACGAGCGAAGAGGAAATCAGCTATCTCAGGGATCAGGCCGAGGCGATAAGGACGGAACTCGACTCCATCGAGTCAAGGATACGTGATCTGGAAGGCAGGCAACAGTAGCGGACGCCTCAATATTCCGGACCGAAAGGAGGTTGATACTATGCCGAACTTTGATGGCACAGGGCCCTATGGTGAGGGTCCGATGACCGGCTGGGGGAGAGGTTATTGCGTCGTGCCTCTATCAAACCCCAAGCAGGAATTGGGCTATCTCAGAAGCCAGGAGCAAGCACTCAAGATGCAACTCAGCAAAGTAAGAGACAGGATCGAGGCAATTAAGACGGCAAAGGAGGTTCATCATGCCGGGATTTGATAGAACTGGACCAGGGGGAATGGGACCGATGACCGGCGGAGGCCGGGGATATTGCAGCCCATGGGGGGTCAGAGCAGGCTGGCCATCCTATGGAGGACGTCATCGCGCTGGGGCTGGTTACGGCTACGGGTATGGCTATCCCGGTCGAAGGTTTGGCCCGGACTTTGTGACCCGCGAGCAGGAGATGGATTACCTGAAGAGCGAGGCCGAGGCCCTCAAGAGAACGCTTGAAGGAATAGAAGCCAGAATTCGAGATCTGGCAGCGAAGGACAAGTAGCCAACTGAGGTTCTGTGTCTGAGAGGCCTGACAGTAGACCACAACGATATGGTGATCTGTGCGTCGAGCAGGAGTCGCTCGGGCGCACCTGATCGACCGTATCCTGTGCCGCCGGTGAAGCAGATCAACGTTGCCAGGGAGTGGGATTCATGCAAGAGCTGATCAAGGAGTTCATGGACCAGAAGAGATTCGCCGTAGTTGGCGCTACTGACAATCCGGAGAAATACGGCAACAGGATCGTGAAGAACCTCAAAGAGAGGGGTTACGAAGTCTACCCGGTCAATCCCAAGCTCGCACAGGTTGAGGGATTGAAATGCTATCCCAGTATCGCAGACATCCCCGTAAGGGTAGACGTCGTTGACTTCGTGGTACCGCCCAGCGCGACCGAGGAGATACTCAAGCAGTGCAGGGAGTTGGGGTTGGATCGCATCTGGCTCCAGCCCGGCTCGGAGAGCGAAACAGCCATAAGCTTCTGTCAGGCCAACAACCTGAAGGTGGTCCATAGTATCTGCGTGATGCTGAACTGAGAGCGTATGGCCAATCAACCCTGATGGGGGTCATTGAACCAGCGATGTGCCTGGCCAAAGTCTATTTGAACAAGCAGAACAACGAACCAATGCTTCGGGACGTTACTCCGTTGCGGCTCCGCAATGGACAGGTGGAGATAGAGACGCTGTTCGGGGAGGTGCGCGTGGTATCTGGGAGGCTGGTAGAGGTGGATTTTAATGCCTCCAGAGTACTGCTTGAAGGAGAGGGCGAATCTGAGGACATATGCGGAGGGCGCTCTGACGACGCTGGCAACTGACAGAGCCGGGAGACACTTGGCGGCTGCAAATCGAACGAGGGGAGTCCTCCCACCGTTCGTTGATCTGGCGTCACAGTACGACCAGTGGTTCGACAAAGAAGGCAGCCTCATCTTCCTGTCGGAGATGAGGGCACTGGCAGGGATCGCGCCGGAACTGCCAAAGCCTTGGCTCGAAATAGGCGTCGGCAGCGGCCGCTTCGCGCAGGCGCTCGGCATAGAGGCTGGCGTTGATCCATCAATCAAGATGGTTGAGCTGGCCAGAACGCGGGGAGTAAACGCCTTTGTGGGCCGCGGAGAACAGATGCTCTTCGACGAGGAGTCCTTTGGAACGGTCTTCCTGATTGCCACCTTGTGCTTCCTGGACTCGCCGCGAAGCGTCTTGCGGGAAACCAACCGCATCCTGATGCCCGGAGGCAAGGTAGTGTTGGGGCTGATCCTGAAAGAAGGCCCGTGGGGTCAGTTCTACGAGCGCAAGAAAGCCCTCGGCCATCGCTTCTACCGCTACGCCAATTTTTACAGCATTGACGAGGTGTCCGGACTTCTGACACAAGCAGGCTTCGTGACGGAGAGGGTGGTGTCGACGCTGTTTGAGAAACCGGAGAGAGTGCGCCGTGTGGAGAGGCCTGTGGAAGGCTATTCCCCTGATGCCGGCTTCACCGTGGTCGTAGCCGAAAAGCAGCCAGTACAGAAGAAACGAAGAAGAAGACAGGGTCAAGTTCGGACGGCGCATCCCTGACAAGCTCAGAAGATTGCAGCATGTACCGCCCCCATCCAGAACTGTGATGTGACTCCAGTCACTTGACAGTCTTCTCGACGCAAGTTTATCATGATTGTGAGCATACGCTCAGAATATGCCGTGATAGGGTGAGGAGGCAAGCAAGTGCGAGGTAGACCCCCAAGGTGTCGGCGAGTTTCTTTCGTCCCGGAAGCCACGTTCTTCAAGCCGGTAGGGACACCTATGCGCGTGCTGGAGGAAGTCACTCTCTCCCTGGACGAGGCTGAGGCCATCCGTCTGAAGGACCTGGAAGGTCTGGAACAGGAGGAGGGGGCGGACAAGATGGGCATATCGCGCCCCACATTCCAGCGCATCTTGGCGTCCGCCCGACAGAAAGTAGCCGATGCCTTGCTTAACGGCAAGGCGATAAGGATAGAAGGCGGCAACTTCGAACTGGTCATGCGGCGTTTCAGGTGCACGGAAGACGGGCATGAATGGGAGTTGCCAACTGAGGACTTGGGGGCCGGACATCCGCTGTGCCCTCGCTGCCACAGCCCGAATGCGTTGTCCATCCGTCCCGGCAGCTTCGGCAGAGGCTGCGGACGGGGAAGGCAGGGAGGTGCGTGGTGCCCCCGGCCAGGCCCGGGTGGTGAGCAATCAATTGGAACAGATCTAGAAGGGGCTCCAGGAACTGGGAGACAGGCGAGAGTCATACACACACGGAAAGGAGGCGCTATGAGAATAGCCATTTCAGCCACAGGAACCGAACTGACGGACCAGGTGGACCCCCGGTTTGGTCGGAGCCGGCACTTCATCATCTTCGACCCAGAGACTTCGCTGCACGAGGTCATGGAAAATGCCAGCGCCGCAGCCGGTGGCGGGGCAGGGATCGCCACAGCTCAAATGATCCTCGACAAGGGCATCCGCGTCGTGCTGACGGGTGACTGTGGGCCAAATGCCTACCAGGTGCTTTCCGCGGCCGGTGTCCAGGTAATCACCAACGTTAGCGGCACAATAAGAGAAGCCATTGAAGCTTACAAGGCCGGGCGACTCCTGGCGTCCTCCAAGCCATCCGTTGACGCGCATCACGGCCTGAAGGGTGCGGGAGCCTAGCGGCCATGAGTGGCTTCCATGGCGGCTGGTACACAGTAACCATGGACGAGTTGCAGGAGGTGAATCATGCCAGCGAGAGATGGAAGCGGGCCTCCCGGCGGGGGTGGCCCCGGAACGGTAAGAGGACCAGGTCGTGGAGGGGGTGGTCGGGGCCGTATGGGAGGTACCAGGGCGGGTGCCGGACCAGGCGGGAACTGCGTGTGCCCCAGCTGCGGAGCAAAGGTGCCGCATCGGGTGGCATCGCCCTGCGCCAGCATCAGCTGCCCCAAATGCGGCAGAGCCATGATCAGAGGATAGGATGATCATATCGATTGCCAGCGGCAAAGGAGGCACAGGGAAGACCCTGGTAGCCACCAGCCTGGCCCTGTCACTGAAAGACAGGTTCAGGGTGCAGTTGCTCGACTGTGACGTCGAGGAGCCGAACGCCCACATCTTCCTCAAGCCCGAGATAGTACAGAGGGAAGCCGTCTGTATTCCGGTCCCAGTGGTGGATGAGGTGAAGTGCACACATTGCCGCCGCTGCACCGAAGTATGTGCCTACAGGGCGATCGCTGTTCTGAAGCACAAGGTCCTGATCTTCCCGCAACTCTGTCACGGATGCGGCGCCTGCAGCTATCTCTGCCCTGAGCATGCCATATCCGAGCAGGGCAAGGAGATCGGCGCGGTGGAACTGGGCCGTGCAGACGGAGTGGATTTCGTGCACGGCCGGCTGTCTGTCGGAGAGGCTATAGCCCCGCCCGTTATCCGGAAAGTAAAGCAGCATGTTGACTCCCACAGGGTGGCCATCATCGATGTGTCTCCCGGAACGTCATGCCCCGTCGTGGAAGCCATACGCGGCAGTGACTTCTGCCTGCTGGTGACAGAGCCTACGCCGTTTGGACTGAATGATCTTGTCCTGGCCGTAGAGATGGCCAGAAAGACGGCTATACCGTGTGGGGTGGTGATCAATCGCGCCGGGGTCGGCGATGGGAAGGTGGAGGAATATTGTTCGAGAGAGAACATACCGGTCCTCCTCACCATCCCGCTGGACAGCCGCATCGCCGGTCTCTATTCGAGAGGGCAAACCCTCGTCGAAGGCATGCCGGAATGGCGCCCGCGTTTTCTGGGTATGTTCGGTGCGATTCTTGATCGGTTGGGGTCTCAGATGAAGCCCGCGATACGGAACGGATAGGCTGATGAAAGAGCTAGTGGTTCTCAGCGGCAAAGGCGGCACAGGCAAGACAAGCCTCGTCGGTTGTTTTGCGGCGCTCGGTTCCAGCAAGGTCCTGGCTGACTGCGACGTAGACGCCGCAGACTTGCATCTGCTCCTGCAGCCATCGGTCAAAGAGAAGAGAGAGTTCTGGAGCGGCCAGACTGCTCTGATAGATGAGAAGCTCTGTACTCACTGCGGCATGTGCGAGACGGTCTGCCGCTTCAATGCCATAAAGGACTTCGTCGTCAGCCCACTGGCCTGCGAAGGCTGCGCGTTCTGCACCCACGTCTGCCCGGAGCGCTGCATCACCATGAAGGAGAGGATGGCCGGGCACTGGTTCATCTCTGACACGCGCCATGGTCCGCTGGTGCATGCTCAACTAGGGATAGCCGAGGAGAACTCGGGGAAGCTGGTGACCGTAGTGCGCAACCAGGCCCGTATCATTGCCAAGAAGGAGAATCTGGCGCATATCATTATCGACGGGCCGCCCGGCATAGGCTGCCCGGTCATTTCGTCACTGTCCGGGGTCAACCTTGTTCTGCTGGTCACCGAGCCCACCCTTTCAGGAATGCATGACCTGGAGCGGGTCGTCGGCCTGTGTAAGCACTTCGATGTCCCCGCCATGGTCTGCATCAACAAGTTCGATGTGAATAAGGAGAACAGCCGCCGGATTGCGGATCAGTGCCGCACCATGGGGATTGAAGTGGCGGCCCAGATTCCCTTCGACACTTCAGTTACCGAGGCTCTGGTCAGAGGTCTGTCTGTAGTGGAGTACTCTCACAATGGGGTGGCCGGAAAGATAGAGGCATTGTGGCAGAGTGTACTGAACAAGCTGGGGGAATAGACATGAGCATTGAGGATCGTGTGAAGCAGAGACTGAAAATGGTGATCGACCCCGAGACCGGAATGGACCTCGTGGAAATGGACCTTGTCCAGAACTTGAGCGCCAACGAGGACGGCGAGGTGAAAGTGGAGTTCCGCCCATCTTCTTTTGTCTGTCCGCTGGCGCTGGAGCTGGCCCAGGAAATACGGTTCAGCTTGCGAGAGATAGAGGGAGTGAAGTCGGTCCGCGTAGAGGTCACTGACTGCCTGTGGGCCGACGATATCAACAAGGCCATCAGAGAGGAAGAGAGCAGCGACTAGGAAACGACACTAAGAGAGAGGTGATCTTCAGTCTCGCGGACAGACTGCCCGATGCCGAGGATCATCCAGTCAATTGTCGTTGCGGAAAGGAGGCAGGAAGTGCCGATCTATGACTTCAAATGCCGCGATTGCGGCGTCGTGTCTGAGGTATTTCTGAGGAGCGAACACGGTCGAGCTAACGCGTGTCCAAGTTGCGGCAGTCTTAACCTGGAAAGACTGTTCTCAGGGTCATACACGGTGAGGATGGACACGAAATCACCGGGAGAGACCTGCTGTGGTCGGGCGGAGCGCTGTGACTCGCCCCCCTGTCATACAGATCACGGATGCCACCGAAGGTGAGGGCATGAGGGATATTGAGCTGACGCCCGGATACTCCACCAGGGAGATACCAGGAAGGTGCCTCAAGTGCCTGGCAGACCAGGAATACACCGAGTGTCTCAGGGCGCTCCTCGGCGGAGAGACTGATAACCAGGAGATGAAGCGGACTTACGAAGCCTTGGTGGAGTTTCTCCAGTCGCCTGACATGAAGAGACTTCGAGATGAGTCAGAGAGGCTTCTCTCAGATGGCAAGAAAGTGACAGTCAGCATATCTTTTGAAGGCGGGAAACCACGATACCAAATAAGGACAAGTGAGTAGATGGAGGTTGTTATGAAGTATGCAGTACCGGTGACCGGTGGTATTCTTTCGCCGCATTTCGGCCACTGTGAGCAGTTCGCCCTGATCGATGTTGACGAGAAGAGCCGAAAGGTCATCAAGAAACAGATGGTCCCATCGCCTGAGCATCAGCCGGGGCTTCTGCCTGGATGGCTGGCCCAGCAGGGCGTCCAATTCATCATCGCCGGCGGCATGGGATCCCGAGCGCAGATGCTCTTCCAGGAGAACCGCATTGGGGTTGTCGTTGGCGCCATGGAATCCGATCCGGAGAAGGCAGTCTTGAGCCATCTGAGCGGCATGCTGGTGACAGGTGACAACGCGTGTGATCACTGAGTGCCCGCTAGCGCCAGATTACCGGAGGCAGTCAGAATCTATTCGGGCTGCAGGCAATCCGAAACCGCTCGAAAGGGTACACTGGAAGGTGTCGGAGATTCACAACTCAGATTCGGATTCCGCAAGACGGTTAGACAGGAGTGAAGAAAATGGCAACTGAAGAGCAAGTAAGAGGAAGCCTCGATGGAATTCTCGTGCCCGGCGCTATGCGCAGTCTGACCAGGATGAATATGGTAAGAAACGTGACTGTGGCAGACCACATGGTGAAGGTGGGCATCGCCTCAACGGCGCTCTACCAAGGCGCGCGTGAATGGGTCAAGAGCAAAGTAGAGGAAGCCCTGAAGGAATTGCCCGATGTGGACCGGGTGGAGATGGAGTTCATCGAAGCCAATCCCCCGGAATTGAACGAGGTCAAACATGTGGTCGCTGTGATGAGCGGAAAGGGAGGTGTAGGCAAGTCCCTGGTAACCAGCCTTCTGGCGCTCTCTCTCGCCCGGCAAGGCCTCGACGCCGGTATTCTGGACGGTGACATCACCGGGCCAAGCATCCCCCGCATGTTTGGCATGACCGAGAGGCCAACGGGCAGCGACAGCGGCATCATGCCTGTCTCTACCAAGGTGGGCATCGAGATGATCTCCATGAATCTGTTCCTGCCTCATGAAGATGACGCCGTCATCTGGCGGGGACCGTTGATCGGCAAAGCCATCACCCAGTTCTGGGAGGAAGTCCTCTGGGGCAAGCTGGACTACCTGATAGTGGACCTGCCTCCGGGCACCGCTGATGCGCCTTTGACCGTCCTCCAGTCGCTACCCGTCTCCGGTGTGGTCATAGTCTTCAGCCCCCAGGAGTTGGCCGCCATGGTGGTGCGCAAGGCCCTCCAGATGTGCCATGACATGAAGATACCCGTCATCGGCGTAGTGGAGAATATGAGCTATCTGGTTCTGCCGGACAGCGGGAAGCGACTCGATGTCTTCGGCAAGAGCAAGGCGGAAGAGATGGCCAAGGCAGCCGACGCCCCGTTGCTGGCGCAGGTGCCCATCGACCCTGAGCTGGCCAGGATGTGCGATGACGGCGACCTGGAGCTCTACAATTCGCCATTGATTGCTGATCTGGGCAAAGCGTTTGTCAAAGCCGCGTCGGAAAGAGGAAGAAAGGAGCCAAAGCCGCTAATGCCGGACGCGAAGGGGAAATGACCAACAGTCACAACAGAAACAAGCAGGACGCTACGGAGCAGACGGAATCCGCCTGCTCTGAGACAGCCATCGACCATATGAGGAACCCCCGGAACGCCGGGCTGATCAACAATGCTGACGGCCAGGCCCGGATCACCGGACCCTGCGGCGACACCATGGAGATATGGCTCCGAGTCAACGATGGGGTCATAGAACACGCCTCGTTCTGGACCGATGGGTGCGGCACCACGATTGCCGCTGGCAGCATGGTGACTGAACTGGCCAAAGGGAAGCGGGCCGGTGAGGCATTTCGCATCGAGCAACAGGACGTGCTGGATGCGCTGGGCGGATTGCCGGAAGACAGCGTTCACTGCGCTCTTCTGGCGGCGAACACGTTGAAGCAGGCCATCCAGGATTACCTCGCTTACCGCAATGAACCGTGGAAAAGGGCCTACAAGAAGTAATGAATCTGACGGTGCTCTTCACCCATGGAGAAATTCCGATAGGAGGTAGAGAAACATGGAAGTCCGTGTCACAACGTTGAGTGAAAACTCGGCCTCTGTCAGACCACGGGGTTTGCTGGGTGAGTGGGGCCTGAGCGTGCTGGTGGAGAAGGATGATAAGAAGATAATGCTGGATGCCGGAGCCAGCATCTCGGCTGCCTGCAACGGCGGTCTCCTGGGTATTAACTGGGATCGAATCGATGCCATAGTGCTCAGCCACGGCCACTACGACCACACGGGTGGCCTGCGGGAGGTGCTGACCAGGATCGGGAAGCGGGTGAAAGTGATTGCCCATCCTGATGCCTTTGACGCCAAGTTCATCCAGATGGGCAGGGATGAGTCATCTCTATATATCGGCATCCCTTTTCAAAGGGCAGAGCTGGAGAGCCTGGGTGCCGATTTTCAACTGACCAGCGAGCCGGTGTGGCTCTCAGAGAACGTGGTCACCAGCGGTGAGATACCTATGATCACCGACTTCGAGAGCATCGATCCGGGGTTGTGCGTCCGGGAGAATGGACAGATTATCCCTGACCCGCTGCGGGACGACCAAGCCATTTTCGTCAAGACAGGGCTGGGGCTGCTGGTCGTGCTGGGCTGCGCCCACCGAGGGATCATCAATACCCTCCACCACGCCCGGAGCATCACTGGCGTGGAGAAGATACACTGCGTCATTGGCGGGACTCACCTCCTCCGGGCGTCAGAGTTGCAGATGGAGATGACGATCGCCACACTGCGGGAGTTTGGAGTGGAAAGACTGGGGGTATCACACTGCACCGGCATGCCGGCAGCCATGCGGCTGGCCCAGGAGTTCGGGCCCGGCTTCTTCTTTAACAACAGCGGCAGCGTGGTCGCGATCTAGGGTTCTGCTATCAGGATAGGGCCGGAAATCGAAGTTCTCGATTACACACATTAGAGTGGTATGTGAGTTAAGCCGCGTCATTGTGTGGTCGCCCGGACGGCTGCAATTTCGGGCTGGCATCGCAGGAGGTTGAATGGACTTCATATCCGGTGTGCAGGTACGCAAGCTCCGTCTTATACCTGATGAGCGTGGCTGGCTGATGGAGATGCTCCGCTCAGACTGGGAGGAGTTTGAAAAATTCGGGCAGACCTACGTCACGGCCTGCTATCCAGGGGTGGTCAAGGCCTGGCACTACCACAAACACCAGACCGACCACCTGATTTGCATCAGCGGGATGGCCAAGGTCGCTCTCTACGATCCCCGGGATGGCTCACCTACAAAGGGCATGGTGAATGAGTTTGTCATGGGGTCCCTGAATCCTATCCTGCTCAAGATTCCCAATGACGTGTATCACGGTTTCACGCCTGTCGGCGGAGAGACAGCCATCGTTGTGAATGTCCCCACTCAGCTCTACAAGTATGAGAATCCCGACGAATACCGGATTGCCTATGACGATCCCTCCATCCCCTACAGATGGGAGATCAAGATGGGGTAGGTGCGCCCCTGATCGGCGTCGGTGTGTACGTGACACCCACGCTTTCGGTATGGCAAGCGCAACAATCAGCAAGCGGGAACATAACCACTTTAGGAGGTAACCTTGGATAAAGTAGATTTCCAGACTGCCAAAGACTGCGTCAGGGAGCGCCTGAACAAGTTCACGGTGAAGGCCTTTCAGATGCTTCCCAAGAGGGACAAGCCAAGGATTCTGGATGTGGGCTGTGGCTCAGGCGTACCAACCATGAAGCTGGCGGAGTTGAGCAACGGCCATATTACAGCTCTAGACATAGACCAGGACGCCATCGAGAGGCTCAAGCGGAAGGCCAAGGAATCCGGGATCTCCGACCGGGTCGAGGCCCTGATCTGCTCGATGTCGGACATGGATTTTCCGAAAGAGAGCTTCGACATCATCTGGGCCGAGGGATCCATCAAGTGTATCGGTTTCAAGAGAGGGCTGACCGAGTGGGGGCAAATGTTGAAGCCGAAGGGCTATCTTGTGGTGCACGATGACAAAAATGGTCTGGCCAAGAAGCTGGACGAAATCCCCGCCTGCGGATATGAACTGCTCGGCTATTTCAACTTGGACGAACAGACCTGGAAGAAGGAGTACTTCTTCCCGATGCGGAGACTGATTGACGAAACCCGAGCCAAGTGCGAGGGCGACCGCGACATGCTGGCCCTGCTGGACAAGGAGCAACAGGAAATCGATGTGTTCAAGAGGGACCCGGCGAGCTGCTGTTCGGTCTTCTTCATCATGAGGAAGAGGTAGACGGATGTTGGGGATATCTGATCGGAAGACAGGAGGTCAGGCACTTGGGCAGAATTGGCATCTTGAATGACGTGAGAATAGTCGATCTCAGCCATGCAGTGGCCGGGCCTTCGGGCAGCCAGCTTCTAGGCGATCTTGGCGCTGAAGTGATCAAGATCGAGTCGCCATCGGGCGACTTCTCGCGGGGTTCCACGCCGCGCCTTGGCGCTGACGGTTTCTTCTATCTGGCGGTGAACCGAAACAAGAAGAGCGTGGTCCTGGATCTGTACTCAGAATCGGGGAGAGTCGCCTTCCACGACTTGGTGAAGGTGTCAGACGTAGTGTTCGACAACCTGAGGCCAGGCGTTCTGGAGAGGCTGCAGGGTGACTATCAGACGCTCAAGAGCCTCAACCCCCGTATCATCTCCTGCTCCATCACCGGTTTCGGTCCTTCCGGACCGTACCGCGACCATCCGGCCTACGATGATATACCCATGGGGTTGAGCGGAGCGTACAGCCTTTGCGGGGAACCGGGCGGACGGCCCATGAGAATGCCCTTGCATGCGGCCGACCTGGCGGCGGGCTTCTTCGCGGTCACAGGAGTTCTTTGCGCCTTGTTGCGCCGGGAACGCACGGGCCAGGGCGGCAACGTGGCTGTGAGCATGCTGGATGCCATCATGTACTATATGGCCTCGGATTTCCAGTCGTACTTCATCAGCGGGGAACCTCCCAGAGCCTGCGGTTCGAGACATCCGAGGGCACCAATGGTAGGTGTCTTCCAGACCAGAAACGGCTACATGGTGCTGGGGCCAAGCTGGCCGCGCATAGCCAAGGTCATCGGGAAGGAGTGGATGATCACAGACCCCAGGTTCAGCACGGTGGATGGGAGATTCGAGAACAAGAAAGAGCTTGAGGACTTGATAGAGGATTCTCTTCGGCAAGAGGACACCGAGCACTGGTTGGAGGTGATGCGAAGAGAGGATGTTGCCGCAGGGCCGGTCAACAGCCTCGACCAGGCCATCAATGACCCCCAGGTGACTCACAACGGGACCATTGTTGCCATGAAGCACCCCTCGCTGGGTGAGGTCAGGGGAATAGAGTGTCCCATCAAGATAGGCAAGGTCGAGGCAGGAAACCACACACCGCCGCCCACGCTGGGACAGAACACCGACGAGGTGCTCCGGGGACTGCTCGGCTACTCGAACGATAAGATAGCGGCGCTCAGGCGGGAGCAAGAGGAGATGTGGAAATCGCGATCGGGGGGCGGAGGGCGGATGTGATGCGCATTGAGCTCGTCCCGGACCTTTCGCACTGCGTGCAGACCCGCGCCAGGCAGGAATACACCACAGTCATGAGCCAGAAGCCGACTTCAGCCGGCTGCGTCGGGAATCGGAGGAGCACCTGACGCAGGGCCGGAAGGTGAAGTTCCTGCTGTCCGGATCTCCCGGCAAATGGTCGGCGAGAATGGTAGTAGAGGAACCATGATGAACGAAGCACCGCACATCAGGCTGGCCGAAGAGAGAGACGTCCCTCGCATCGTTGAGCTGTACCGCGAGCTCACCATTACCGATTCCCAAGTCGAGCACAGCCGGAATCCGTCCGCGGCCGACTACCAACTCGTTTTCGCCGAGATCCGCTCCGATCCGAGACAGAAGCTGTTTGTGGCCGAACTGCAGGGCGAGGTTGTGGGCACGATCGAGCTGCTGATAATCCCCAACCTCTCACATAACGGCACCCCGTTTGCTTTCCTGGAGAACCTCATAGTGACGGAGAAACACCGGAGGAGAGGCCTGGGTCGGGTGCTGCTGGAACACGCTGTGGGCCTCGCCAGGGAGTCGGGTTGCCACATGGTGGAGCTTTGCAGCGATCTCAGGCGCAAGGAGGCGCACAAGCTGTACGGCTCCATGGGCTTTGAGGTCCAGGCGCATTGCTTCCGTCTGTTCTTCTAGGTTGTCCAGGGCGCCTGTTTCTGGGCGAACGAGGGCCCAGCCATGTGCTGACTGTCATGGTCTAGCGGATCTCTCCGCAGACTTGGTACGCGCCAGCGCCCTCTCTTTCAGCTTCTCAAGCAAACTCCAGAGCTGGCGATACTCGTTCTCAGACAGGGAGTCAACTATGGAAGGCATAACGTCCTCTTCCTTGGTTCTCTGAAGAGACGCCTGTCCCTGCTCGGTCAACGCCACTCTAATGGACTTGTTGTTGCCTTCGATCGGCAATCGCTTCACCAGTCCCCTTGCCTCCAGGCGATCCAGTTGTTCGCAGAGGGTCGAAGGCTTCCGTTTCAGCCACCGCGACAGCGTAGCGGGTGTGACCGATTCTTCGAGACAACCGACCAGGAAGAGAACATCGGCATCGGCCAGCGCCAATCCCGCCTTGGTTACCTGGGCCCGCCTTGCCTCGTTCAGCGCCGCCTCGGTCAGATAGAGCAACATGCGGAGATTGTGGTCCCTGCCAACAAACGGGACATACCGGGTGTATTCCGTTTCTTCATTCACTCTTCTAGCCATGTTCAATTCCAGACCCGGGACCGCTTCTAACCCTGCAAATATACCATGGGCCGGAAATCCGCAGGTCTGCAGCCACGCCGGCCAGCCGGACTGACGACTCCGGTATTGCCGGGACTTGTTGACTGAAGGCGCCGCTAATGCTATAAATCATTACGGTGGATTATTCAAATCCGAATAATAATTGTACACGGGATGGGCATCGGCAACAACCCCCTGCGCATGTCGTCGGCCGGTTCAGGAAGAGGCCATACGGACGTCGGCAAAGGGTAGCCATGCCGGGCACGATTGCCGGCTTCGGCACTGACAGAGTCCGAAGGCGGGGAAGCAAGGCATAGATGGAGGTGGCTGTGGCAACTACGAGATTTGAAGGGTTCGACGTTGTGATAGCGGGAGGCGGCCCATGCGGCTGCGTCCTGGCCAAGGACCTGTCAAAGGCAGGAAAGAAGGTAGTCCTCATAGAGAAGGGCGGCAACAGCCTAAGGGGTATCGGCACTATGATGGGAATGCTCAATGGAGAGCACATGGTGAGGGCCAAGTTCCCCAACATATGGCAGACAACGCTGGAGGGGCACGGCGTGGTGTTGGGTATCGGCATCGGCGGGGGATCGTACCTTTACGCCGGGATTGCCGGTATGCCGCAGCTTGAGGCGTTTGATGCGGTGGGGATAGACCTCAGGCCATACCTGGAGGAGGCCAGGAAGGAAACATGGGTCTCGAAGACACCTGATGAGTTCCTCGGGCCTACCACCAGACGCATGCTGGAAGCGACCAATGCCATTGGCATACCCTTTGAAATTGCCCACAGGCACATCAACTTCGACAAGTGCGAGTATGGATGCAAGACGGCCTCGTTCGGCTGCAAGAGGGGCGCCAAGTGGATGGGGTACTACGCCGCCCAGGAGGCCATGGAGCACGGGGCCAGGCTGCAGACCTACACCGACGTCAGGAGTGTCATAGTCGAGAACGGAGCTGCGGCCGGCGTCATCGTCAGGGACGTCAAGGATGGTCACTACTACGAGATTCGCGGGCAGACGGTGGTCTCCGCGGCCGGGGGCATAGGGTCGGCCGGCATCCTGACCAGGTCGGGCATAAGGGGCGCCGGGCTGAGGCTGTTCGGCGACCCGAGTTTCGGCTCTACCGGCCTTCTGCCCAAGGGCGATCTGAAGAGCCATTTCTATGAGCATGGGACCTCGATCTACTTCACGGATGACAAGAACGGTTGCCTTTTCTCCACCAACGTGACATGGTCGCGCCTTTTCTGGTCTGCGTACCAGGTGATGGGATCCGGAGCAGGCGGAGCCTGGAAAGTCTACCGGAACTACCCCCGCATGGTAAGCATCATGAACAAGATTCACGACGAAGGGGTAGGGCGCGTCACTTACACGGGCCGTGTATCCAAGACCATAACCCCGGCGGATGAGGACAGGATGAACTACTGCCGCCACATCAACGAGAAGATACTGCTGGCCATGGGCTGCGAGCGCAGGACCATCAAGCATGCCGGGTTCAGCCACATCAAGGGGGGGCTGAGTTTCGGCCATCCCGGCGGCACGTGCCCCATGGGCGTGGTGGTTGACGCAAACCTGGAGACCCGGATCAAGAACTGCTTCGTCTGTGATATCAGCTCCCTGCCGGGAGCACCTTCGAGGCCGCCGGTCTTGACACTGGTGACCCTCACCAAGTGGTTCGTTCCTCGATTGCTGGAGAGGCTGGGGAGCCAGAGCGTCGGGACAGGCAACTCCCCTTCCTGATTGTGGCCCTACTCCTTGACTGGGAGGCACGCAGGGCCTATGCTTTGTCGCCGGTAGTACCGGAATCAACTGCTTCACGAATGCATGCCTCGATGCAACGAAAAGGGGACTACTATGACCATACACGATGACCCGGCCTATCGCTCGCTGATCGATATCGTCGGCGAGGACTACGCCTCGAATCGACCGGAGGAACTGTACATCTACTCCGTTGATTCCGGAACGGAAGGGCCGCGCAAAGTTGACTACGTCGTCATGCCCCAGACTGCCGTACAGGTTCAGAAAGTAGTGATGCTGGCCAATCAATACGGGGTGCCCATCACACCGATGGGGGCCAATCTGACCCTGAACGGGCTCGGCCTGCCGGTCAACGGTGGCATTGTGATAGACATGAAGAGAATGGACCGGATACTGGAACTGAACCGGCGGCGAAAATACGTGGTGATTGAGGCGGGAGTCACCCAGGGGAAGCTCGGATCATACCTGGAGAAGAATTGTCCTGAGATGGAGCATTCCCGTCCCGAGGCACCTCCCATGGCCACCATCGTCGGGAACATGGTGATACGCGGACACGGCTGTCTATCACTGCGCTACGGCAACAACTCTCATCACATAAACGGCCTGGAAGTCGTGCTCCCCACTGGCGAAACCTGCAATATCGGGGCAGGTTGCGTCTCGCCTTGGCCGTTCTGCAAAGGCCCCCTTCCGGATCTGACCGGCCTCTTCTGCGGGTGGAATGGCACAACCGGCATTATTACCAAGCTGTCACTGAAGCTATTTCCAAAGAGAAGGCTGCTGGATGTTGTCGGCTACCGCGTGAGTGATTTGGAATTGGTGCCCGAGGTGCTGAACCAGATCGCCGATATGGACATGGTGGACAACCTCTTCGTCGTCGGCTTCGCATCAGCCAGTCATGAGTCGCACAAGTACGTGACTGCGAGCGTCACCGGTGACCTGGATGAGGAGATCGCCTATAAGAGGGCGGTGTTGAAGAAGATCGCGGCGGGCTACGAACAGGAGAAAGTGAACTTCGATTATCCCGTATGGGACCCGCTCAAGAGCCGGTTTGTGGAGAAGCCGCCATACGTCAGCCCGGCGCTGGCAGCCGATTTCGAGAGAGGGGGCGGCTTCAGGTACTGCGGAGCCATTCTTCCGGTGGACATGATCCCGCAAGCCTGGAGGAAGGGGATGGAGATTGCACAACGGCTCGGCATGGACTTCTCCGCCGGAATACAGGTCCTGGGCTATTGCCACAGCGCCATGTTCGGTTTCGTCTATCCCTTCAATCGCGCCGAAGAGCAGGAAGTCGAACGGGCCAGGAAGGCTATGAGGGAAACGAACGAGGCAGTTCTCCAGATGGGTGGCATTCCCTGGAAGGCCGAAGTGGCCGCACAAAGCCAAATCATCGAGAAGATGGAGCCGAACACGTACGAACTCATGAAGAGGATATGGAGAGCGATGGACCCCAACGGAATCATGAACCCTGGGAACTGGTGCAAGTGATATGGCCGAAGTGGACTACAAGACCCTGGTGCACAGGTGCTTCCGTTGCGGCTTCTGCAAGCTGACCTACGACTACTCTCCAGTAGGGTTCAATTGCCCCATGTACCATCGCTTCCGTCTGGAGACCTATTCGCCGGGCGGGCTGAACTGGCTGATCAGGGCCGCCCTGGTGACCAAGAGCATTGAATGGACCGACCACCTTTCCGAGATCATATACTCGTGCACCATGTGCGGCAACTGCGTTGAAGCGTGCCGGTTCGAGTTCGGCAAGGACCTGGTGAAAATGTTCAGGCAGGCCAGGGAAGACGTGGTGGACACACAGTTGGGTCTGCCCAAGATGGTGAGCCAGTTCCTGGAGAACGTCTATCTCTACGGCAATGCCTTTCGGGAGGCTAGGGAAACCAGGGGCGATTGGGCGAATGGGCTGTCTTTGAAGCAGTTCGAGAAGGGGGACGAGTACCTCTATTACGTTGGATGCGTCGGCTCGTACGATAGCCGCAGCCGGAGCTCTGCCAGGGCGCTGGGAAGCCTGCTGCTGAAGGCCGGAGTCTCATTCGGCATCCTTGGGCCGGAGGAGGAATGTGATGGGAACGAGGTGCGACTCCTGGGCGAGCAAGGGCTCTTCGAGAGGCAGCGTGACAGGAACGTCGAGAAGTTCAGGGAACTCGGCGTGAAGAAGATAGTTACGCTTTCGCCACATTCGTACAACGTGATGAGGAAAGAGTATTCAACGGAATTTGAAGTGCTGCACTACACGCAGTTGATAGGACAGTTGATGGACGCCGGAGCGCTGCGGGTCGCCAGGCGGTTTGAGGGAAGAGTCACGTATCACGACCCCTGCTTCCTGGGGAGGCACAACGGTGAATACGATGCTCCCAGGGAGATTCTGCGTTCTATTCCCGGGATCGAACTGGTGGAGATGGAGAGGACCCGCAAGACCGCGTTCTGTTGCGGTGGGGGCGGCGGCAATTTCTACACTGGCATCTCTGCCAAAGGAAGGGACCAGGCAAGCAATGCGAGGGTCCGGGAAGCGTATGGCACGGGAGCCGACGTTCTGGCTGTAGCCTGCCCGGTGTGCCTTATGATGCTTGAGGACGCACTGAAGACTGAGGGACTTGACGAAAAGATGAAGGTGAAGGATATTTCTGAGATATTGACCGATCTCCAGTGCTCGCAGGGGCGGCGCGAAGCGCGGGTGCAGGTGCCAGAATGACGATCAACTCCCGGAATGAGCCTGCAAGAATCGAGATCATCCCCGACCTCGATCACTGCGTGCAGACCCGCGCCAAGCAGGAGTACGCTGCGATCATGAGCCAGATCATGTCCGGCGACGAGTCGCCGGGGCTTGAGGAGCGGTGGGATCTGCTGAAAGCGTTCCTGGAGGAAGCTGATTTCAGCCGGTTACGGCGGGAATCAGAGGAGCACCTGACGCAGGGCCGGAAGGTGAAGTTCCTGCTGTCCGGATCGGCCGGCCCCGGCAAGTGGTCAGCGAGAATGACAGTGGAGGACCAGGCATGAACGAAGCGCCGTGCATCAGGCTGGCCGAAGAGAGAGACGTCCCTCGCATCGTCGAGCTGTACCGCGAGCTCACCATTACCGATTCCCAAGTCGAGCACATGCACTCCGCACTTGCATTGTCTCTTCTCGGCCATGGAAACCTCAAAGCATGAACGATCCCCTCAGCTTGAGCTTGATAGAATGCCGAGGGATAGTCATCTTCCCATTCTTCAATAGCCTTCGCTGTGCTACACGATGTGTGTAGAATGCCTCAATACGTTTGCTCCCCGGGTTGACGGTTCGTACGCACCCCCTCGTCTCATCCAACTGGCCATGCCTGGCAACCGAACCCATACAACAACTGTCAAATCGACAGGCACAGCACAACAGCGGAGCTGAAATCCCAATATTTGACCCGAATCACCACTCTGGGTCTCCACTACGAATCCCACGCGCTGGTGTTGGCAATCTCTGGACCACTTGCCGTGGCGCTAGCCGCCTTTATCGGTGTTGGCTGTGTGATTCTTTATGCATATGATAATGGTTGCGGCGTTCATTTGAAGTTCCCTGGTGGTGTTGTCCTAATGGGTGCCAGCAGTCAATCGTGTTGAGGGGCATTCCTAGATTGCACTAGTAGTTATCGCCCCTGGATACTCCGGAGTATCCAGGGGCGATACTCAGCAGAACTAGACTGAACTAGAATGAAAAGCGTGGATTCAGGACATAGGGTTCCTCGAAACCTAGCGGCGGCACTACTTGGTTCAATCCTTGTCCTAGCAGTCTGTCTTTCCTTCGGCTGCTCTGAAAACAGGTTGCCGTGGTACATTGACCAAATGAGAATGGATAGTGCATGGGGGACCGCCGATGGTGCGGGGGTGACCATCGCCTTCATTGATTCCGGACTATGCGCGGAACTGTACGAGGCAAACTTGGACAGGATAGTAGCGCCTTACAACGTCCTGGAACAGGACAGCGATGTTACAGATGAGCACGGGCATGGAACGGCAATGATCTCCGCTGCCTGTTGTGATAGGGAGTCCGGCATATATGGCATAGCCCCTGGAGCCGTCATAATGCCCATAGAAGCCACAAACGAATATGGACTAGTAGAGCCCTGAGAGCCTGGCGCAGGGAATTCGCTGGGCGGTCGATCACGGCGCCGACGTAGTATGTCAGAGCCTGGGCAGCCATCTTTACAACAAAAGCGTAGCTGACTCCATAGACTATGCCAACGGCAGTAATGTCATAGTGGTGGCCACGGCGGGGGACTATGCGGAAAAGGACCTGCTCTTCCCGGCGAGTATGTCGAACGTCATCGCCGTGGCGTCCGAGGACGAGAAGGGTATTCTATGCGACTTCAGCAGTTATTCTGAAAACAAGAGCATCTCTGTACCCGGGGAGGATATTGAGACCCTATCCATCAATGAAGATGGTAATACTGTCATCAAGTGTTCACACGGAACCTCGGTATCTTGCGCCATAATGGCAGGAATCATCGCTTTGGGTCTGGAAATCAACCCGGATGCTTCTGTCGATCTTGTGACTGATTGTCTCAATAGAGCCGATCATGGTAAGATTATCGACGTTCAGGAATTCCTGAGCCTAATCCTGGCACAGGAGTGTGGTTCATGATTAAGAATGTGAAACTGGCTAACCGGCTAATTCTGGCAACCGTGTTGTTGCTGGCCATAGCTAGCATAGTGCTAGTTGCCGTCGATTGGGCAAGTGGCAGCACGTCATTGCTGCTTGAGTTGGTCAGGCAGATCCTGCTTGTGCTGGCTCTTGTAGCTTTGCTTCTTCGATCCATAGTGAACAAAGATAGTGCTTTCACAAGATACCTCATCTTGGCTGTCATCATGATATTCCTGATATCGCTGATCGTGTTTGCAGTACATCATCCAACGAGGGAGTGGCCTTAGTCTCTCCTCATCAGCAATCTCTCACCGTAGCCACCTTACACTCGGCGGCTGACACCGCTTCTTGTCTCACAGGGTAGGTTTCAATCTCCAGTGACTGTGCCAGTACATATTGACATCAAGCGAACGCCCATGATATTGTCCGAATGGACCAGCCACCTCACAAAAGCCATCATCCAGTCGCACCGTCTGCCCGCATAGATCCAGGCCACAGCTACATCAGCTCAGGGCTTATGGTCTCACAGTGGGGGAAAAGGGGGGTGGATGTCTGTCCAACCTGAGAGATGCAACCGTTCCTGGTGGCAGGGAGTGTTGGAGATGCGGTGTATCTGGTGAAGAGCCGTTGGAGAGTGTGCGGAATTCGGCAGCCAAGTAATGCGTTGACGGCTTCATGGGTACATTCTACAATATGAAAAGGTCGTAGATGTATGGACGATCCTGTTCTTGAGACCCATGCGTTGACCAAGCGCTATGGGTCTCTTCTTGCAGTAGACCGCCTGTCAATTCAGGTGCCTCGCAGCGGTGTCTTCGGTCTCCTCGGTCCCAGTGGCTCCGGCAAGACGACTACCATGAGTATGGTGCTGGGCTTGGTGGCTCCCACTTCCGGGACCTTTCGTCTTCTGGGCCAGGAAACCGCGAGGGGGCATCAGGAGGCGCTTCACCATGTGGGTGCCCTGGTTGAAGCCCCGGCCCTCTATCCCTACCTTTCAGGCCGGGAGAATCTACAGTACTTCCAGGGACTCAGCGGAGGCGGCGACTGCAAAGAGATCGACAAGCTCCTGGAAATGGTGGGCCTGGCTGATCGCGGTGGAAGCCTGTTCTCCACCTACTCCCAAGGCATGAAACAGCTGCTGGGCATCGCCTGTGCCTTGGTGGGCGATCCGACACTGCTTATCCTGGATGAGCCGACGAATGGGCTGGACCCTGCGGGCATGGCGGAAGTGCGCGAGCTGATAAGCCGCTTGGGCGCGGAAGGACATACCGTGCTGCTCTCCAGCCACCTGTTGCATGAAGTAGAACAGATGTGTGATAACATCGCCATTCTGTCCTGAGGACGACTTATAGCCCAGGGCGCGATTCGTGAGTTGCTGCACCGGAAGGAGGCCATCCGGCTGAATACCACCGATAATACGAAGGCTGCCGCCGTCATTTCGTCACTCCCGTGGGTGGCCGGAGTCACTGCAGAGAATGGATACCTGGTAGCCGAAGCCCCGCCGGACCGGTCCTGGGAATTGACTGCGGCCCTGTCGGACCAAGGCGTGGCGGTGAAAGAGATGTCGCCGGTCCACGTGTCGCTGGAGCACTATTTCCTGGAAGTCACCGGCAATGACGGCGATCCCGGGCCAGGGAGGACTTCATGATGGGCCACATCTTGAACCTGATGCGATGGGAGTGGTTCAAGCTCCGGAAACGCTGGATGCCGTGGTTCATTCTGGCCATTATTCTGCTGTTCGCGCAGGTATTCGGTGTATGGTCCAACTTTGTGTTCTACCGCATAAGTCCGAGCAGCGAAGGATACGCCGATTTGAAACTACCTCAGGCCCTCGTCAATTCTGTCACCGTGGTCTGCGGTCAGGTCAGCGTGATTCTTATTATCATACTGACAGCCTCCGTCATAGGTACGGACTATGGGGCACGATTCGTCCTGTCCTGGCCAAGGGTACAGGCCGCTGGCAGTACCTGGCGAGCAAGGTGCTGCTGGTCTGGCTGCTGGTAGCCGGCGCTCTCTTGATCGTCATGGCCCTCGCTGCTGTCAGCAGCCTGATCGCCGGAGCGCTGGCCGGAGGCGCTCCGGAGGGAGTATCGATATCAGCAAAGATGGATCGACGTGCCAATCGCTTTCGGCAAGGCCAGCTTCTTCCTACTACCCTACATAGTGCTGGCCACCTTCTTTACAGTGCTCACGACTTCGTCGGCTGCCGGAATGGCCATATCAGTCGTGTTGTACCTTGCTGACACTGCTGCCGCGTTTGCCTTTCTGGAGATATCTAAAAGGCTCCAGACAGCTGTTTCCTACATGCTGGGGTGGAATGCAGGCGCGTGGATAACGATGGGAGACGCAACCGGCGGCGATGCCGGCGACATCCTGAATGCGTTGCCCAGCGCGACTCACGCGTTTCTGGTTCTGACGGCGTATATTCTGGTGCTAGGCGGTCTGGCTATCTGGCTCTTTCAGCAGAGGGATGTGGCGGCGAAGTAGTTGTCATCACGAGATTCTCGGATTTGAGTATGGAGGTTAAGCCATTACGCGTTCGCGCAAGATATGGATCACGGTGGGAGTGGTACTCCTCTTCGTCTTTGTCATTCTGCCGGCAGTGGTGTATCTCGTAGGTCCCACGACCTGCCTGCCGAAGGAGAAGGAATTCAATCTAGTGTTTGAGAGCCAGATGTCCACGGACGTGACCATTGTGAATCAGGAACTCAACAAGGATGGCGAGCAGATCTACAAGGAGACGCTGGGGACCGTTCCAGCCGGACGGACTGATAATCTGACCCTGGTCATACCCATTCCGAAGGCTGACAATTTCCGAGAGAGTATGGTTGACACCATTCAACTGAAAGCGGCTGACGGTGCGGGGAGCGTGCTCTGGCAGAAGTCGTGGTCCATGAATGAATTCTATGATTTGAGGAAAGAAGGGTGGAGAATCGTCATCAGCCCGGAGACGGATGCGGGGCCGGATGAACAAGCAGGGGAACCGGCAGAAGGGCAGTGAGGAACTGCGGAAGGACTCGGCTTTCGCCGTGAGAATGATGGCGCCGCCCTCGAGGAGAAGTGCCCTCAATGATCTGGTTGCTCTTCATTGATTTCTGGCATTGCGAGGTTGTGAATGACTATGAATAGCGTGATTGAGATGCACGGGGCCGGCAAGACCTATCCCAAGGGCAAGATGGCGCTGCATGGGGTGGATCTCTTCGTCAAAGAAGGAGAGGTCGTTGGGCTGATAGGCCCGAACGGCGCCGGGAAGACGACGCTTATCAAGCTTCTCCTGGGGCTCCTGGACCCCACGGCTGGCAGTGTAGGACTCTGGGGTCAGGAAAGCACGAAACTGACCAGAGAACTCCGGCAGAGGATCGGGTTCCTGCTTGACCAGCGGGGTCTTTATACGGATCTGACCGTTGAGGAAAACCTGCGTTTCTGGGCGAAGCTGTACTCCGTCAACTCCGGAACGGTTGAGGCCAGCCTGAAGGAGTGGGAGCTGTGGGACGTCAGGAAGGACCTGGTCAAGAAGCTATCGTCCGGCATGAGCCAGAGGGTGAGCATAGCCCGGGCGGTACTCCAGGACCCGTCGCTGGTGCTGCTGGATGAACCTACCTCACAGCTCGATCCGTTGGTGAGAGTGAAGGTCCTGGATCTGATAGGCCGACTTGGGGCCAAGAACAAGACTCTCCTGGTGACTTCGCATGACTTGGCGGGCATGGAGAGGGTCTGCACGCGAATGATCCTGCTGCGAAAGGGGAGGATCGTGGCGGACGGCTCCATGGCCGA
>CAYYWI010000024.1:0-34236 GCA_964475375.1 uncultured Dehalococcoidia bacterium
CTGTGCGCCGGGATGCGGCAGCTACTCGCGGCGCGAGTTGGATGCACTCATAGAGCTCTCCAAGTCCTTTGGCGCAAAAGGTCTGGTGGCGTTGTCACTTGTTGATGAGCCGGGTGGTCTGGCGGTCGACAGGGTCAGTTCAGCGGCAGCCAAGTTCGTGACTTCGGACGAGATCAGGAAGATGGCGGATCGGCTTGGGGCAAAGGCCGGTGATCTGCTGCTGATTGTGGCTGACAAGAAGAACACAGCCAACAAGGTGCTGGATCAGCTCCGGCGCGAAATGGGCCGCAGACTGGGGTTGATTGACCGGAATCTGCTGGCGGTGGCGTTTGTGATCGACTTTCCACTTTTTGAATGGAGCGAGGAAGAGAAGCGTTGGGAGGCTGCGCATCACCCATTCACCGCCCCGAAGGACGAAGACCTGCCGATGCTGGATTCGGATCCGGCAAAAGTACGGGCCAAGTGCTACGATATTATCTGTAACGGTTACGAGTTGTCTAGCGGCAGCATCCGCATCCATAATAGAGACATGCAGGAAAAGATATTCAGCTTGTTGGGCTACAGCCGAGAGCGTGTGCAGCGTCTATTCGGGCATCTGCTGGAGGCGTTTGAGTACGGAGCTCCTCCGCACGGGGGGATCGCGCCAGGCATCGACAGACTGGTGATGCTGCTGGCGGGTGAAGAGAGCATCCGGGAAGTGATTGCTTTCCCCAAGAACCAGGCCGGTTGCGACCTTACCTTTGATGCTCCTTCCGAGGTTTCAGATGAGCAGCTTCGAGAACTGCATCTGGAGCGGCGGGACGTTACCTAGTGTCGCCGTGGCTGGGCAGAGTTGCGACTCAAGAAAGGGATGGTAACAGGTGAAGACAACAACAGAGAGTACCGAAAATAGCCAGGTAGTAATGAAGGTGGAGGTTGAGCCCGCGGAGATGGAGCACGGGCTTGAACACGCCTATCATGATCTGGTGAAGAAGGTCGTCATCCCTGGCTTCCGGAAGGGCAAGACGCCCAGAGCGGTGCTGGAGCAATACGTCGGCAAAGAAGGACTTCAGAAAGAGGCTCTTGAGGAGCTTGTGCCGGAGTTGTGCATCAAGATTATCGATGAACAGAAACTGGAAGTCATTGCCCAGCCGCAAGTGGAAATCCTGCAGAATGACCCTGTCGTATTCAAGGCCATCTTCTCTATTCGTCCGAGTGTTGAGCTGGGAGACTACCGCAACATCAGAATCGAGCGTCAGCCCGTTGAGGTCCGCGACAGCGAGGTTGACGAATTCATGCAGAAGCTGCGTGAACGGCACGGAGAGTGGTCTCCGGCCTCCAAGCCGGCGAATTTCGATGACATGGTGGTTATTGACATCACCCAGACCGAGAAGGACGGCGAGCCGAAGAGCCATCAGGGGCAGCAGATCCTTCTGATGAAGGATGCGGTGCTGCCTTTGCCTGGTTTCTCTGAGCATCTGGTGGGCATGTCCAGCGGCGAGGAGAAGGAGTTCACTCTCTCTTACCCCGATGACTACAGGATGAAAGAGCTCGCCGGGAAAGAGCTCAAGTTCAACGTAAAGCTTACTGAAGTGAAAGAGAGGCACCTGCCGGAGCTGGATGACGAGTTCGCCAAGAGCCTGGGCGAGGGCATGGATACCATCGAGGCTCTGCGGAAGTACGCCGCTGATGGCCTGAAGAGGGCGGCTGAGAATGCAGCGATGAAGGAATACGAGAGGAAGGTCATGCAGGCGCTGGTGGACTCCGCTGCCAAGTTGGAGTACCCGCCCATTCTTGTGGAGGAGGAGATCAACCGCATTCTTAGAGATCGAGATATGGCTTTCAGGCAGCGCGGCGGCAGTTTGAAGGATTACCTGAAGGCTATCAACAAGACGGAGGGGCAGCTAAGGGACGAGATGCGGCCCAATGCTGTAGAGCAGTTGAAGCAGCAGTTGGTTTTGGGCAAGGTTGCTGAAGAAGAGAAGGTCTCTGTAGAGCCGGCAGAGATAGACGCTGAGATAGAGGGTATGATGAAGGGGGCTGGCGAAGAGAACGACAGGCTGCGCGAGCTGTTTGGTTCGCCGCAAGCGCGCCAGGTTGTAGAGGACAGGATGATCGCCCAGAAGACGATGCAGAAATTGGTGGACATCGCTATGGGAGATGCTGGCAAAGATCAAGAACAGAAGGCGGAGGCCGGGAAGGAGTCGTAGGATGGAGATTGTTCAGCCCAAGGGTATAATCCCGATGGTAATCGAAACCGGAGCCAGGGGTGAGCGTGCCTTCGACATTTACTCGCTGCTGCTGCGGGAGCGGATCGTGTTCCTGGGCATGCCGATCAACGATCAGGTGGCCAATCTCATCATTGCCCAGTTGCTTTACCTCGATCGTGAGGATCCTGATAAGGACATCAATCTTTACATAAACAGTCCGGGTGGAGTCATCAGCGCCGGTCTGGCCATATATGACTGCATGCAGCTCATCAGACCGGATGTGTCCACGATCTGCGTGGGTATGGCAGCGAGCATGGGGACTGTACTGCTGGCGGCCGGGACCAAGGGCAAGCGCTATGTGCTGCCGAATGCCACGGTCCACATGCACCAGGCGGTGGGCGGGGCCCAGGGACAGGCCTCCGATATCGCTATTGCGGCCAGAGAGATCATGCGGCTGCAGGAGACCCTGCGCAACATCCTGGCCAAGCACACCGGACAGCCGGTGGAAAAGATTACCCACGATACCGACCGTGATTTCTATCTGAATCCGGACCAGGCAGTTCAGTACGGCATCGTGGACGAGGTCCTGGCAAAGCAGCCGAAGACGAAGTGAGCAATCAGGTCGTCTGGACGGAAGAGGGCAAGTCTCAAAGCTATGAGCCATCAGCCATGAGCTATGAGTTCGGGTTGAGAATCCGGAGTGGTGGATCAAAGCTGGGGCATGGTCCCTATAGTTTGCCCTTGATGGCTTCGTCTATCTCTCGTGTCAGGTCATAGCCGGCGATAGGCTTGCCGCTGCTGTCAACTACTTTGCCGTCTTCGATCCTGACGTTGCCCTGACTGAAAGCCTTGATGGTAGTGACTACCAGCGGGTGCTCTCTGACCACCCCGTGTCGGCGGATCTGCTTGAACAGCGCGTTTTCTTCGCCCTGACCGCTCTTGATCTGCTCAAGGGACATGCCTTCGACTTCCCTCCAGTGTCTGTCGAAAGGCTCTCCCCTGAGCGGGAAGGTGCAGTAGGTAACGGGAGGACCCTGGTCGAGTTCGGGCGTCACAAGGTGCATCATGGCTCCGGTCGTCGGAGCCTTCTCTTCAATCAGCTTCCAGATCACTTCCTGCCAGGTACCTTTGGGTCCGCCCGGGGCTGCCGGATGGAGGTTGACCATCTTGTACTGGCGGCACATCTCCCGTCCTATGATCAGCATATAGCCGGCCAGTATGCACAGGTCCTGGCTGAATCCTCCCAGCCTTCTCATCACCTCCCGGTCATATTGCAGCCGCCATTCTTCCGGCGATTCGTGTTTCTTCTGGCGGTCGAACCTTCGGGATGAGAAACATACCAGAGGCAGACCGTAGCTCTTCACCAGTTCGATGAACTGATCGCTTCCCGGAGCATCTCCGGGCTCGCGACTGCAGAAGACAAGGGGTATGGTAACTTCCAGCTTCCCCTGAACTATACTTTCATGCACCACGGTCAGGAGATCACGCGAGCCTTTGCCGCGACCGGTAGAAAACCAGCCGATCTTATACACAGGACACCTCACCGCCTCAAGAGTTTCTTCTTAAGGGTTTTGAATGTGCTTGTTGCATGGACCATGGGGCACGTGTATTTCCCGCGGATGCGGGCCTGCGCCAGCGCCTGGGGAAACCCGGCGACATCGTCGAACTCGGGCATCTCCAGATATGCATGACCGATCTCTCTGGCGATGTGAGCGTCGCTGCCGGCGCTCTTGAGAAGGCCGTTTTCTCTGGCGAAGGCGAGGGCTTTGCCGTTGGCGTTTCCAAAGCGCAAAGCTCGGGCGTTGAATACCTCGATGATGTCGATCTGCGGGAGCAGCTTCCGTATCTCATCGAACCCATGACGGTTGATGCCCCTCATCTGGTCGAAGGGATGCGGCAGACAGACGAGCCCGTTCTGCGCTTTGATCTGCCTGACCGCCTCTTCGGCGGGGATGCCGGTTGGGATCTGCTCTTTGAGGAACATGCCCATGATCTCACCGATCGGGGTCAATACCTCTTCAGCCACGATCACCCGGAATGGAGCGATCTCCTTGACCCGGAGCGCTCCGGCTATCGATCCGTGGTCGGCTATGGCCACGCAGTTGATGCGGAGTTTCTGGCAGCGCCTGATGACTTCCTCCGGAGAAGTGGTAGAGTCGAACGAGTACTGAGTATGGATATGAAGGTCAGCCTTCAGCATAGCTGGCTACTCTCCGGTTCGTACATTGATGATCAAGACGCCTCCGCGGGGTTGGCGTTCTTGGTGGCTTTCGTCAGAGGCTGTGCTTTGCCGTTCCTGATGATGGCTGTGTCCTCGATTCGCACTCCTCCCCAGCCCGGCAGATAGATGCCCGGCTCAACCGTGAAGACCATGTTCTCGGCAAGAACGTCTGCCGAATTCAGCGAGACCCTGGGCCGCTCGTGAACGGCCAAGCCGACCCCATGCCCGAGGCCGTGACCGAAGGCATCCTTGCAGCCGCCTTTCTCGATGATCCCGCGGGCGATGCCGTCGGCCTCTCCCCCCGTCAATCCGGCTTTGATGCCATCCAGGGCGGAGATCTGTGCCTGAAGAACAAGGTCATAAATCTTGATGAACTGGTCGCTCTGCTGTCCCAGGCAGAGAGTGCGGCTCAGGTCGCTGCAGTAACCTTTCCAGCGAGCCCCGATATCCAGGATAATCGGCTCGCCGGCCGATATGGGACGGTCCGTAGGCTTGGCGTGTGGCAATGCCGCGTTCGGACCGGAAGCCACTATGATGTCGAAGGGAATCGGCTCACTGCCGTTCTCTCGGATATGCTTTTCAATCTCCCAGGCGACCTCTTTCTCGGTCATCCCTGAGTGGATCTTTCGCACAATGTGGTCGATGGCTTTGTCGGCAATGAAGGCGGCTCTCGAAATACAGGAGATTTCGTCTTCGTCCTTGATGGCCCGGAGCGTGTCCATGAATCCCTCGGTAGGTACAAGCTCCACTCCGGCCTTGTCCGCCTCTTCAGACAGGCGGCGGAACTCAGCGACGGAGAGCATGTTCGCTTCGAACCCGAGCTTGCCGAGTCCCTTGCCGGAGAGCAAATCGGCGAACCCCTGAGAGGAGTTTTTGGCCACAATGATGTCGAAGTCGGACGTTTCCTGTTTGGCTTGCTCGAAGTGTATGAAATCGGTAGCCAGCACAGCACTGTCTTGCGAAACAAGCACGGTGCCTGCCGGACCGCTGGAACCGGTGAAGCCGCTGATGTACCGGCAGTTCTCCGGTTGCGTGAGAATGATTGCGCCCAGGTTCTTCTCGATCAGTTGCCGGCGCAGCTTCTGGAGTCGCTGAGCTATTGCCAAACCTTGCCTCTTAGTTCAGCCACCAGCGTTCTTAAAGCGGCGATGTAGCCCCTCCAGCCGAGTCCGGTGACCTGGCCCTTGGCTATGGGAGAGATGACCGATCGGTGCCGGAATTCCTCCCTGGCGTAGATGTTGGAGAGGTGTACTTCGACCACGGGGAGGTTGGTGTCCACCAAGGCATCTCGAAGGGACAGGCCGTAGTGCGTCAGCGCGCCCGCGTTGATGATGATACCGTCGGCCCCGGTGACCTCTTTCTGGATGAAGTCGATGAGGTCGCCCTCGCTGTTGGACTGAATGATAGCGACCTCCGTATCGAGTTCGGTGGCCTGCTGTTCGACAATCTCATTGATCTCGTCCAGCGTTTTCTCACCGTAGATGACCTTGTTTCTCTTGCCGAGCAGGTTCAAGTTTGGTCCATGGATAACAAGGATTCTCATTTTCTCTTCTCCGGAGAAGGCTTAGTCTTTCTTTTGGAAGCCTTCTTCCTGAATTTGAATTTGCCTCTCCGTGGTTTCTCCGATCCATCTTCATTATTATTGTCCGCGGGGTCGGATTTGGTTGCAAGCGCCTTGGTGGTTCTGCACTTCGGGAAGCCGGTGCAGGCCATGAACTTGCCGAAGCGTCCCATCCGGATAACCATGGGTTTGCCGCATTGCGGACACACCTCATCGGTAGGCTGGTCCGGCTCCTTCATTTTGACCATTTCTACGCTTGCTTTTCTGAGGGTTTCCTCGAAGGGCGTATAGAACTCGCGGACAGTGTTTTCCCATACTTGTTTGCCTTGAGCAATCTCATCGAGTTCCTCTTCCATGTGGGCGGTGAAACTTGTGTCCACGATCGAAGGGAAGTGGGCCACCAGCGCTGTGTTCACTGTCTCGCCAAGCTCCAGAGGATGAAAGCGGCCATCCTTTGTCTTGACATAACCCCGCTGGCGGAGGGTGCCGATGATGGGGGCGTAGGTGCTGGGGCGCCCGATGCCTCTTTCCTCCAACGCTTTCACCAGCGTCGCCTCAGTGTACCTGGGCGGAGGCTCGGTGAAGTGCTGTTCCGGAGTGACGTTCAGCAGTTCGAGCTTTTCGCCTTCTTTCAACGATGGCAGCTTGGGCTTGCTGTCTTCACCCTCGCCGGTGGCGTCGTCTTTGCCCTCGCTGTAGAGCACCAGGAAGCCAAGGAAGTGAGGCACCGATCCGGCGGCTTTCAGGATATAGGTCTTGTCTGTCTTGGGCGGCACTGCCTCGATATCGACGGAGGTCGTGTCGAACTGCGCAGCCGCCATCTGGCTGGCCATCATTCTTTCCCAGACCAGCCGATAGAGTTTGGCTTGATCGGGAGTGAGATGGGCCTTTATCGAATCTGGTTCGCGGTCTATTCTTGTAGGGCGGATGGCTTCATGCGCCTCTTGAGCACCCTTGGCTTTCTTGGTGAATACTCTGGTGTGAGGAGGCACGAACTCCGGCCCATACTTGCTGGCTATATGCCTGCGGGTCTCTGCTATTGCCGACTCTGCCACCCTGGTCGAGTCGGTACGCATATAGGTAATCAATCCGACCTGTCCTTCGTCACCAATGGGCAAGCCTTCGTAAAGCTGCTGGGCGATGGACATGGTGCGTTGAGCCGTGAAGTGCAGCTTGCGCCAGGCCTCCTGCTGAAGGGTGCTGGTGATGAAGGGTGGAGAAGGTTGACGGGAGACCCTCTTCTTCTTCACTTCGGCCACGGAATAGGCGGCCTCCTTCAACTGTCCTACCAGTGGCTCTGCCTCTTCACCTTTGTGCAGTTCCAGTTTGGCCTTCTCGCCTTTCACGTTGGCGAGCTTGGCTGTGAAAGTGGTAGGCGTCTTCTCATGTGCCGCCTTGTTTAGCTCAACCTCGATGGTCCAGTACTCCTGCGGGACGAATTTCCTGATCTCGTCTTCTCGTTCCACGATCATTCTCAGTGCCACAGACTGGACGCGTCCGGCGGAGAGCCCGCTCCTGACTTTCTTCCACAGCAGGGGGCTGATCTTGTACCCAACAAGACGGTCCAGCACTCGCCTGGCCTGCTGGGCATTGACCAGATTCATGTCTATGTGGCGTGGATGGTGGAAGGCCTCCTTGATGGCTTCGTCAGTGATCTCATGGAACACCACGCGATGAGTGGGGGTACCTTCGAGCTTGGCAGCCTCGATGAGATGCCAGGAAATCGCCTCTCCTTCCCGATCCGGGTCGGTGGCCAGGTATACGGCTGAGGCCTTGGCGGCCGCCTCTTTGATTTCCTTGACAACTGACTTCTTGACCTGTGGGACCACATACCTGACGGTAAAACCATTGTTCAGATCCACGCCCAGACTCTTCTGAGGCAGGTCGCGTACGTGGCCCATGGATGCTTTGATCACATAGTGGTTCCCCATGATTTTGCCCAGCGTTCTAGCTTTTGCGGGCGATTCAACAACAACCAAGTTCTTCTTTGTCATGTCCTTCTACTCAACTCAGAACATAATTCATATTGCCCACCTGCCTGGCCAGACCCTTGAGCTCCAGCATCGCCAGCGTGCTGGTGACGGTGGGCGTCGGCAGACCGCTGGTGCGGCAGATGGCGTCAATGTGAGTTGCCTCTCTGGTCAGATAGCCCAGCACTTGAGACTCGGTATCCGTAGGAGTGACCAACTCCTTCATTTCAATCTGGTAGGGCACCATTTTCAAGTTCAGTTCCTCCAGGATATCCTCAGCCTTTCGGACCAGCTTGGCACACTGCTGAATGAGATAGTTGGTGCCCGTGCTGGCCGGAGAGAATATGCTCCCGGGAACGGCAAAGACGTCGCGGTTTTGCTCCACCGCTCGATGTGCTGTCACCAGCGCGCCGCTCTCTTCTCCAGCTTCGATCACCAGCACCCCCAGGCTCATGCCGCTGATGATGCGGTTTCGCTGAGGGAAATGCTCCGCCTTCGGTCGGGTCCCCAGGGGGAATTCGCTGACCAGGGCGCCGTGCTCTATTATCTCTCTGGCCAGCGTAACGTGACTGCTGGGATAGACCATGTCGAGACCGCAGCCGGCGACGGCGATTGTTCGTCCTCCGGCATCCAGGGCTGCCCGGTGGGCGACAGCGTCGATGCCTGATGCCAGCCCGCTGACGATAGTGATCTTGTTGCGAGCCAGTTCCGATGTGATTTCCTCGGCAGCCTGCCGACCGTATACAGATGGACGCCTGGTGCCGACCACGCCTACGGCGCACTCGTCTTCAGGGGTGAGGGTGCCTCTGACATAGATCAGCGGCGGGTAGTCGTAAATCTCCTTCAGGCGCGGGGGGTAGTCAGGATCATCTGTGCTCAGTGCTTGTACACCGAGACGCTTCAACTTCTCCAGTTCGGCATCCAGTGAAATGCGTGCCCGTGTAGCCAGAAGGGACTTTTCTGCTTTGGCATCCAGTCCGGCTGACTTCAACTCCTCAGGGGGAGCATTCCAGGCTCTCTCCAGGTCGCCGAAGTAGCTCCTGAGCAAGGACAGCTTCACCCGCCCAATGCCGGGGACGTATGAAAAGCCTATCTGGTGTCTTATCTGGTCATGATCGGTTCTCATAGGAGGTTTCAGATCCTGTGCAAGGCTCTGCTTTATTGAACAAGATATTCACTTTGACCGGAGGCTGTCAATTTACACCTGATCCAAAATAGAACAAGAGGTAATGTTATCACAGCAAACGGTGGGATGGAAGTCGGGTTTGTTTATGGCGCTATTAGGGATGAGTGGCGGAGAGGGTGGGATTCGAACCCACGGTCGCTTGCGCGACACACGCTCTCCAGGCGTGCCTGATAGTCCACTCCAGCACCTCTCCTGCGCTTGCACATACTATGATAGCTTATCCGAGCCTTGAAGCGGAAGCGAAAAGGACGACCTCAAGTTCATAGAAATCAATTCTTACAAAAATCTCGGCTTTTGACGCAATGTTGAAAATAAATCTTCCCCTAAATTTTTCCTTAGGTGATTTTCTTGAACAAGAATCTTTTACCCCGCGAAAACAGCTTTTTTATCAACCATCTTGATTAAATCTACAATCTTTTTTTCGTCAATATCATTCAGAGAATAGATTTTAATATGTCTGGCGGTTTTGCCGCTTCCTTCAAATAGTTTAATTTCTTCTTTGCTTAAACCGGTAATAGCAAAACCCATGTGCACTCGTCCTTTTAAAGCAACCAGATAAAATTTTCCTCCGCCAAAAGAAGCTACGCCCCACTCCATTTTTTCCTCTTGATTTTTAATAGTTTTGAGTATAATCTCCCTTAACTTTTTCAAAATCTCTTTTTGCGGAGACTCTTGTTTTCTAATGTATTGTTCTACAGTGATTTTCATAATAATCGTTTGCTGAGCTTTTTGCGCCTAAAATCGACTGGCGAGCCCTCGCAGAGGGTGCCCAAACCTTTTTTCCAACTGGCGGAGAGGGTGGGATTCGAACCCACGCTCCACTTGCGCAGAGACCGCTTTTCGAGAGCGGCACCATGAACCACTCGGTCACCTCTCCGACAAGTTATTCTACTTTCGTGCGTACACAGCGTCAAGGAATCCACGAACGGGCTGGCCGGGCGCAGGGCAAAGGCGCTACGGTGGTTGCCCTGATTCACTGGATTTGCCAGCCGAGGTCTGCGTCGGACCCCGCTAGGTGTATCTGACGATCAGGTAGATGTTGCACAACCCGACAACCAGCATCATCACCGGCAGGGCATACTTGCAATACCTGCCCCAGCCGATCTTGTAGCCTTCCTTCTCGGCAATGGCTGTACCTACCACGTTGGCTGAGGCTCCTATCGGGGTGCCATTGCCGCCGATGTCGGTGCCCAGCGCCAATGACCAGGCGAGCGGCTGGGTCTCAAAGCCCTGTGTAGCTGACAGTCTGGCAATGACCGGGCACATGGTGGCCGCGAAGGGGATGTTGTCAATCAGGGCTGAGGCAAATGCAGAGAGCCACAGGATGAAAGTGAGGGCAATGACCAGATTGGAGCCGGATGTCTTTCCGATAAGGTCTGCCAACTCCTGGAGGACCCCGGTTACTTCAAGACCGCCCACGCAGACAAAGAGGCCAAAGAAGAACAGCAGGGTGCGCCAGTCCAATCCCTTGATGATGTGACGCACCTGGCCGCCGGCTGTAATGGCTGCCAGCAGTGTCAGCGCAGCAGCTATACAGCCGATCAACCCTACTGACAGGCCGGTTTGGGCATGAGTCACCAGAAGCACTATCACCAACGCAAATATGGAGGTGCTGACAGCGAAGGGCCGGGGATTGGAGATGGCCTCCCTTGGTTGAGGATATTGGTCGGGAGAATTGGCCGGAGTGCCCGCTGATTGTCTCAGAGCCTTGCGGAACATCAGGTAGAAGAGAACAACCGCGACTGTTAACCCTATCCAGGCAATGACCCCTGTGTTGAGTAAGAAATCCATGAAAGTGTAGTTGAAATGCGTTCCGATGATGATGTTGGGCGGATCGCCGGACATGGTGGCGCTGCCGCCGGTATTAGAGGCGAATATCTCGGCGATAATGACCGGCACCGGATCGAACTTCAGCAAACGGGCCAGTTCGATGGTGACCGAGGCCAGGAACAGCATCACCGTGATGCTGTCGATGAACATCGACAAAAAACCCGAAAGGAGCATGAACGTGATCAGGATAGGGATGACGCGGTACTTCACCAGCTTGGCCATCAGGAGGCATATCCAGCGGAAGAATCCTGCTGCCCCCAATCCCTCCACCATGATCATCATGCCGCCGATGAATATCATGGTTTGCCAATTGACGCCACCGATTTCGGGCGCGCCGTTGGCGGTGGCCTCTGTCACGTGTTTGCCGAACCAGAAGTGCGGGTCGACAAAGTCGGACAGATTCAGTACTTGCCACAGACTCTGAGGGCCGTTGTCCACCAGAAGGAGAATCAGTATGGCCGTGAAGCCGGCGCCGATGAGGGCGGGGATGTAACGATGTACCTTCCCCCACATGATGGCGATGAACATTGCAGCGAAGATGACGATGGCCAGTATCTGCTGAATGCTCATAGCGCTTAACGCAGGTAATCTTACTGCGCAGCGCCCTTGGTTATCAAGCGATGGGCGACCACCAGAAGACCACAGAGGATCCACGGTATGGGGGAGATTATGTAGTAGTAGGTCTCGGCTGCTGCCAGTGGCACTCCCATGGGTGCGCTCTCCACTATGCCCACGAGCAATGTGGCGATGCAGGCAAGTATCACCCCAACACCCAGTCCGTACCAGGGATGACTTCGTGGTGACCTGATGATGTCCAAAGACAGTTTGGCCCCGATCACGAGGGCGACAATGAGAGCCAGTATGCCCAGTACGCCGGTATTGGCATACAGTTCAAGATATGCGTTATGAGCATGGGTTATTTCATTCACTATCTCGTTGTCCAGAGCTGGGATGCCGTAGTAAGCCAGGGCCCAGCAACCAAGGCCGAGACCCGTGAATGGTGAGTGTCTCAGCATCGCGGCTGTATTCTCCCAGATAGGAAGCCTGCCGCTTATGCTGTCGAGTCGGAACAGGCTGGTGAGCGAGTCCCACGTCATGATCAATACGATCGCGAGGAAAGTCAGGAAGATGGCGGCGGCGAAGATTCTGGCCCTGGTATGCCTGGAGAAAACAGCTATTCCGGAGAGCACGGCTGCCACAATCATAAGATACATAGCCAGGCCGTGGTGTGTGCCGTAGCCGCCCAGCTCGAAGTTGGGCTGAGTCGCCAGTTTCGGCAGGTCGAGAACGAACAGGAGCATGACTATCAGGAAAACCACAGGAACCACTGTCACAAGCCATTTTATCAGGGTGGCCTGGTGGGCGTAGTTGACCCACGAATAGTAGCAGAGGGTGAAGGCGAGGATTGACTGGAGTGCGCCGAGGCTGATGGTCCGATCAGGTGATGTGAAGAATCCAATGAGTGCGCCTGTCAGAAAAAGGGCGATCGGGATGTCAAAAGAAGTGCGAAGTCTGATAGTGCCGCTGCGGACCAGACGTAGAGGGAAGGGCAGAAAGGCCAGCGCCAGGCCGATCCAGGGAAGGACCGGGCTGATGTCGAGAAGGTAGGACAGCAGGACCAGCAGTGAGGCCAGTAGCGTCCAGACCAGCTCAACGGAGAGAAGCTTGTCGACGGCTGTTCCAAGCACGGCCGGAATGGTTCTCGTCGGGTCCGGCCCGGGTTGGTTCGATGGAGTGGGACGCTCCTCAGGAGGGTTTGATCTGGAGTGCATGACTCTCAAGTATCATAGTATGGTCAGCCCTCTTTTGCAATCCATGCGATCTGTTACGCATAGTTCTCTGGCTTCATCTACATTTGACTTACCTTTACTTGCAACGTGACGGGGTTCTATAATGGCTCACCGACATGACTAGTGAGCATAAGATCACCCCGAAGCTCATGAAGCCTCGTGGCATCTTGTGCAGCCTGATCCAGTACATCAGCAATCCGCTTCGAAGAAACTCCTTCTTCCTCATGGCTACGCATGGCGTCATTGCCATGTTTGGCTTCTTCTTCTGGAGGATCGCAGAGGGCTTGTACGACACAGCGGAAGTCAGCAAAGCCACTGCACTTGTTTCTGCGGTACTGCTCCTTCACACCCTGGCCAGGCTTGGGCTCGATATCGGACTGATACGGTTCCTGCCGAATGAGGCCGACAAGCCGGGCATGATCAACACGAGCTTCACAATTTATGCTCTTGTTTCCGCCGGCATGGCGCTGATATTCGTTCTAGGTGTGAATTTCTGGGTGCCGGAACTCGGTTTTGTTCGTGACAACCCGGGTTACGCGATCTTGTTCATACTTTTCACGGTTGTGGCCGGTCTGGTCGAGCTTCTCCGTCAGGGAGTCTTTGTGGCCTATCGCAAAACTCATTCATCGCTGGCTATCGAGCTGCTGGCGGGGTTGAGACTGCCGCTTCTGTTGGGCTTCCTATCACTTGGGGCTTTCGGCATCTTCGTCTCGTGGGGGTTGGCAGGGGTGGTGGCTCTTGTCTCTGGACTGATTCTGGTCCTCATGATCGAGCGGACCTATCGGCCGGTCCCCAGAATCAAGGGGAAAGCAGTGGGTGACATGCTGCATTTCTCGCTGGGCAACTACGTGGCGGAGTCGTTCAGGGAGATCCCCGGGTTTGTCCTGCCCATAATCGTGGTCGGTGTGTTCGCCTCCAGACCGGCGATGGAGGGCATGGGAGCCTATTTCTACATAGCCTGGACCATTGCAAGTGTTGTGCTGATGATTTCGTATGCCACCGGTGCCTCGCTGCTCGCCGAAAGCTCTCTGGATCCCGGCAGGTTCGGTGCCAATGTCCGAAGAGCCCTGAGGTTCATGTTTCTATTGCTGATTCCAGCGATAGTACTGGTGTTCCTTCTGGGTGATAAGGTGCTGGCATGGTTTGGTGAGGGGTACTCAGAGAAAGGATTCCCACTGCTGCGGATCTTGACGGTTTCCGGAATACCGGTTGCCCTGAACACGATTTTCGTGACTCAAATGAGGATTCAGCGGAAAATGTGGCCTGTCGTATGCCTGTACGCGTTTGTGGCATTGTTCACCATCGGGGTGGGATATGCGCTGCTGGAGAGGATGGAATTGCTCGGCATCGGCGTGGCGTGGCTCTCAAGCAACTGCATAGCGGCTCTGATCGTCGGCATATGGATGGCGAGGAAGTGGATGCAGAGACAGGGAGAGTCTCAGGGCAGCGCCGAAGTTTCGACCTGATAGATCCTAATGTCGCCCTTTGAATAGACAAGCTTGTAGTACGGGCAGGCGTTCAGCCATTGCTCGAGTCCCAGAGGCGCGTCGCTGAATACGGCCGAATTGGGTTTCAGATCGACTACCAGGTAACCTATTCCATTTTCGTCAATGACCCGGGGAACCTCATATGCTGTAACTTGTCCACGAGGGGGCGGTTGGTTCGTGGAGATATCGAAAGTCAGTGTTACGCTGGCGTTTGTGCTATTGGTGTCGAAGACAAGAGGAATGTGGTTGTCCGGCATGCTGGATACCTCGTAAGTTGCACCTGTGACATCAATAGCGAGCTGCGTGGTGACGGGGACAACCCCGTGAAATGGTGTCTCAAGCCTTTGTACCACTTCGATGTGACTGTTTTCTGGGTCGTGCAGGACAGATTCAGGCTGGTAACAGAAGAATGAAGGCAACTGGAGGCGAATCATTGCTTGGTCGTTACTTTGGATTGTGTAGGTGACAATCGCCATCTGGCTGTCTTGCTTCAGTGTCACAGTCTGGGTGATCATTGCACCATCGAAATAATACGAAACAATGGTCTCCATAGAAGAGGGGTCCCCGTGAATGCTGAGCTCCTTGGTCGTTGCGTTATTCATGTTGAAGGTGCCGACTCCTGCGATTTGGACCAGGCTTTGGCTATCATCAAACATCAGTAGATCTTGATACTTGCCTCCAACATATGCGCCAATGACTGGATTCCCAGACACATTGGTGTAAGGATAGCTTGTGGCGATCCGAATGTAGCCATTGTCCATTCCACGGTTTCTGGAAAGCAATTGCTCTGCGACGAGAGCGCGCTGCCTCTCAACGTTGAGAGCTTCCATGTCCCTGTCGGTGACTTCGAAGGTAGTCCTGTGGGCTTCGCTCTCTATCCACCATCCCAGGTTCTCGGGATATGCAACAACCGTTGCGTTTTCAGGAGTGTGTAATTTTATCCATTGCATTGCATCCCAGCGAGTCTTGTCCAGGTAGGTATAGAAATCGAGTCCTTGATGGAGTTCTCGCTGAGATACGATCCCTCCGTAGATGAGAAGACTTATCGTAAGACCGACTACGGCAATTTGGAAGAAGTTGCGGATAGTGCCCCCGAACAGTGAACGTTTCCATGCCCAGGCACGTGATAAGACAAGCCCCGTGATAGCCCAGATGGGTACGTACAAGAAAAAATGGGCGCGGCGGTTCAGTTCAACGAATGGCGGGCGCAGTGGGAAGATCATGAGTATCAATGGCAACACGATGAGTACTGCCAAGAGAATGGCCATACTCCTGTCATTGCGGCCCAGAGATGCGAGAATAACGAGAGCAAGGGCAGCCGATATGATAATGGCCCAGAGCCAGGGTATGTCGGAGGCAAACTGGACCAGCGGCACGGCTGAGCTCGCCCCGGACGACTGCATTTGCATCATATGGACGTATACAGGAACGTATGGGAGGCACAGGCCAACGCCAAGAGCTGCAGATATCATGAAAGGAACTAGATTCCTTTTGAACTGCGCTCGGTTGAAGATGAACGAAGCGGCGATGAGTGTAACGAAGAGGAGAACGAAGAAGACCAGGGAGAGTTGGTGAAAGCCCGCGACTAGAGATGCAAAGAGACCGGCCAGAAGGATATTCAACTTGGAAGGTGATTCGATCACCAGCAGGTAGTAGTAAAGCGCCAAAAGTATGAAGAGAATGCCTGTCATGGTAATGTAGCCCCAACTGAGCATGCTGGTGTAGGTCGGAGTAAGAACAAAAAGAATAGTCATGGCCACTGCTATCCAGGGACGGCATATACGCCTGGCAATGAGATAGAAAGGTATACCTATGCTTACCGACAGAAGGACACCCAGCAACTTCGCCCCGGTCAGATCGCCAAATACGAGTGTGAATGCTTTCAGCGGCAGCGCAATAAGCGGTGGGCGAAGTAATCCAATGCCTGTGACGTCCCACCCGAACAGTGTATTCATGGTGGTCAGATAGTTTGCCGTATCAGGTGCCATATCCAGGTTATGTCTGACAAGAGCGTATCTGAGGATGAATATGGCAGTCAGGGATACGAACAGCGTTAGTGTGGTCACATGAGGCTTGAGTCTCTCCATCAGTTTGGGATGGCGATTCTCGGGAGGATTTGTCGCGGTCTTTCCAGCCGGCCTGATATCATTCAAATTAGACTCGCCTCATTCCGACCAACGGGGTCACAAATGCGATGTCCCATTCCACCTGAATCGACGAACCAAGGGTTTGAGGATGAGACAGCAGCACTAGCCTTGTGTTGATTGATAAGCCCGCTCAGCCAAGTCGGCAATGACATCCCAGTCATACACCCTGGCAAGTTCCTTGCACCTGTCCTTTCGGACAACATGGCCGTACAGTGCCATGAGAATCTTATTGGCAGTATCTTCCTCAGAGAGATCGGAGGTGAACCCGTTCTCCCCCTCAATAACTAATTCCTGTGCAGCGTTCAGAGGGTGTCTGACCGTGATCACCGGTATTCCACAGGCGTTGGCCTCCACAATGACGGTCCCGAAACCTTCTCTGGTCGAAGGGTGTACAAGCACTCTGGCTGCCTTCATGCATGAGAAGACTTCCGTGTCGGTCTTCAGGCGCGTCACAAAGTTCACACTTGCTGTCAGCTCCAAGTCATGAACCAGACTCTCTAGGAAGACCTTATGAGGACCATCTCCGATTATAAGACAATTTACGTTCTTGCCCTTTTCTTTGAGACGCTTGATCGCACTGATAAGAAGGTTGACATTCTTCTCTGGCGTAAGTCTCCCGACGAAGATGACGTCGATGGGCTTGGTAGATGGGGGAGCGCTTTCAATTAGTCGGAGGTCGGCCCCGCATGGAACAATCTCTGCTCCCTTGCGGCCCAGCTTCTCAAGTCCTCTCTTGGTATGTTGCGAGATTACGATGGGCTTGTGAGGTGTGTTGGCGACAAGCCGTTCAACAAGCTTTCCGAATATACCTTTCTTGCCCAGGTATTCATACCAGTAGCTATCCCAGATTTCATGCCATGTGATCATGAGGCGAGATCTCTTGATGGAAGAGGCGAATCTTGCCGAAAAACACGGGAAGTACGGGAAATTGGCTACTTCAATGACGTCGTACCTCTCCCGCATTAGGGGCGGAAGGACTTGCCATGCGAAGGAGATCGCCTCCCTGACTGATCGATGCCCCTCGACAAAGAGCTGCATAGGCGGGCAGACTCCCCAGAGCCTGACACCATCCTTGAATATGACATCATTGCCTTCCCAGTGCTTCATGCCAAAGAGCGTTACGTCGTGACCCTTCCGAGCCAGCCTGGTCGCGATTTCCCAGTTTCTTTTCTGTACCCCGCCAATCACGTAAGGGTAAATGACATCATACACACAAGCAATCTTCATGGCGTCATCGAACCAAGCGCTTTTTCAGAAGATGCAGTAGATTTCCCAATCCTACCTTCCATCCGCCCAGCTTGGCCTTGCCTGATCGTGGTCGGTAGTCGATGGAAACCTCCTTCCAACGTGCATGGGCAAAGTGACAGGCTTCAATCTTGATTTCTTGGGAGAGGGGGGTGTTTGAGTTGAGTTCCAGCTTCTGCAGGATGCTTCTCCTGAAGACCCACATTCCTGACTGTGAATCCTTAATGTCGATGTTGAACAGTATCCTCATGGTCAGGCTGAGAATAGCATTCCCAATCCTGTTCCGGATGGACATTGCTTCCTTCTGCAGCCTGGCGAAGCGGTTAGTTGTAATAAAATCTAAATGCTCGCCATCAAGAATCTGAACCAAGCGAGGGATGTCTTCCACCGGATAGGTGACATCCGCGTCGGCAGTGACTACTATGTCTCCCTGGGCTGAATTGAAACCGGCCTTCAGGGCGGTGCCGTAGCCGCGGTTCGGCTCACTAATGACTCTTGCACCAGCGCTACGTGCCAGTTCCGCAGTCCGATCGGTGGAGCCGTTGTCAACCACCAGGATTTCGAGCTCGTATCCAAGCCTTTGTATCTCGACTTTCGGGATTGCCTTGATGGTTGTCTGAATGCCTGCCTCTTCGTTCAAAGCAGGGATGACGACGGTAATCTCTCTGGTTCCTGTATGTGCAGCGATGGAGGATTCCTCCTTTACTCTACATCCCATTCATTTTTTGGGTGTCCTCTATTGTAGCTTATTGTAAGAAGGCAGAATAGTTCTCATTGAGGTGCGGATGCTGTGGCGTATGCGTCAGACAGACTCTTTGACGTGGGCACCTGCAGAACGGCTTGAATGTGATCGTCTGTTCCTCACTAGCAGGAAGGCGACCGTGGAACAGAGCAAGAGAAGACTGACTAAGGTTACGATATTGCCCGCTGTCCTCAGTGATGACGTGCGAAATTCCAGCGTAACATCGTATTCCCCGGCTTGGAGATTGAATCCATTCAGCGCTTCATAGGTGAGTTGGGAGTCTACCCACTGACTGTTTATGCGTGCAGCCCAGTTTGGATGATATGACTCCGACAGAACGAGACAGGAAGGTGAATCAGAATTCACATGTACCACATACTTGCCCGGTCTTATCCTGGTGTATTCCACGCTGGTGTCGATCACCTGTGTGACCACTGACGCTGCATCGAAGTAGAGTGAGAATTCGTGTTTCTTCTCATGATTGCCCAGTTCGGCGGGGCCAAACCGCAGTGTCTGGATCTGGTCAGGATCAAGCTGGTTGTTCTCGTCAATCGAGTCCCTCAGCGTGAGAAGTGAGATTGGAAAATTGATCTCATTCCAGCCTGCCTTGATGCCATCGGTGCAGTATAACTCCATTCCATATTTGGTGCCATCCTGTTCAAGTAGTTCCAAGCACATACAGATATCAGGCAAGTTCTTCTCGGTGTAGAAGGTCAGATGGATTACATCATCCGAGGAGAAGTCAATGCCTTCGACGTTGATTGCCAGACTCGTCGAATCCGGCCCAGGTTCGGTAAAAGCACAGCCAACCTTCAGCGTGTGATCAGTAGCGTGCTCGGTATCGAGCGAGAGCGTGGAGTTAACAGAGCCGTCAGCCCTGCTCACGTTCAAATCATCACCCCTCCAGAGATCGAGCGGCCGCTCATTTGTCAGAGACACCAGAAATACCTTAGGCATCACGTTGTGGTTCTCATAGATGTCAATGGTGTCGCTGGGCCATACCAGTTCAAAGCCGTCGTTCAGGATGACATTGAGGGAAAGGGTGTCATTCTTGTTGACTACAACATACTTCACGTTAAGAATACTGAACCACTGGCTCATATTGACCTTGCTGGCCTCTAAGGCTTCGCGCAGGTAGCCGATCGTGTCCGCTGCATACGTGCTGGTTTGGGGCATTCCACCTGGCGTCGTTTCTTTCCCGTGTGCGAATACCCAGTAAGTCGGATTGACGATGCTTCTCATCTGGGAGTCATAGGCTTCAGTATCAAAGGAAGCGTCGGCGATGCGGTAGTCACCATTCGGCTGGTCAGTCAGAAACGAAAGGCTGTTGGATCGGTCAGGCGGCAAGGTGAAAGTGCTGAAGCCTTCGCGCGCTTCATGCCATGTGTTACCTACTATGATTAGAGCGACCAGCGCAACCGCCCCGAGGTGGCTCCACGGAAGCCTGATTCGTCCGAGGTCGGCACCTTTGAGCCAGTCGACCATGGCCTTGGTGAAGAAACCTATCAATGCGGCATAGGCAAAGCTGAGGAAAAGCAGGAATCTGGACGGCGTTCTTATCCATTGAAAGAAAGGAAGGTAGGAATGTGCGAACCAGAATAGGCTGTTGGGTGAGGATGGGCCCAATGCCAGCACCAATGAGAGAATGGCCAAAGCTGAGAAGATCCATATGTACCTGTTCCTGAGATTGGTGATTATCCCCAGCAGTGCTAGCAGGAAAGGCACGGTCTGGAGTATCTTGACTCCCAGGCCTCCCGATGCGCCGTACGCGCTGTCGGGTGCACAGCACAGGACGGGGCGAAGTGTGAGTGCCTCGTCAAGGCTTGCGCTGTACCAAGCGGCCTCTTCCATTGATGAGTAGGTTGAGTGGAAATAGCGCGCTTCGCGCAATAGTGGCATCCACCAGAATGCAGTCAGCGACAGCCCGATCAGTGCTATCGCCAAGCTGGCTGTAGCTGTGGCTCTGTATTTCACTCTGCCTGACTGCCAGACCCGGAGTGCAACGTATAGCACCCAGAATGGTCCGACCAGAAGGGGAAAAGTCTGCGGATGGCCGACTGCGATCAGTAGGGCGAGTGAAAGGCCAGCGAGAATAACCCTGCCTGGCTCTGGTCTCTGGATCGCTTTCTCGGTGAGCAGAAACAAGAGCGGTGTCAGCGCGTAGCCGGCGCCTACGCTCCAATGTCCCTCGAAAACGACTTCGATGAGAAGGCAGGGGGCGAACACGTAAGCCAAAGCGGCAGTGAAGCTGGAGGGTCTACTACTTGTTATCTCATAAGCATAGTAATACGCCAGTACGGCGGACAAAGCCAATATGAGCAAGAATACTATCTTGGTTGCGGTTGTAAAACCCAACTGATGAGCAACAAGTGACAGAACAAAGCTGAGTAGTTTCGGGTTGAGATCGAACGCACTGATATGACCAAGCAGGCTGCCATATGTATGGAGAAGGTGATCTAGGTTTACTGCTTCAATCGTGATGCCGATTGCATCGTGTCCCTCCGGCCATCCATGATCATACCAATGGCTGGCTGCAATAACGCAGAACACAATCAGTAGGAAGACATCAAGATACTTCCCTTTGCCTAAAGCGCGTGCTACTCTCCACATTTCAGAAATGAATCCCTGATATTCTAACTGCTTCACGACAACACTAGCAAGAGATCACGTGTGTTCCGGAGATTCCACTCCACGCTCCAATTGTCTTGTTGATCGAAATGTGATAAAACTATCCAAACTCCCCGAATATGCAGAGAGAATTGACAAGGTTGCATACCCTGTCGACATTGAGGGACAAACTTCAGACTGACGATCTGGCCAGGCAGGGTGTATTTTTAGTTTCCTGCGGTCTTCTGGCAGGACTACTAAACTACCTGTATCAGCTTGCAATGGGTTTTCTGCTTCCGCAAGCCGAATATGGAACCCTATTTAGCCTGCTCTCGTTTTCCATGATAGTTGGGATGTTGACCCAGACATTTCAGAATGCGACAAGCAGATTCACATCAACCTCCAGGGTTCACGGTAGCTTCGGGGAAACGAAGTCATTGTGGCTATTCTTTCTGCGGCGTACCCTTGTGCTGGGACTCGCGCTTTTCCTGGTGCTAGTTCTGATTAGCCCAATTATGTCGAAGTTTCTCAAGATCGAGGATAGATGGTGTTTTATTGTCCTGTCACTGTCTTTGGTACTCAGTTTCTCTTTGCCGGTCAATCAAGGCTTGCTTCAAGGGCTTCAGAGGTTTCTGCCTCTCGGCATATGTCAGGTCCTGATGCCGCTGATAAAGGTTTGTCTTGGTGTTCTGTTTGTATATATTGGTTTGGGGGTCAACGGCGCTTTGCTGCCGCTTTTCATAAGCAGTGCTATCGTGTTTGGAGTGAGTCTGTTCTTCGTGAAGGACGTGGCCAAGGTTAATGCGGAGAAGGCTGAGGTAGCGGGGATTGGGTCTTATACCGGGCTGACCTTAGTGGCCATCTTTTCTTTCGGTATTCTGACCAACATAGACATTATTCTGGCTAAGCACTACCTGAGTCCGGAGGTCGCAGGAGACTACTCTGCCATGTCAGTGCTCGGCAGGATGGCGTTGTACATACCCATGGGAATAGGGACAGCCATGTTTCCCAAGACGTCGGAGCTCTTTGACGCCGGAGCTGACTCCCACAGGGTGATTAGAAAGGCGCTTTTCTATACGTTGGCCTTGGCAGGATTGGTGCTCGTAGCCTATTGCTTTTTGTACGAGTTTGCTATACACTTTGCGTTCAGAGATAAGTACAGTTTTCTACTGTCTGATCTGGTGAAGTATGGCTTGTCAATGCTCTTCTTCACGCTCTCATTCTTATTGATGAACTATTTCCTGTCGGTCAAGTACACGCGGATAGCCTACGTATTTGCGACTTCTTGTATTTTTCTAGTGGCATTGGTCGCATGTTTCCACTCGAGTATTAGTCAATTGGTAGACATAATGCTTGTCTGTGGGGCAGTGACTCTGGTGTTGATGATTCCATTCTATGTGAGGGACTCCAGACGCTGTCAGTCATAGTACCTGCCTACAATGAGGCGGAATCGATAGCTAACACTATAGCTGGAATTCATGAAGCTCTACGTGGATGTGGTATGAGTTATGAAGTCATTGTTGTTGATGATGGGAGTGTGGATGATACTTATGACAAGGCATCATCATCGGCAGCGCTTACCTCGAACGTCAGAGTTTTTCGTTATGCCGATAACGGCGGCAAAGGATATGCATTGAAGTATGGATTTGAGTCTGCCCGGGGTGATTTAGTTTTGTTCTTGGATGCGGATTCTGATTTGCCCCCGGCTCAGATACCACGTTTTCTCAACTGTCTTGAGAATGGCAAAAGTGATGTAGTCATAGGTTCGAAGAGACATCCGAAGTCCAATATCAAATATCCTCTATCTAGACGTTTGCTCAGCAGAGCATATATTGTGCTGGTAGCTTGCCTTTTTGGATTGCGTGTTACAGACACGCAGACAGGGATAAAGCTGTTTCGTAGAAGAGTTCTCGACGATACGTTTCCAAAAGTCAAAGTGAAGAGATATGCCTTTGATCTGGAGATACTGGCTAATGCTTGCAGGCTAGGTTACAGAATCCAGGAGGTTCCCGTTGACCTCAATTATCGATTCCACTCGCGAATCAGTCTGAAAGCTATCCTCGGCATGTTCCTCGATACGATGGGCATATTCTATAGAATGAGGATAACCCACTACTACGATCAGGAGGTAACCGGATGATTCTTGCCATTGTTGGCGCAGGCTACGTGGGTCTGGTCTGTGGTGTGGGCTTTGCCAAGATGGGCCATCAGGTGACATTGGTTGACATTGCCATTGACAGGGTCAACATGATCAATCAAGGCCGAGCGCCAATCTATGAGGTAGGACTTGATGCCGCTCTGCAGGGTCTGGTTCCGAGAAGTCTGAAGGCCACGTCAGATATGAACTTGGACAGCATAGGCAGTGCGGATGCCATATTTCTTTGCGTACAGTCTTCAACTGCGGACTGTGAAAGCATGGACCTGACCTACATAGAGAAGGCTGCGAAAGACATAGGTAGTGTTTTGGGAAGCAGCGGGGGATACCCCGTGATAGTAGTGAAGAGCACGGTAAGGCCGGGTACAACAGAGAAGCGAATTGTGCCAATCCTGGAGGAAAGCTCGGGCAAGAAGGCCGGGGTTGACTTTGCTGTTATGGGTAATCCGGAGTTTCTCAGAGAAGGCAGGGCGCTTGAGGACTTCCTTTGCCCGGACAGAGTGGTTGTTGGGGGCACTGATGAAAGAGGGCGTGCCGTTCTGCGCCAGTTGTACAGGGACTTGGGTGCTCCAATAATCAATGTTGATCTCACAACAGCTGAGATGATCAAATGTGCATCCAATGCTTTTCTGGCTGCCAAGGTGAGCTTCATCAATGAAGTAGGAAATATCTGCAAGGTGCTGGGTGTTGATACGTATAAGGTGGCGGAGGGGATGGGGGCTGACCCCAGGATTTCCCCACACTTTCTCAAAGCCGGTATAGGTTTCGGTGGCAGTTGCCTGCCCAAGGATACAAAGGAATTATGCGTACTTGCCAGGGACCTCGGCTATGAACCCATGCTCCTGGAGAGTGTCTTGCGGGTGAACGAGAATCAGTCGCTGAGACTGGTCGAGATGGCGGATGACAAGGTGGGTGGATTGGCCGGTAAGAACGTCGCCGTCCTGGGTCTGGCCTTCAAGGCCGGAACCGATGACGTAAGGAAATCACCTGCTATCAGGGTGACGCAACTGCTCTGCAAAAGAGGGGCCAGAGTCTTGGCCTATGACTCTTTAGCAGAAGGAAGAGCTGAAGCGGTCATGGATGCTGTGGTGCAGTACTGTCCCAGCGCTGCTGAGGCAATCGCTGGAGCTGAAGTGGTATTTGTGCTTACAGATAGTGATGAGTTCAGCAATGCTGACCTGTACACTGGCAAAGTGGTGATAGACGGGAGAAGAGTTCTTGATGTTGGGATGAGGGAAGGGCTTGATTACGAAGGGATTTGTTGGTGAAACCGCGATTCTCGATCCTGGTACCGTGCAAGGGGATAAATGATTATGCTAAGGAATGCCTGAAATATTGCAAGAATTTAGACTGCCCTGATTTTGAGATATTGATATCTCCAGATACACATAATGGTTCTGATCCCGCAGGTGTGAAGGTGGTACCCAGCGGCGAGACAGGGCCGGCAGCCAAGAGGGACATGATGGCTGATGAGGCCACTGGTGAACTATTGGCTTTCATTGATGATGATGCATATCCGAGCAAAGGCTGGCTGAAGGCCGCGGCCAAGCACTTTGAGCGAGAGGAAGTAGCTGCCGTCGTTGGCCCGGCGATCACCCCTTCAAGTGATGGATTGCTTCAGCGGTCCAGCGGTCACGTATACTCCTCGGTCATGGGGAGCGGAAGCCATAGATATCGTTACATTCCTGGGAGACAGCGTGAAGTTGATGATTACCCGAGCTGCAACTTCATAATGAGGAAGTCTGTCTTCAAACAGGTTGGCGGGTTCAGTACATCCTACTGGCCGGGAGAGGATACCAAGCTTTGTATGGATGTTGCGCATGGACTGAAGAAGAAAATAATATATGATCCTGACGTGTTGGTATACCATCATCGGAGGAAGTTGTTTCGCCCGCACTTGAAACAGGTGTGGAGCTATGCAATCCACCGAGGTTACTTTGTCAAGAAGTTCGGGCGGAATTCGCTGAAAGTATCCTATTTTCTGCCCTCTCTTCTTGTGATCGGCATCATCGGTGGCATTCCATTGGCAGTGATTCATCCTGTACTCGAGTTCGGATATGTGGCAGCTCTGGGTGCCTATTTGCTAGCTGTGCTCGTATCAAGCCTGGAGAGACGGGATTTGAAGGTATTGCCGTTGGTGTTTCTCGGCACTGTCTTCACTCACTTCACGTACGGTGTCGGCTTCGCAAAGGGCCTGCTGACTCGGGATCTCAAGATATGAAGGTCAGCATCTCTTTCCCGCCCATAGAGAGCAGGAAGGGCGTACCGCTTCTGAGTCAGAACAGGCAGTTCCAGTGGTTCAATAACCCTACGTATATCTACCCTATGATACCGGCATATGCTGCTACACTTCTGCAGCAGAATGGGTATCAGGTTGTCTGGGATGATGGCATTGCCGAATGTATATCGCTCGATGCGTATATGCGAAGGATGGTGCTTGAAGAGCCGGATGTCATCGCTATTGAGACAAAGACTCCGGTGGTGAAGACTCACTGGTCGATAGTGGATGGCATAAAGCAATTATTGCCGCGGACTAAGGTGGCTCTTGTGGGAGACCATGTCACTGCCCTTCCGCAGGAGTCGCTGGAGAGGTCCCAGACTGACTATGTGTTGACAGGGGGTGATTACGATTTTCTGCTGCTAAATCTCTGTTTGCATCTGAGCCGTGGTGAGTTGCTTGAACCCGGGATCTGGTATAAGGATAATGGTGAAATCAAGAATTCGGGCTCTTTTTCTCTGAAGCATGACTTGACACAGCTGCCTTTCATAGATAGAGAGCTCACGAGGTGGCGGCTGTATGGGTACAGAAATGGCAATTTCAAGCGCTTGCCGGGTACCTATACAATGGTGGGAAGAGACTGTTGGTGGCACAAGTGCAGCTTCTGTTCCTGGACGACGTTGTATCCCGCCTTCAGAGCCAGGAATCCGGAGAGCCTCCTTGATGAGATTGGCATGCTGATTGACAAATATAGCATAAGGGAGGTCTTCGACGACACAGGGACTTTCCCTGTTGGTCACTGGCTGGAGACGTTTTGTCAGGGAATGATTGAGCGTGGTTACCATCGCAAGATTCGGTTTGGCTGCAACATGAGATTTGGTGCTCTTGGCCTGGATGAATACAGGCTAATGAGGCGTGCGGGTTTCAGGTATGTGCTCTTTGGAGTCGAATCTGCCAAACAAGAGACTCTGGACAGGATAGACAAGGGTATAAGGGTGAGCGATATCACAGAAGGTTGCCGGATGGCGAAGGAAGCCGGGCTGGATCCTCACCTGACGATAATGATGGGATATCCTTGGGAGAGCAAGGAAGATGCGTTGACCACAGTAGAGTTAGCCAGGGATATGTTCAGACGTGGCTACGCTGATACATTGCAGGCTACTATGGTGGTGCCATACCCCGGTACGCCATTGCATAGAGAGTGTGACGAGGGTGGGATGCTTTCTACAAAGGAGTGGGATGACTACGACATGAGGCGGTTGGTGATGAAGACATCGCTGAGCGAGGATGATGTCAAGGATCTCACGCAGTGTCTCTACAGATCATTCTTTACGCCGAGATATGCAATCAGGAAAGTGATCTCGGTCAGGAGTCTTGATGACCTGAAGTTTCTTTGGCGAGGTGTCAAGGCCGTGTTTGGGCACCTGAAAGACTTCTCGGCCAAGCGGAGGGATAGTAAGTGCGAATCTTGCTGACTGGATCGAGCGGTACCATTGGCACCAGGCTTTTTGAGACTTTGCTACCCAGGCATGAGGTTGTGGGGGCGGATATCAAGATGAACAAGTGGAATCCTGAAGTCAATAGACACACCACGATTGTGGATTTGAGGGACCGTGGGCAGTTCTCTATGTTGCCTGCAGGTTTCGATATGGTCATCCATTTTGCGGCCAATGCCAGGGTCTACGAACTGGTTAAGGAACCTGAATTGGCTTTGGACAACGTAGTAATGACATTCAATGTATTAGAGTATGCCAGACGAAATCGGATTGGCAGAGTACTCTTTGCTTCTTCGCGGGAGTCCTACGGAAACATTATGGATAATGAGGCCATATCGGAAGATAGGGTCAGGCTGGACAACTGTGAGAGTCCCTATGCAGCATCTAAGGTAAGCGGTGAGGCAATGGTTCAAGCATATCGGAGGGCATATGGCTTGAACTTCGTTATGGTCAGGTTCTCCAATGTCTATGGCATGTACGATGACTCGGAGAGGGTGGTTCCCCTCTGGATAAGGCAGTGCATGAAGGGGGAGGATCTGATTGTCTACGGCAAGGACAAGCTTCTGGATTTTACCTACATAGACGACGCAGTTGATGCAGTGGTCCGAGCCATAGACAGGTTCGACAATGTGGGAGGAAACACCTTCAACATAGCCTGTGGGGAAGCTGTGGGTTTGTTGGATGTGGCCAACATCCTGAAGCGGCTCCTTAACTCAAGCAGCAAGATGGTAATTCAAGGCAACAGGCCGGGCGAAGTATGGAAATTCAAAGCCGATATTTCGAAAGCCAGGAGACTGCTTGATTATCAGCCGAAGGTACGGATAAGTGAAGGTTTGGCAAAGTCGGTGAGTTGGTACAAGAGTCTCAAGTGATGTAAGCAGGCATGTGGTCAGATATCAAATGGTGATTGGTCTTCTACTGGTGGAAAGGGTATTTGGTGCGGAATCGGTAAATCCTATCTTAAGCATCGAGGCCGAGTAGTTGAGCGAACTTCCATCTGTTTCAATTATTGTTCCTACTCTCAACTCTGCGCGTACCTTGGGACTCTGTTTAGATAGCATAGCAAGCCAGGATTATCCCAAGGACAAGGTGGAAATCATAATTGCCGACGGTGGGTCCAGTGATACCACGCTTGAGGTGGCCAGGCGGTTCACGCAGAAGATCGTCCCTAATCCATTGAAAACGGGGGAAGCAGGTAAGGCTGTAGGGGTGAAGCAGGCAAAGAACGAGATTGTTGCCTTGATCGACTCTGATAACATCTTGCCGATGCGGGATTGGCTACGCAGGATGGTGGAGCCTTTCAAAGAAGAGGGAGTCACTGGATCAGAGCCTGTGTATTACGAGTATAGAAAGGAAGATGGGTACATAACCCGCTATTCTGCGTTGCTGGGTATGAACGATCCTATCTGCCTCTTCTTGGGGAACTACGACAGGTATTGCTGCCTGACCGAAAGATGGACCGCTGTGGATGTCAAAGAGTCTGATAGAGGTGGCTATCTTGATGTCGAGCTTGATGAGAAACGTCTTCCCACCATTGGAGCGAATGGGTTTTTGGTGAGGAGAGCCCTGCTCCAGACTTGCTCGGTGGATGAATATCTATTTGACATTGATGTGGTCTATGAGTTAGTGAAGCAAGGATACAACAGGTTTGCAAAGGTCAAGATCGGCATCATCCATCTCTTCTCAGGATCGCTTTCAACCTTTGCTAGGAAGCAACGACGGAGGATCAGAGATCATGCCTACTATCAGCGGCGCGGTTTAAGGAAATACCCGTGGTCGTCCTTGAGCAAGGCGAGCCTAACTAAGTTTATCGCTTATACACTTCTTACACTTCCGGTGGTCGGTCAGGCCTTAGTGGGGTATTCCAGGAAGAAGGATGCGGCTTGGTTTTTTCACATTCCAGCCTGTTGGGTGACGCTGGGTGTCTATGGATCTGAGACTTTGCGGGGTGCATTTGTGTCAGAACCGGATGACAGAAGTGGATGGGAGAGTCGTTGACTAAGAGCTGTATCTTCGAGTGGATTGTGCTAGATTTCAGCTGTTTGATGGGTCTCGCGGTGCAGGATAGATCGCTACCGAGTTCCGTCTCAATGGGTTTATGCAAACTGACAGACATTGTGAACTGCATGAGAGTCTTGTTATAAGATGGACGTAGCTGGATATCAGAGATTCTTGGGCTGCATGGCCTGTCCAGTTTGTAAGGGCATAGGATGCCTGGATATGGGTAGTGCGGCAGGAAATGATGCTCAATCCTCCGATTCCTCGCTGATTTGCAGGATCTGTGATTCTTCCTACCCTATTAAAGAGGGCATCTTGGTTCTGACTCCAAACGGGGGTGCAGAGACGACTTACTGGGACAGATTGTACAGCGAAGGCGTAAAAGGGAACCCAATTCGTAGTGCTGAAGAGATTTCCCTTTTCCTTTCAAGAAGTCTTAAAGATACACGATCTCTCTGTGCCTACTACCCTCTAGTTGGATTATTGGAACGTTTGAGCGCAAGATTTGAATGCTCAATTGAAATAGGCTGTGGCACAGGCGTTTATAGTTTGCTTCTCAAGCAACTTCGAATCGTTGACAATCCAGTTCTTGTCGATACCTCAATTTCTGCTCTCAGGACAGCTCAGAGAGTGTTTGAACAATTCCAAGAGACTGGTTGTTTTATCCTGGCTGATGGCTCCCAATTACCTTTTGTTGACCAGTCTTTTGATTTGAGTTTGTCAGGTGGTCTAATTGAACATTTTAGAGGTGCTGAGCAGGCAAAGATTGCAGCTGAACATTGTCGTGTAGCCAGACATGTGATTTGCCAAATACCTGCGCCTACACCTTTCTACTGGCTCCAGAGGGGTGCGATAACACTACTCAATGGAGGATGGCCCTTTGGGTACGAGAAACCGCTGTCGGTTAGGCACATGAGGGCTCTTTTTGAAGATAGTCTGATCGAGGTCCGTGCAATCTCCTACCACGATTCTCTGAATATAGTATTGTTCCGACTATCGACTAGATTGAAGTATCTGAAGAATCTCGTTCGAAAGACTGTGTTGAGTCAATTGATGGCGACGGAAATCGTTGTTTACTTCGATCACAAGGTGGTGGGTTTGCCCAGCCCATAGTGGTGACGAAGTGATGCAAACGGGTCCCTGTGAGTGTATGTCGAGATAAGCAACTGTGAAACACGTCAAGGAGACCCCCTGAAGCCCGAACTAGAGGTCGGTCCAAGAAGGCCCATTAAGATCTTGAATCGGCCTGATTCGGTATCTCCCACAGAGCACTGAGTGCTATGCTCTGTTGTAGATGCGGTATTTTCTATGACTTGTGAGATTCTATGGTGCAAACGTATTAGTCGAATAACCCCTGATGCTAAAAGAGATTCGGGCAGCCCCTTCGATAGAATCATGACTCGCTTTACAAGAAGCAGGCTTATTGACTATTTGCTCCTATTAGCTCTTGCCATTGTTCCCTTTTGGCGAACAGGTGTGAGCGGAATCTTTAATAGGACCGATTTGGATTTTCCACTGTATCCGACAGAGAAACTCAATTCCCTATTATTTGTTTGGAGTCACAATGCATTCACTGGTGTTGACAACGTGCTCAGTAATGGACTTCTGCACTTGCCAACACATGTCATTTTTGCTGTTCTTAAGTATCTGGGGCTATCTACCGCTCTAGTCGAAAGGGTGTACTTCGTTGCTATTGTTGCTCTGTGTGGATGGGGCATGTATTACCTCACCAGCACAATCGTTCGCCATAAGGATCAGCGTGTTGTGAGGGGAGCCTCGCTGTCAGCCTCATTCTTCTACATGATAAATTTCTATACATTCGATCGTCTGTATCAGGGCCACTACGATCATCTAATGAATATGGGGATAATGCCCTTTACGCTTGGCCTTTTCATAAGAGGATTTGATGCCAGTTCCAAACCTGGAAGAACGTGGATTGGCTTTGCCCTAATAGTGGCTTTGCTTTGTTCTATCCTTTTTGCCAGCAACTATGGATTGATAGTGATAGCGGCAATCGTTCTTGCTTCTTACGCAGCTTTTCGTTTGGTTCATAGTCTATTGGTCAGTCACGACTTCAGCAAACTAAGGAACGAATTCAAATATGTATCGGTAGCTGGCGTGTTTACTCTACTACTAAGCAGTTGGTGGATTGTGCCTTCCATGTCTATCTACGCGTCGGGAGGCACGATAGACGTTTTCACTCATGGCTGGTCTAACTACCTGTCAGTTTTGAGCAGCAGCACCAATCTGCTTCATGGATTATGTTTGTTGCCACCATTGCTGGCCTATCATTTTCCGTTTAATGCTAGTTGGGGTGTGTGGTTTTCATCTCCGCTAAGCATAGGCATAAGTCTTGGTTTGGCTGCATTGGGAGTGGCGGCAGCAATCTTCAAGAAGTGGAAGGACCCCCACGTTATGTTCTTTATGAGCTTGCTTCTTTTGTCATGGGGTTTTTCGGCTGGTTTGAATCCACCTTTGGGTTGGGCATATTCGATCGTCTACAACCTGTTGCCATTTATGCGTGTATTGAGAGACCCTCGTATCTTTAATCAGATTGTCGTGCTATGCCTCGCTATACTTGTTGGCATTAGCATAGGAGAGATCAGCAGATATATATTGGAGCGAAATATCATTGTTGGCCGTATAGGAAGATATTTTAGGCCTTTTTCTCGAAGAACGGACATTGTCTTAAGTTTGGTATTGCTTGTTGTGCTTATCATAAATCTATTTCCAATTGCATCCGGAGATTTGCAGGGTAGTCTAAGCCCTTTCAAACCACCGGATTACTACAATGAAGCGAGAGAATGGCTTCAACAGCAAGACGAAGACTTCAGGATTCTCATGGTCCCGCAGGCTGGCTGGTATGAGCGATATTCCTGGTTTCAGAATTATGACATGGTTCCTTTGCCAATGAATGTGTTCCCAAAGCCGGTAATAGATGATTATCTAGGCGAGTGGCCACAGTCGCCTAGTAGCCTGAGTCTTGATCGATATACATTAGACGCTCTTTCAAGCGGCAAACAAGCTGAGTTCGAAATCGGCCTTGCGTTGCTTAATGTGAAGTATGTTTGTGTCAGGGAAGACCTTTTGTATCCTGCAAGCATTAGCGTAGAACCAAAAGAAATCGGCACTTCACAGATCCAAGCAACACTGTCGTGCTTTGGTAGTCTTCATCTTGAGAAGACATTTGGCCAGCTTCTCTTCTACAAAAATGATCTATGGCGACCATTGCAGATATATACTGCTACAAATGTTACTCTGGTCAACGACAATGTAAATAGCATCTTCAATATGCTCCACGTAGAGCACTTTACTGTCGGTGGCTCGGTACTTCTTGACTCGGAACAGGTGAGTTCAAGCCAAGCACAGTTTGTTCAAGAGCATACTGATGACAGCTATAATTCTTCACCTGTGATTTCTTTTGAGAAGGTCAATCCAACCAAGTATCGTGTTAATGTGAGTGGTGCCACAGGTCCATTCTTCCTGGCATTCTCGGAGAGCTATCATACTCAATGGAAGGCATATCTAGATTTCAAAAATAATGACACAAACTGGATCGAGGCTTTCTATCGAAGATCAATTACCAGTGGTAACCATTTCATGGTCAATGGCTATGCCAATGCCTGGTACATTGATCCTGCGGAGCTAGGAGCAGGGGAGGAATTCTCTATCACCCTTTATTATCAGCCGCAGAGTCTGTTCTACCTTGGGTTGATAATTTCGGGGTTAACCTTTGTGGGCTGTATCATTCTTCTGCTATGGGTTTGGACAAGAGGGCGGAAGCTCAAGGCAAAGGTTGAGTTAATAATCAGCAAGTCACATGAACTTCAGCGAAAGATTTGAGTCGATAGCCATCTGTGCTCTGTGCATACTTGCTCTAGTGGTGCTGGCACCCTTCTTCATATTTGTGGTTGCAGTAGCTCTTCTGTGGCATGAGCCGAGAATAGGTGTGGGGATAGCTTTGGGCTTGTTGTTGTCTGCTGCCGTATCGTTGACCGTGGGAGAGAAGGGGGTAGCAGAAGGGTTGGCAGTATATGCCTATCTGTTCCTCGCTTCAGGGGTGATCGTGATGCTGATCAAGTATGTGAAAGAAGAGTGGGGCAAGGTTGAGGGGCAAGAGGGCAAGTAGGCGAAAGCCTGTCGTGCCAATCAACGAAAGCGTCTATCTTGGCGGTGCTTCTGAATGCATACTATCTCTGCTCGCGCAGACTTCCGTGATTGCCTTAGCGATTTGGGCCACCTGTTCTACACTTACCCGATGGCTGCTGGGCAGGTTGATCCCGTTCAGTCCAATATGCTCTGCTACCGGGAAGCGACCGGAATCCTGGTAGGGTGGCATCAAATGCAAAGGATAGAAGAGAGGACGGGTCTCTATCCCCTTTTCGCTTAGCGCTTTGATGAGGTCATCCCTGCTAATGCCAATCCCGTCTTCGAGCAGGATTGAATACATCCAGTAGATGCTTTTTGCCCAAGGCATCTCTGGTGACAGCGTTATCAGCCACTGCGCTGCAAGTTCGCGGAGTGCGTCGCTGTACCATTCTGCCAACTGCCGTCTTCTTCCGATGAGTCTGTCCAACTTATCTACCTGGGCGACCCCTATGGCTGCCTGCAGGTTGGTCATACGGTAGTTGAAGCCGACTACATCGTGCCAGTATCTTCTGCGAGGGTTCATGCCGTGATCTCTGAGGATCCTCATTCTACTGGCCAGTTCCTCATCATCTGTCAAACACATGCCGCCCTCACCCGTGGTAATGATCTTGTTGGCATAGAAGGAGAAACAGTTGATGTCCCCAAAAGAGCCGACTCTCCTACCTTCGTAGAGGGCCCCATGCGCCTCCGCAGCATCTTCGATAACATACAATTTGTGTCGGCGGGCAATATCCAAGATGGCATTCATATCACAAGGGTGGCCGTACAGATGGACAGGCATTATAGCCTTTGTTCTCTTGGTGATACTCTCCTCTATTCTGGCTGGGTCCATGCACCAGTAGTCCGGGTGTGAGTCCACAAAAACGGGTCTTGCACTGCAGTAGGTCACGGCGTTCGCCGAGGCAATGAACGTCAAAGCGGGAACCAGGACTTCATCACCCTGCCCCAGCCCCAGGGCTTTCAGTGCGAGGTGCAGAGCCACAGTCCCATTGGCCGTGGCAACGGCGTGTCTGGCGCCACAATATGCCGCGAACCTCCTCTCAAATTCAAGTATGAAGTTGCCTTGGGAGCTGATCCAGCCGCTCCTGACGGCCTCGATGACATTGTCCAGTTCCTCTTCGCCCAAGAAGGGTTCAACGATGGGGATCGTCGGTTTCATGCTGTCATATCCCGAGAGAACGCGTCAGTATTCTGGCTTCGCTGGGATAGCTTGGAGCATCCCAAGGGAATGCTTCACCCTTCTGG
>CAYYWI010000025.1:0-28446 GCA_964475375.1 uncultured Dehalococcoidia bacterium
GGACCTGACCAAGACCCTGCAGGACGACATCATCGCCAGGACGGAGCAGAGTTTCCATTAAGCGCCAGTCACTTGTGCGATGGCTGAGAGATCGGGCTCACTAAATAGTGAGCCCGATTGTATTCAGGGGGAGATGCTGAATTGGTCCAAAGGGGGTCCGGCAGCGCTATGGCATTGACGAGTGCCTGCGTCTCTGAACCCACAGCGAGACCCAGACACTCACAGCGAGGATTGTGATAAGAAGGGCGGCTTTCTGCAGCAAAGTTGTCTTCATGAACAGAGCAGTCAGCCAGATGACCGGGGTAAGGACAACGCGCACCAGTGCCCGCAGGGAGTCGTGACGGGCGATGAATCTGGCGAGCGGCGGGCTGTACTTGTAATAGATGGAGACGAACCAGCGTCCTGCCGGGTTCTTCATGAGGTATTGGTCGCGGAAATCGCGCAGCACCTGTATTCGATCGATCATCGGGGTGCCATAGGCAGCGGTGGCTATGAAGCAGCGGAAATCCTCGATGGTATAGCTGGCGCTGGTTCCCGTATTGCTGCTGCCGTCAGCGGCAGTGATAGTGACGTTGTCGGAAGCAGTCTTGGCCTTGGCCTGGATATCAAAGGTGCCGGCTGCCAGTGTGCCGATGTTATCTCCAGCCTCGCCGAATTTGCCGTTGCCGTTGCCGTCGAAGAGCATATCCAAGAGGGAAGAGCTTATGGTCACTGTAACGTTGTCTGCAGCCACGAGGTTGCCGAAGGCATCGTAGGCTGTCACGGAGATAGTGAAGGGCACGGTCACCTGCTGTGTGTAATTGTCAGATACAACTGTGTAGTGATCGATCGCGCCGCTGCTGATGGTGTAAGCGCTGCTGGTGCCTGTCTTGCTGCCGGCATCGGTGGCCGTGACGGTGACACCTGTGGCGGCGGTGTTGTCCCTGGCGGTGATATCAAAGGTGCCGTTGGTGAGGGTCTTGGAGTTGTCGCCGTAGGTACCATCGCCGTTGGCATCGAAGGCCATGGTGCCTGAGCTGGAGGTCATGGTCACCGAGGTAGAGCTGTCATTCACCACGTTGTGGAACTGGTCATGGGCGGTGATGGTGATGGTGAAAGGCGAGCCTGCCGTCTGACTGTAAGAGACAGAGGTCACGTGATAGTGATCGATGGCAGCGGCACTTACGGACCAGGACTCGGTGTTGGTCAGAGAGCCGTTTGCGTTGTCAGTGACGGTGACTGACTGGCTGCCTGAGGTTCGCAACGTGACGCCGCTCGTGAAGGCATAGGTTCCGTTATCAGAGGGGACAAAGGTGTAGTCTGAGGGCATCGTGGCGTTCGGATCGGAGGAAGTGAAGTGTATTGTGCCGAGATAGCCGGCGGCGATGTTGGTGTAGTTATCGTAGGCGGTTACTGTAACGCTGAACGATGAACCTGCCGTTGTGTTCCCGCCATCGGGGGTGAGGTCGAGGTTGGCGGCTGAAGCGGCACTGACTGTCAGGCCGAGCCCGTGGCTACCGCTGGTGTAGGAATCGATGGTGCCGTCATTGACATGCAGGGTTACCGTCTCACTCTTGTACGCCAGCAGTGTTGTGGCTGTCGCATTGTCCGAAACACCGTTTGTGAAAGTCACTGAAGTGGAACTGCCGATGTTGGCACCGCCTACAGTGGGGTTCTGCCCGCCGGGAGCCTGACCCGGTCCGGAGAAGACCAGAGACTTCGCACCGCTGTAGTTGACGGCCACGTTGCCGTCCGTGTCCCTGGCCGTGATGGTGAGCACGTCGCTCCCGCCGGCGGCCATTGCGCCGTTACCGGCCAGCTCAAGGTGATGAACCGGCGCGTAGTAGACTATGACCGGTACCCAGTCGAGGTAGAAAATCCTGCCTGACACGTCGGAACTGCAGGTGATTCTGACCCGGAAGTTGTCATTGGTGAAATCAAGGGGGCTCCAGGAACGGCCCCAGCTGTCGGTGGAACCACCCAGGTAGGCGGAATGCTCGGTCGTGGAGGCAGCGTTGTCCGTGGATGATGGGGTCCAACTGATGCCTCCGTCCCACGACAGCTCGGCGCTCATGCTGTTGGTGCCGTTGTCGCTGTCCAGAAACCAATCCAGCCGTACGCCGATCCCATTTATCGTAGCACCGGAAGGTATGTTGAAACCGTAGTTGTAGTACAGGTGGCTGTCGCCCAACCCGCCCTGGTTTTCGGCGGAGTAGTTGTCATCCGCATAAGCATATGTAGGATTGACTTCAAACCCATCCCCACCCGTTCCTGCGCTGGTGGCGTTCTCTGAAGCGGGGTTCTGCCATCCTGTGTCCTGTGCCAGGGTGGTGCTGTTCCTGAACAGCAAAGGAACAACTGCTGTCAGCCCCGCGACCAGTGCAAGAATCAGAGTCAGTACAAGCGCTGCGAATGGCCTGTGGTCCCTCTGCATTTCCCCAGTGCGAAGTATACCATGAGGGCGCAAGTTCTCCACAGTATACAATCCGCCTGGATTGGATTGTGCTGGGATGGACTCCGTCAGCACTGGGCGGTAACTGGGATCGGGTTGGATAGGAGACGTTTATGGAGTGAGAGAAGCTGACGGCTCAGCAAGGCCGGTATGCACGTGACCTGGCATGCGATGGTCTGTCCACAAAGGAGATGGTTGTTATCTGCCGCGACTGCAGAGTGGACTGGTACGCTGATCGGTGCTGCGAATGTGCTGCTCACTCAGCGGTTCAGCCCGCCTCCGGTGCCTTGGAGGGCCTGCCGGCTTGACGTTTCGAAGCTGGATTGACGGTCGGCAGCCGTTCGCTCCGGGTATCCAAGGTGAAGTAGAAGGTGGCACCCTGGTCTGGCTCCGATTCAACCCATATGCGACCGCCGTGGGCCTCGACCAGTCTGCGACAAACCAGGAGACCCAGTCCGGCACCCTTGGTATGATTGAGAATCGGGTTCCCCAGTTGCAGGAATGGCTTGAAGAGCTTGGCTTGGTCCTCTTTTGAGATGCCGGGGCCTTGGTCAGTGACTGAAACGATCAGTCGATTTGAGTCCTGTTTTGCGCATACTGCTATCTGGCTGCCTTGCGGTGAGTACTTCACGGCATTTTCCAGCAGGTTGTGAAGGATTCGCTCCAGCCTCAGTTGGTCGGCATAAACCGGTGTCAGTCTCCTGGGCAGGTCCAGAACAAAACGGCGCTTGGGAGACTGACGTTCGATGGTGTCCAGCACCTTATGCACCACCTTTGCCAAGTTCACCGGTTCGACGTGAAGGAAGAGGCGATTGGCTTGGGCTCTGGAAAGCTCAAGCAGGTTGCCTACGAGGTGGGATAGCTGTTCAGCTTCGATGGCAGCATCATGAAGAAGCTGGCGGGTTTCCTCCTGGGACAAGCGCGGTCCCTCGGAGAGCGCGGTATTGATGGCTCCAATGATGACCGTCAAAGGGCTGCGCAGTTCATGGGATACCAAGCCGATGAATTCGTCTTTCATTTCGTCTATCTTCTTCCGGTCAGCGATGTCACGGAGGTAGACGATAGTCCGGATGTCGGACGGATTCGGCCCGGCGAGCCTGACCAGTTTCGCCCATACCGGCAGCGCTTGACCATCAGAACGCAGGGTGTCTATCTCGGCCTCCACGAATTCACCTCGGATCAAGTGGGCGCGATAGCACGGTTCAGCTTCGAGATCTCTGTTCATACCCAGGCGGCGGGCATCCTGGCCGCAGAGTTCATGACTCTCATATCCAAGCATCCGGCAGAGGCCGGTATTGCAGTCGGCGATGATCCCTCGATGATCGATTGACAGTACTCCGTCCGGTGAGGCTTCTACCAAAGTACGGTACTTCTGTTCTGAAAGCCGCAGTGCGTCCTCCACTTTCTTGCGCTCACTGATATCCCTGGTAACCCCGAGGAGCCCGACGGGCTTGCCGCTTTCGTCCCGGAGAAAAGTGACCTTCTCCTCGACCCATACGGTAGAGTCGTCTTTGCATTTCATTTCCACTTCGATGGTCCATGCATTCGAAGAACCTTTCGGTCGCAGTTGATCTGTGGTCATTCGTTTAGCTATGATTTCTATACAACCCTGGTACGAACTCGGGGTTATCATCTCCTGAATAGTCATCTTCATCCGCTCTTCCATAGAGTAACCTGAAAGCCGCGTGACGGATGGGCTCATGTAGGTAATATGCATTTGCATGTCGGTTGTCCAGATAACGTCTGTAATGTTCTCGGCCAGCAAGCGATAGCGCCTCTCGCTTTCTCTCAAAGCCAGGTCCATGCGCTTGCGTTCCAGGGCATTAGCAAATATCTCGCCTACCACCCTGAGGAGCACTATCGTCTCCTCATCCCAGGTCTTTCTCTCACGGATTGAACCAAGGCCCAGGAAACCTATGACGTTTCCGGTGTAGACTATCGGAACCACAATCATCGATTTGACTCCCTGCCTCTGAAAGACGGCCTTTTCCGGTGCCGCTGCGTCGGGCAGGTCGGCTACTTCAGGTATGTGCACGCATTCGGATCGACACACTTTCCCAACAAACCAGGAGGTGCTACCGGCTCTCACACGCTTAAGTTTGCCCATCAGAGGCCGGGCAGCTTCACTGCACCACTCATGCGTGAGATCCATCATCGTCTTGTCTTCATTGAACATGAATATGTAGCTTCTGTCGACCGTGCTGAATTCCCCGATTGTCTTCAGCGCATCCCCGATCCCCCTGTCGATCTCGTCTGAAGACAGACCCACGAACCTGGTGGACATCCCGGTGATGAGCTTCTCCAGCCGGATTCGGTGCTGCAATTCCTTCTCGGTCTTGCGACGCTCGGTGATGTCACGGGCGACCCCTAAGATGCCTATGGGTTGACCCCGCTCGTCACGGAGGAAATCCACCCTGATCTCGGCCCAGATGGTTCCGTTGCCCTTGCAAAGGATTTCCATGTCGGCCGTACGTTCTTCAACGGGTGTTTTGACCCCTGCATACTCCTTTGCCAGAGTCGACTTAAAGGAGTGCTTGGCATTTCTCAAGGAGGCAGGACTGAGAACCTCTCGAAGCGTGTGTGACATGGCTTCTTCTACCGAGTAGCCCCTCAACCGGGTTACGGAGGGGCTGACGTATGTATTCCTCAGATCGAGGCCCGTCACAAAGATGACGTCTGACGTGTTTTCGGCAAGCAGGCGGTAGAGTCGCTCGCTCTCTTTCAAGTCCTTCTCAAAGCGTTTGCGTTGAGTGATGTCACGGAAGTTGATGACAATGCCTCTCACTCTGGGGTCATTGAGAAGATTCCGTCCTGAGGCTTCGATCCAGTGCCACGAGCCATCCTTGTGTTTGTATCGTGTCGAGAAGTCATCAACCACTGAGCCATGCTTGCTCTTCAGGAACTCAAGCTGACATGCAAGAGTTGCTACGTCATCCGGATGGATATCCATATGACTTATTGACTTGCCTATCCATTCTTCCGGCTGGTGGCCGGAGACACGGACCAGAGAAGGGCTTTCATAGACCACGTTCAGGTTCTCGTCCAGGATGGTGATTGCGTCTCTGGCGTTCTCGATTATGGCGCGGAAGCGTTCTTCACTGGTCCGCAGCGCTTCTTCCGCCAGCTTGCGTCGAGTGATGTCACGGACCACTCCCACCGTTCCGCTTGGCCGCTTGTCCGACCCGATCAGACAGCTGATCGTTATCTCTGTCCAGATGTGTGATCCGCCTTTGCGAATCATCTCTACCTCCATGGTCCAGGATTGCGCTGGATCGACGTAGGCCGGAAGGTCATTCTCCTGGTGTGCAGACATGGCCGTCATGACCATTCTGAACGATTCCGGTGTGAGCATTGATGACAACGGCCGCTGCAAGACTTCTTCAACTGTATAGCCCAGCAGTCGATGGACCGAAGGACTCAAGTAGGTGAGATGAGCCCGGAAATCGGCTGTGTAAATGACATCCACTGTGTTCTCTGCAAGCAGACGGTAGCGTTCTTCGCTGCGCTTCAGGGCTTCCTCTGCGTTGACGCGCTGAGTAATGTCATTCACCAGAGACATAATGGCGGGCTTGCCGCTCCACAGGAAGGGAATCTCCCGGACCTCCGCCCATCTCACGTTGCCATCTTTGTCAAAGCCCCTGGCTACCGTGCTGAAGGGCGAGTACTCGCCAGTCGATATCCTCCGGTAGCGTTCAGCGATGGCTGGTTGATCCTCGGGGTAAGTCAGATCCAGGAAGCCGCGACCAATCATCTGTTCCTTGGGCAGATTTGCCATTTCCGCAGCTTTTGCATTGACATAGACGATGCGCCAGTCCTGGCTTATCACGATAGAGTCGCTGGCACTGTCCATCAGCCGGGTCATCAGGTCCTGGTTGGCCGGGGTTTGTACGTCAGATTCCTCCATCTTTGACCGGGCTGACAGAGTGTTTTCCAATTGCCGAAGCCTGCCCTGCGTCTCAAGAGCATGAACAGCGCTGCCCACGCAATTCCCCACGTGCTCAAGCAACTTGACCGTCTGGCTGGAAAGCATGTCTTTTCGCTCGTCGCCGATGAAGATGAACCCTCTGACCGATCCTCCATGCTTTATTGGTATCAGTGCCGTGGTCTCGAATCCAAGTACCGCTCCGGTGCAGAGCCCCTGAAGCTGGTCTGATCCCGCGGTCTGGTTGGAGGCTTTGAGCTGTGATTTTCTGTTGTGGAAGAACGAGCCGCCTTCTGTCAGGCAGGGTGGGCGAGATACAGTGTTGCCTTTCAGGACGACACTACAGATGGGCTTCCCGGAACAGATAGGAAAACCCTCTTCACGATAGTGGAACTGGGTGGCGCCGCCATGGTGTGACACACAAGTCATGGACCGGCCAGTGTTCGAGATCATGATCCCGGTAAAGTTGCATCTAGAATACTTACCCACATGCTCCACGACCTGCGACAGGTACTCCTCAATAGCAGAGCAATCTGCTGATGCAGTCAAGACCGCAGCTAGTAGGTTCCAATGGTCCGGAGCCAACATGCGTCCGGTTGATCGAGATCGCGATTTTCTGGAGGATGGCGCTCTTGTCCCAGGTTGTTCCCTTGTGCGAACTTTTTTTGTCATGGTCCTCCTTAATAGCCCTTCCTCTGGTAGTCATGATTTGCTACTCTGGTATAGATATGCAGTTAGGAGGCTGGAGCACCCAGTAGAGGCCTATGATATGGGCCGTTTTTGATACAGTCAAGTGAATATAAGACAAATGCGCAGAGATATTTTGACAAATCTACAGTAAAAGTCTATGATTAGCGCTTGCGATAGTTTTTGGGAGTGTAAGATGACCGATGGTCGCTTAAAGAGATTCCGTATACTCGTGGTTGACGACGAGGAAAGAATCCTCCGCTTTCTAACATCGAAACTGAAGGCTTCCGGATACGAGGTCCTGTCAGCTCAGAGTGGCCCCGAAGCTCTGGAGCGGATTACTTCTCAACAACCCGATCTGGTAGTGCTGGACCTACTCCTGCCAAGGATGCACGGATTTGATGTGCTTAGAGAGCTGCGCAGTTTCTCATCGATTCCTGTGATCATTCTCAGTGCTCTGGGAGCTGATGCCGAGAGGATCAAAGGTCTGAGGCTTGGTGCGGATGACTACTTGCCTAAGCCGTTTAATCCCGACGAACTGCTGGCAAGGATAGAAGCAGTCAAGCGGCGTATGGGGCCTGAAGATGGCTCCAGAATGAGCGAATCTATTTCATTTGGCTCTGTCGACATCGATTTCGGAAAGCGCAGCATCGTCGTTGATGGCCGTGAAGCGTACCTCACCCGTATAGAGTGGTTATTGCTCAGCGAGCTTGCTCGCAATTCCGGGCGCCTTATGCTGTATGAGGAACTCCTGGGCAAGGTCTGGGGGCAGGAGTACCGTGGCGACATCCAAATACTGAGGACGTGGGTCAGCCGACTGCGCCGCAAGTTGAGTGTTACCTCTGGAGGGCGCGGGCTTATCCGCACCGTGCCCAAGGCTGGCTATATCATAGATCGTTTGCCCTCTTGAAGACTGGTCCATATCCGGCCGGTGTGCGCATCCCCGTTGTGTGTCATGAGTTCTCAACCTTTCCTTATTGGATTTTATGACTAGTTCATACATAGTCCGTTACAATGACTATGGCTTCTGCTGGTCTTCATCTCTCTTCCAATCAGTAAAGCCAAGGGCATTTGTGTCACAGTGCGACTTTTGGCCATGAACTGGATTGGGTATCGTGTTTAACGGATGCAAGGTCGGCTTGCTGGTAGATGAGGGTTTTGAGGACACGGAGCTCGTTGAGACTGTGAGAGCTCTGAACAATGCCGGGGTCCTGGTTGTTGTTATCGGGATGAATGCGGGAAAGAACTATCGTGGCAGAAGAGGAAAGGCAAGGATCAGCGTGGACGTTGCAGCTGATGATGTAGGCGTCGATGAGTTGAGCGGATTGATTGTGGCGGGCGGCCATGCACCGGAGAGAATGCGCTTGCACGAATCGATGGTCAGCCTTTTAAGGCGGGCCCACGATCTGGGAAAGGTGATTGGAGCCATATGTTACGGGCCGCAGTTGCTTATTTCGGCTGACATCGTTAAGGGCCGACGTGTTACTTCCTGGTCATCTATCGCGGTCGACTTGGTGAATGCCGGTGCTATCTGGGTGGATGAACCGGTGGTTCAGGATGGCAATATCATCACTGCACGAAAAGCGTCCGATCTGCCAAGATTCAACAAGGCAATAATCAACGCTCTGAGCCGAAAATAGAGCTTGCATGCCTTGTGGCTATGCAGGGGCAGATGGCTGTAAGGAGCAATCAATTCAGCACAAATCTAAATAAGTACTCTGGCGGGTGGTGGGTAACAGTTGAACGAAGGAGACGATGGGAGGGGTACAATGAGGCACGTAGGGTATTCGGTTGACGTCGAGAGCAAAGTTGAAGAGAGCGATGAGTGGACGGCATCGGACGTTGTTGGAAGCATAAAGGAGGCTAGTTGCGCGTTTGCCCGCGCTATGGATTGGCAACAGAGTCGTCATGTTGTTACCTGCTGTGGTGATCGAGGCGTCGAGGTGAGAGGCGCAAACTATGTGCTGACTGAGAATCATGAAGGGTTGCACAGCGGCAACTACATTGAGTTGAGCATACTGGCATCCATAGATGTGCTTGACATAAAGGGTGGTTACTACGACAGCTACCGTCAGCCTAAGACGGTTTACAGTGGCTCTCTGGCTTTGGCAGGGGTCACTGCTGAGAAGCTCGGCCGCATGCTCGTGGAAGTGCATGACAAACTGAGCAGGCGTGCACGGGAAGGCCGCTTGGAGCGTAGTACGGTTGGTGTTGCGTCTGGCCATCCTCTGATGAAACGAAGCTAGAGTGCAGCGTTACCGAGTGATCAAGGAGCCTCAGTAGTGTCCGCTGTGTCTGTACACAGTTCCACCTGGACGAGGACATCGTAGAAGGCGGCATTTGGACTCAGGGTGGACTGCTGTACAGGGTTAGAGACTTCGTGCGTCAGCTCGTTGTGGTGTCCCTGCATATAGTCTTCCGGCCACCAACCCTGATTAATGGCCACGACTCCAGTTCGTATGCGGTGACTGAGTCTAGCCCTCAGCTTCGCTTGGCCACGGGCGTTGAAAACGCGAACAGGATCCCCATCCGTAATATCCCTCTGGTGCGCATCAGCAGGGTTGATCTCCAGAATGGGCTCTGCTTCCTGGGCCAGGCTGGAGACCTTCGGCATGCTGGGGTGGATCCGGTTTCCAGCATGGGTGGTAAGGAGAGATAGCGGGTAGGCCCTGGCCTTTTCACTCCGGATGCTCTCCAGCGGTTCGAGGTAGACGGGCAGTTCCTGGCCGAATTTCTTAAGCCTTTCGACGTAGAATTCGATCAGCCCGGTAGGCGTCTTGAACTCCTCCGGACGGTCGAGCCTTCTTGCACTCACAGGTCCTTCCTTCAGCATAGACAAAGAAATCCCTTGCACAGTTGGGTGCCCGGAGGCGAGCAGTTCCTCGATGTATTGTTCCTCTGTCTTGTTGAAGTGGTTGCTGAATCCCATCTTCCGTGCCAACTCGGCTGCTATCTGGAAATCCGGCTTGCACTCGTAGAGAGGCTCTATGACCTTCTGCTGCAGTTGGAGGTAGCTATGGTAGAAGCTGGTCATGCACAGGTCGGTACACTCGCAGAACGAGGCGACAGGGAGAACATAGTCGGCGTGTTTGGCGGAAGGCGTCATGAAGAGGTCGCATACCACCAGCAGTTCGAGGCGATGGAGAAGCTCTTCGGTGATCCTGTTGGCATTAGGCATCTGATTAACGAAATCATGGCCTGAGCACCAGATTGCCTTTACGGAATGGGGTTGATTCCTACTGATAGCATCGTACAACAACATCGCGGGCAGGGTCTCATACGGTTCGCCAGGCACCAGGAACTCGTGTGAGTTGAGAACGAAGGTCGGGGGCCTGTCCGGATTGATGTTGCCGGTGACTGCAGCCAGCGCATTGACTGCCCGGCATGCCAGGTCTCCATGGAAAGTCCTCTGCATCCCCCAGCCACGGTAGATGGCGGCAGGCTTTCGGGTGCCATAGTCCACTGCCAGCCGTCTGATGACGTCCGGCGGGATGTCAGTAATCTCAGAGACCTTTTCTGGAGTGTACTCGCTGACCATGTCCGAAAGCATCTGGAATGCCGGCTGGCAGTCTATGCCCGAAATTGAGAAGGTGCCATTGATGGCCGGCTTCGACTGCGGCGTGCCGACGGCCTGACGTCGGCCGCTGTATTCGTCTATGATCATGAGGACATCCGGCCGGCCTGTGGGCATAACGTCACGCTCCTTCAGGAAAAGGCCATTGTCTCTCCTGACCAGCAACGGGCCGACGGTGTTCTCCGCGATGAACTGTCTATCCCTCAGACCCTGCTTGAGTATGATGTTGATCATTCCCAAAGCAAGAGCGCCGTCCGTCCCGGGTCTGATGGGAATATGCTCATCGGTATGTGCGGCTGTCGCTGTGAAACGCGGATCGATGACTACGACCTTGGCACCCTTCTTTTTGGCCCGTACTATCTTTCTCATGTGGTGGTAGTTGGTGAGGGCAGGGTTGTACCCCCAGACTATGACGAGGCGAGGGTCGGTATCAGGCACAAGATGGACGTTTCCCATCATGTGACCGAAAGTGACGATATCAGCGCATGGGCCCGCCGCATCTCCGCAGCTCCACCAGTCAACAACCGTACCCCTGGTGAGGCTCGCCAGGCGCGAGTAGCCGCCGGAGGCGAGGTTCGGCATTACGGATGTCATCCAGGCCACCGAGTTCTGTCCGTATCGCTGGCCGATCTCCTGGAGTTTGGCAGCGATGGCTGTCAATGCTTCATCCCAGGATACGCGCTGCCACTTGCCCTCTCCTATGTCACCAACGCGTTTGAGCGGATACTTCAGCCGATCCGGGTGATGGACCAGTTCTCTGACGGCCAGTCCCTTTCTGCAGGCCCCCCGGTCGGTGGGATCAGGGAAATCCGCCGGGCGAATCTTGATCGCACCGTCATCGACTTCGATCGAAAGCCCGCACCTCATGCATTCGGGGAGACCGCATACGGTTCTGATTGTTGTCCTGGCCATTGGCTTCCTCCTGGAGACCGATTCCGTTGCCTGGGGCTTGATCCCAAGACACGCTTATGGCACCTGAGGATGCTCTTCGACTTCTAGCTCAATATCACCTGATCCTGATATTTCGGCACTGATACCGGCCAATTCAAATTGGCGGCTACAAAATCAGCGAAAGACCTCGCAGTCTTAGGTTCACCATGGGTGACGAAAAGGCGTGACGGCGGCTTTTGGAAGCCCGACAGCCACTTCAGCAGCTCATCTCTGTCTGCGTGGGCGGAGAAGCCGCCCATCTGGACTATCCTGGCCCTGACGCGGTAGTTCCGGCCGAGGATGCGCACTTCACTACATCCCTCGACAATCTGCCTCCCCAGCGTCCCCTCTGCCTGATATCCAACAAAGAGTATGGTGCTCTCAGGCCGGGAGACGTTGTACACCAGATGGTGCTTGATTCTGCCCCCTGTGCACATGCCGGAACCTGCAATGATAACCACAGTGCCTTTGATGTAGTTGATGGTCTTCGATTCATCCACCGTCTTGACCAGTCTCAGGTTCGGGAAATTGAATGGCGATCCGTTTTCGCGCAAGAACTCAGACGTCTCTTTGTCGAACAGCTCGGGGTGCCGTTCAAAGATCTGGGTGACGCTGGCGGCCATGGGGCTGTCAACAAAGACCATGAGGCGCGGTATGCGGTTCTGTATGAACAGGCGGTTAAGACGATACAGGATCTCCTGAGCGCGCTCCAGGGCGAAACTGGGAATAACGATGTTCCCGCCGGCTTTCTCCGTCTGGTTGATCACTTCAGCCAGCGTGTCGTCGACATCGGTTTCCTTATCGTGGAGTCTGTCCCCGTAGGTTGACTCCACGGTCACATAGTCAGCCTGAGAGAAGAGGGTAGGGTCGGTCAGAATCGGTCTGTCCCATCTGCCGACGTCTCCGGAGAAGACCATCTTTTTTTTGCCGATGTCGACCTCTAACATGGCTGATCCCAGGACATGGCCAGCATTACGAAATGTGGCCTCGACTCCATCGACTGCAGGAAGCAGCGCGTCGTATTTCACCGGAGAAAGCAGTGGAAACACCGCTTGAGCATCCTCTGCAGTGTAGAGCGGAACCTCGGGATGGGGGCCTCTTCTGCCTTCTTTCTCGTGCCTCTTGCGCTTCGCGGCGGCGTCTTCTTCCTGCACCCGGGCGGCGTCCAGCAGCATGATCCGGACTATTTCGGCGGTAGCTTGAGTGCAGTATATCTTTCCCCGGAAGCCATCGCGGACAAGCTTGGGCAGCAGGCCGCAGTGGTCGAGGTGTGCATGGGTCAGCAGCACTGCATCCAGACTGTCCGGCGATACGGGGAAATCCTCCCAGTTCCTGCCTTTGAGTTGCCGTTCCTGGTAGAGACCGCAATCAACCAGGACCCTCTTGCCATTGGATTCAAGGAGAAAGCTGGAGCCGGTGATGTTCTGAACTGCGCCCAGGAAACTCAGCCGTGCCTCCATGACTAGTCCACAGTTTACCGCTTTCGGTTCCGGTTCGTCCATCGAATCGCTGATCGGGTTCCCTTCGAGGGCATTCCAACCCGCCTCTGTTCACAAGACTGCTATAATGTACACGGTACGGAGTCTGAGACTCATCTATGACAAAGACCCAGCCCTGGCGTCTGTTCCACCTCCTTGATATCCTCCTTCTCTTCATCCCCTTGTCGGCCATTTTCTACTACCTTCACGTCAGCAATACGGCCGTCTTTATTTCGGCTGCCCTGTCCATAGTAGCTCTCACACGTCTGCTGGCCACCTCTACCGGCATAATCGCTACCCAGGTGTCGAACACCGCATCGGCTCTCATGAATGCCACCTTCGGTAACGCTGTGGAGCTGTTCATTGCCATATTCGCCCTGCGGCGTGGACTGGTCGAACTGGTCAAGGCATCCATAATCGGCTCCATCCTGATCAATGTCCTGTTGCTCATCGGCTTGTCCATGATCGCCGGGGGACTGAAGTACAAGCAGCAGAAGTTCAACAAGGACTCCGCGGGTCTGTCTTCCACAATGCTGATTATCGTGGTGGCCGGACTGACGCTTCCCTCGCTCTACAGCATGATAGAGCATAACGGCGTGCAGGCGATGACCATGAGCCGTGCGGTGTCCGTGATCCTGGGGATCATGTATCTGCTCAGCATGCTCTACATGCTGGTTACGCACCGGCATCTGTTTGTGGTGCAGCATGATGTCAAGCAGCCGGCGAACAAGCGCAAGGGCGTCGGCTTTGCCATTGCCGTACTGCTGGCTTCCACGGTTCTGATCGGCTTTGAGTCGAACATGCTCGTTGGGACGGTTGAGCCGATAATTGCACAGACCGGCTTGACCGAGACATTTATCGGTCTGGTGTTCATAGCCTTGCTTACCAATGTTCCGGAGCATCTGAGCGCTGTAAGCTTTGCCAGGAAGGACAACATGACGTTGTCGCTGGAGATCGGGATGAACTCAGCGACACAGATCGCCCTGTTTGTGGTGCCAATACTTGTTCTTGTCAGTGCAGGGTTCTCTCAGGGTTCTCTGGATCTGGTCTTCACCCCATTCCAGTTGGCCGCGGTGGTGGTCACGGCCATCATCGCCAATGCGCTCAGTCCCGATGGCATCTGCCACTGGCTGGAAGGTGCCCAACTGGTGGCCATCTATACGCTGATCGCCACCAGTTTCTACTTCATCTAGGCGGCTTGTCTCTTAGACCACCTCAGGATTGTAGGGGCAGTACAGGTAATCCACCTTCTGATGCTCGCTCTTGTCGTGGTTGTTGTAGTAGAATCTGGCCAGCAGCGGGTCAGCCTTGGCCACCTCGTCGTAATTCCAGGGCGGTGCCGCACACTTTGGACACCAGTGTCCTGCCTGCAAAAGCCGGGAACTGGCTTCAAACTCATGGCCGAGGCCGCATCTCCATTTGAGCTTCGTCTTCACATCAACGAAGCTGGTGGACAGACATTCGCCGCCCCTTGATTGGGCCTGTGCACGCGCGTACTCCAAGGTTGGTTTTTCGGGGATGGCTTCTCTGGACCGCTTGGGGTTTTCCGGACTGGATGGCTCGCATACATAGTCCTTCCAGCCGTTGATAGCCTCCCACTTCTGGCGGCTGCCGAAGAAGGCTTTGATCTTCTCTTCGTCGTTGTTCTGAATCCAATGCAGCGGGTCAGCCATGCGGCTCATGAACGCCCTGACGAAGATGCTGGTAACCGAACTGGGTGTTATCGTCGTGCACGGCTTCAGGATCCGCAGGTACCACGGAATGGAGGCTTCCACCTCTTTGTAGTGATCTTCAAGCGAGTGTCTCCAGTGGCCGAGATAGTGGTTGAGATCGTCGCTGTCCTGATACCAGCCGCAGTGGAAATTCCTCAGAGCAAACCAGTTCAGCGGCATTATCTTCGTAACGTCGCCCAACCCGAACATCTTCATCATGCGCCTCATGTAGTCGATGAAGATAACCCGGCATGACGGGCCACCGCCCATGTTGTACACCCTGCCGTAGAACTCGTCCGGCGCTTCGACGGTCTGGACCAATCCGTAACCGGCGTCTTCGCTGGTGATCAGTTCAATATGGGTGTTCACCGGCTGATGAAACATGATCGGGTCCATGAGGGTCAAGGCATCGGGGATGGCGATATACGTCTGCCGCATGATAGCCCAGTTCTTGAGTCCGGACTCAATGACCGCGCTCTCCGCAGCTATCTTGGTGGTGGCATAGTAGTCTCCGACGCTGGGCTTGAGCGGGTCACCGACGTTGATCCATTGGATGGGCGGGAGACGGTCGCCGTAGGCAGCCACTGAGCTGATGTAGACAAGGTGGACATTTTCGCCGTTGTCAGGCTGTTTCTTGATGGCGGCGATGATGTTCCGGGTGCCGCCGAGGTTGATCATCCTGCACTGGTTGGGCTTGCTGTCGGCCTCTGGTGCAATGAGGGCGGCCGGGTGGAGAATGTAATCGACACCATTGACGGCTTTGAGTACGTCCTCCGGGCTGCACAAATCGCCCCAGACAATAGTCACCCCGGGCTGCCCATCATACTTGCCAAAGGCTTCCCTGTTGATCTTGGATGGCCTGAGGATGAGGACGGTGTCGTACTTGTCTCTCCTCCGCAGCAGTTCCTTGAAGGCCTCGCCGCCCATGGATCCGGATGCGCCGGTAAGCAAGACTCTCTTCTTTGCGGTCATTTTTCCCCCAGTAATTTGACGGTGATAACAATTCAGGCGTGGAGATTATACAGCATTGTCGCCAGGGAGTTGAACTGCTGAACGAACAAGCACCGCTCAAAGGCCGGCAATCAGGCTGAAAGCCTTCCAGATCAGGAGACCGGCAATAACCAGTATCGCTGCCAGGAACAGGGAAATGTATGTTCCCAGGCTGCCCGCCTCTCCGTGCGCTACCTGAATGGTCATGTAGACCAGGTATGCCATCATGCCTTCGATGATGGTCTTCATTGCAAACAGAGAGCGATTTGTGAAGGTCCGCACTTCTTCAGCCTGTGTGTCAGTCAGCCGCGCCTTCATTTCTCCGGGGAGGTTTATCAAAGACTTCGGGTCTTTGACCAAGGCAAACCAGGCGTTGAAGACCGACATGAGGAAATAGAGCGGGACAGCCAGTGCAGGAAGAAGGAAGATGGTTGACTTGCTGCCCCAGTCGTCGGCTGTGCCACTGGCACCGAAATGCGTTGGTATCGTGTCCGGAAGGCTGGAGTAGTTGGCTGCGACCAGGTAGACGGTCAGGCCCAGGAGAAACAGCGGGATCAGCTCCAGGCTCAGCGGGTAGCATCTGCCTAGCCTTTGCCAAATGGAGGGTCGCTCGTTTGGGTATGACATTCTATGATCTGAGCACTACCGAGGCGCTAAGTTGTGATCACCTTGTATGCGCCCTCTGCAGACCCCAGTTTGTGTCTGAGTGCCGTGACTATTTGAGGCGAATCCCACGGGTTCTGGAACAGCTTATTATTCGCCTTGTATGAAAGCAGTATTTTCAGACCCTCTACGTCTATGGCCACCATGTCGCCCGAAGCCATGACAATCCCCGGCTCAACGAGTTCACCTTTGTCCGGTCCGCCGGAAACGAATGACTTTCTCCCGTCCATAATGATCAGGTCCGGCTGCCAGGCCAGATTGATCTCAACCACCTTCTGCTCCAGGTTCTTGGCATGCATTGCGCGTCTTTCCCCCGGGTGGATCAGGCCCATGCCGAGCTTGAGTGACATTGTGAAGCGCGCCATGCTGTGGGTCTTGAGGCAAGGGAGATAGACGAGCTTCGTCGCCTCGTAAGCTGATTTAGGCATGGTTGCCTTTATGAGGTAATCTCCGCCTGTCTCTATCTGCACCCAGTCTTTCGGATGATCATCGAAAGCCACTAACTCCACTCCCATCTTGGCCAACATCTCCGGCACGCCCAGCTTCGCCAGCGTCTTCCTGGTGGGTCGCCACATGCCGCCGGAGCTCTCTCCGACCGTGACTTTGGCTCCCGTTTGCAGGAGCAGCTCCAGAACGATTTTGAGGAAATCGAGGTCGGTGGAAGCCGGGAATGGGTCCGGACTGTTGAAGTTGGGTTTGACCATTACCTTGTCGCCGGGCCCTGCCAGCTTGCTGAGGCCGCCGATAAGATCGAGGCTCTTGATGATGGATGCCTTGAGATCGGCGCCGGCGTTGACCTTGCTCACGAGCGGCACACCATCCTGTTGCCAGACGTTGGCTTTTCTGGGCTTTGGTGGAACGTTCTCCAGGCCGCCGGGCGTTCTGTCGGCGATGAAGTGGTAGATGCCCTGTATAGAATCGGCTACTGTGCTCATTGCATTCTCGAATGATAGTGTGATCGTATCTTAATTCCACTCCATTCTAAGGCAAGTGTCAAACAGAAGCCTGCGTTGGCGTCATGCGGCTTGACACTGAGACGGCAGGGACGGCTATCATTGGTCTGAGGGCTATTTTCCGAAGTCTGAGGTGGAGCAGTGACTGATCCCGGTATTATCGATTACCGCATAGATGGTTCCAAATCCAAGCGCTGGTGGTATGAGATGGGTCCGATCAGGCCGCCCAGCGAAGGCCGCGATCACTCGTTGCTTATCAGGGCAACGCGGAACTGCCCCTGGAACAGGTGCCGGTTCTGCCCGGTCTACAAAGGACAGAAGTTCGAGTACCGGAGTGTGACCGAGGTCAAAGAGGACATCAGCGTAGCGCGGGCGCTGGCGGATGAGTTGAAGGCTGCTTCCTGGAGACTCGGTTTGGGTGGCAGGATCGACAGAACGGTCCTCAGCACCTTTGTTAACGGCAATCCCCAACTCTACGGCAGCGACTCTCCTGATCCCCGTGAAGTTGATCTGTGCGTCAACAGCCTGGTCAATGTGGTCAACTGGCTGGCTTCCGGCGGACGGACTGCTTTCCTTCAAGACGCCGACACCATGATTATGCGGGTGCCCGAACTGTTAGATGTGCTGGGTCATCTCAAGCAGAACTTTCCCGGCATAGAGCGGGTCACTTCTTACGCGCGGGCCAAGACTATCTCCAGGCGATCTCTGGATGACCTCAAGAAGCTGCATGAAGCGGGGCTGTCCCGCCTGCACGTCGGCTTGGAATCCGGGGCTGATGAGGTGCTGCAGTACATGGAGAAGGGAGTGACGGCGGAAGAGCACATTCGTGGTGGGCGGGCTGTTGTCGAAGCCGGTATATCGCTCTCGGAATACGTTATGCCAGGCCTTGGCGGCAGAAAGTGGTCGGAGAAGCATGCCCTGGAGTCGGCGCGGGTGTTGAACGCCATCGATCCGGAGTTCATCAGGTTGAGGAGTCTGGGGGTGAGGAAGAACACCCCGCTGCATGAGCAAATGGGAGGGGGCGACTTTCAGGTTCTGGGTGAAGATGAGATGGTGGTGGAGATAGGTCTTTTTATCGAGAATCTGGATTGCGGGTCATATCTTGCCAGCGATCAGATGTCCAACCTTTTGTGGGAGGTGGAAGGGCAGCTTCCACAGGACAAACAGGCTATGCTGAACACGATCTCCCGCTATCTTTCGATGCGTCCCGTGGAGCGGATGAGGTTCTGTCTGGAACGCAGACGCCGGTCGTTCTACAGCATCTACGGGGGTCTCACGCCGGAGATCGAGGAATTGCTGCAACGAGCCAACAGGGCTCTCGATGCTGAAACGCCTGACGCAGCAGAGTGTGTGGAAGAGGCCATCGCTTCCATGAAGCAGGGATTTCTCTAGAGAAGGGACCGCCGGCCTATTTTGAGACAGTCACCTTGTTTTTCTGCTTTGGCGCCTTGTTCTTAGAGTGACCCTCTTCAGCCCTTCTCCACTCCACGTAGGCCTTGGTACCCTCGGTCAGGGAGATCTTTGGCTCCCATCCCAGTTCTCTCTTGGCCTTCGAACCATCCAGGTAGCATTCCACGTTGAGCTGATGAATGAAGTATCGGTTGAGGAAGGGCATTTCCCTGGCACGCCGCAACGTCGCTACCGTTTCCATGATGTAGCACCAGACATAGGCCACATGAAATGGAACGCCTCCCCAGACTCTCCTGCCACCCCTGGCCTCAACAATGGCTTCAGCGAATTGTCTGAGCCTGGTTGGCTCAGATGTGGCGGCATTGTAAGCCTCACCCGCAGCCTTCTCTCTGGTAGCTGCCAGAATGGCCAGGTCAGCGATATCATATGAGTTTACTATGGCGAATCGGGGGTTGCTCCTCCCCGGCCACAGTATGATCGGGGAGGCTGAATAGCGATAGATCCGATCTGAGATCAGCCTGTCTCTGGGGCCATACGCCGAACCTATTCTAATCATAGATACCTTGATCTTGCCTTGCCTGTGATACTCCCAGCACGCTTTTTCAGCGAGCAGTTTGGCGTAGTCGTAGTAGGTCTTCGGCGTCAGGCATACGGCGCACTCAGTGGATTCATCAGCGGGTATGTCGCCCTTGGTGCGGGCATCTCCGTAGACGGTGTAGGAGCTGACTTGAAGAAAGCGTTTGACACCTGATGCGACGCTGGCCTTCAAAAGATTCTCAGTGCCCCTTACAGTGGTCTTTTCAAACTCGTCCCAGGTTCCCCAGCCGGGGGTCACCTTTGCTGCAGCATGGAAAACTATGTCCGTATTATTAGTGGCGGATACAAGGCTTTCGTAGTCTGTCACATCACCGAAGACTATCTCCGCTCCGGTGGTTTTGAGATGACTGAGGTCTGACGTTTTTCGTACCAGTGCCCGTGCCTGGAAGCCCTGCTCCAGCAGGCGTTCCACCAAGGCGCTGCCAACACAGCCGGTACCGCCGGTAACAAGCGCTCTCATTCCTAATCCCCCTTAATGATGAAGCCTGCGCTCAGCGGTGAGGTGTATTCAACAGTCAGAGAGACTATGAATTAACCTCACTGACCACGCTAGTAAAAGGAATAATATCCACGTGTTCATCGACTGTCAAATCGTCCCACATCATCGAACTGGACGGACGGGAGTGTGTCAGTTAAGCTTCTGCTCTTGACCTCTTCATGGAGGATGATGTCGGTGAGCGTTTTGAGGGTCTGCAATACGATCCAAGGACTTTGCAGCATGGCTTGAAGAGTCGGTTTCACTGGAACTATCTTTCGGTGATAGTATAGTTAACGGTTGCTGAATTTCACTTCGATTGTCAGATCCGGGCAACAGAGTTGAGAGGATAGAACTGGAGGTCAAGGTTGGCTTGGGATGAAGTATTCGGCTTTGCTGGCGGAACTCTCATCACCGTCGCATTCATTCCGCAGGTCTGGCGATTGTATCGGCTCAAAAGTGCTCGTGAGGTGAGTCTCCTCTTTAATCTGCTCTTTCTGATGGGGGGGGTGTGCTGGTTGGTCTATGGCATCTTAAAAGGGGCACCGTCTGTTATCGCAGCCAATTCAGCTAACCTGATTCTTGTCCTTGCCATGCTGCATGCGAAGTTGAAGTACGGCAGATCGCCTTAGCCGGATGGTATTGTCTAGCATCTTGGTCGGCGAGGGTTATAGAGGGAAGGGAGCCGCCAGAATCCGTGCTGAAATTGACATATTGAACGTGGATGTCTTATTCTTTTTCTGGCCAGGGATGAACCCAGCCGGGCTCGCCGCAAAGGAGAAAGGATAGAGCAGAAAGTACCAGTGAGCGTATCTAACGGTGTGGGACAATCTCACTGAGATAAACACAGGAAAGGTGGATTAGGGAAACAGAATGGACAAAGTCTTTGCCAGTGTAGATGAAGCCGTCAAAGACATACCTGATGGAGCCTCCATAGCAATCGGAGGCTTTTTTACTGCAGGCACGCCTGTGCAGCTTATTCAGGCATTGGCCAGGCAGGGCGCCAAGAACCTGACCATCATCTGCCAGCAGATGGGGCCTGGCAACGAGGACATGACCAAACTGGTCGAGCAGGGACAGGTCAAGAAAGCTATCTGCAATTATCCTTTCTATCGATCAGCATCCAGGGGTGCCAACTCGCCGTTCGAGAAGGCCGTACGTGCCGGTAAGATAGAGGTCGAGGTGTTCCCTATGGGCACGTTTATCGAAAAGATGCGGGCTGCAGGTGCCGGTCTCGCCGGCTTCTACACCCCTACCGGTGTGGGAACGGTCGTAGAGCGCGGCAAGGAAAAGAGGGTATTCAATGGTCGCAGCTATCTGCTTGAGGTCGCCCTCAAACCAGACTATGCCTTCATATATGCTTGGAGAGGCGATCGGATGGGCAATTGCACCTGCCGCAAGACTGCTCAGAACTACAATCCGGAGATGGCAAAGGCAGCCAAGATTACGATAGCTTCCGTCGAGAAGGTAGTGGAACCAGGCGAACTGGACCCCGATAAGGTACACATAGCCGGTGTCTATGTCCAAAGAGTGGTCGAAGTTGGACGGCGAACCTACAAGCCTGGCATCGATTAGGCGTTTCAGAAATTGACGGAGGTTAAAAATGGTAGTGAAGCCCAATAACAAGAAGAAGTTCGAGGGTATAGCCCGTGAACTTATAGCCCTGAGAATAGCTAATGAATTGCAGGATGGAACCTATGTTAATCTGGGTATCGGTATACCCACCCTTGTATCCAACTGGATCGAGGGCAGGGACATCGTACTGCAAGCTGAGATTGGAATGCTCAATACCGGTCCTCTGGCCACAGAGGGTGAAATCGATCAGGACTGCATCAATGCAAGCTGTCAGCCGGTAAAAGAGCTGCCTGGAAGTTGCTTCTTCTCCGATTGTGAGTCGCTGGCTATGATTCGGGGAGGATATATGGATGTAGCCGTGCTGGGGGCACTGCAAGTCTCCGAGAAAGGCGACTTGGCCGGCTGGAACAACCCGGAGCGAGGCTTCCCTGAGCATATTGGCAACATTGGTGGCTCGATGGATCTGGCAGTCGGTGCCAGGAAGGTTATAATTGCCATGGAGCACGTCACAACCAAGGGCGACTACAAGGTTGTGAAGAAATGCTCTTATCCGGTGACAGCAGTCGGCGTGGTAAAGATGATAGTGACAGACCTGGCTCTGATGGAAGTCACGGACAAAGGTCTCGTGCTGAAGGAGGTCGCGCCCGGCCTTACCGCTGAGGACGTCCAGTCTGTGACCGAGCCAAAACTGATCATCAGCCCCGATCTCAAGGAAATGGCGCTCTAGCCAACAGAACAGATCAAATCGCAACAAACCGACACGGAACCGTGTCGGTTTGCTTTTTATATAGAGCAAACTTGAGAACGCGCGAGGAAAGAAAGAGACAAAAGTCACATACTGCAGATATGTATAGACCTAGCTTGGGTTATGTAAAACTATCGGCAAGTGGTGGTAAAATAGTATTGAGGGTAGGTGTGCAGGCAGGCTGGGACCGAGGCAGTTGACCCTCCTCTCCTCGCTTGGCAGGTTTGTAGCTGGCTCCCCGCGAAGCTCAAGTACTGACCGCTTGCAGCTTTGAACCAGTGAGATTTTCCTGCACCAGCCGGCCTGCTCCAAATCTACAATGGGGTTTTATCCACTCACCCGAGGCTTTCCCTTAGTCAACCACTGCACAATTGATGGATTATCAGCATCGGCAGCAGGTTTGTCAATAGTGCGAATTGACTCCAGGCCAAGAACATCATCTGCTCCCAAGAAAAGGCCTGCCCTTAGCGGTGATACTGACTCAGGACCGGATTGAGATCATCCTGGGTCTGATTCAGAAAGCAGAGAGGGTCCTCTGCCATGTAGTCTCCGGAATGGGCATAGGCCCTTCCCCGGCACCCACCGCAGATCTTCTGCTGGCGGCAGTCACCGCATTTACCGCTGAGGTACTTGTCACGCTCTCTGAGCCTCACGAAGGGCTCACTTTCGCGCCAGATACGGCTGACCGGCACGTCACGCACGTTTCCGCCGCTCACAGGGACGAATGGACACGGCCAGACGTCGCCCTCCGGTTTGATGTAGCAGAGTCCCCAGCCGGCCGCACAGCCCCGGAAGACCTGCTCTGCCAACGCCAGGTTGGGGTGTTTGGCTCTCTTGCTCATGAGGTACGCCCAGTATTGCGGAGAGCAAGTGGGTTCGATGACAGGCACTGATGTCTTTTGCCTCTCAGCTACCAAGCCCATCAGATCAGCATACTGTGTTTGGCTCAACTCCAGGTCCTCACCACTTCCGCGTCCCTGAGGCACCAGGTGATAAAGCAGCACGATCTGGGCTTCGACCTCGTCGGCCAAGTCCAGGAGTTTGGGGATTTCTTCGTAGTTGTGCTTCATGACGGTGACGTTGATCTGAAGGCAGAGGCCGGCGTCGCGACAGGCTTTGATGCCCCTCATGGCGCGCTCGAATGCTCCTGGCGTGTTGCGGATGAAGTCGTGTAACTTGGGTGTGGCCGCATCCAGCCCTATGGCGAGGTCGCATGCACCCGCTTTCTTAAGCTTCCTAGCCATGGGCGTATCGATGAGAGTGCCGTTGGTGGCGATGGCTACCTCCAGGCCGACCGCCGAGGCGACCTGGACGAGTTCGAGGATGTCCGGACGCACCATGGGTTCGCCCCCGCTGAAGACAAGAAGCCGAAACTCCGGCACTGTGGCGATGTCCTGGATGAGCCGCTTGCCCTCCTCCGTGTTCAGTTCCCCGGCCAGACTGCGAGCAGCGCTGGCATGACAGTGGCGGCATCTCAGGTTACAGGCGGCTGTCGCCTCCCATACCGGATGTATAGGGAAACCTATGCATCCCATGCCCAAGGCTCCCGCTGCTGTCGGCAGCGTCCTGATGCCCTTGAAGAGCCATTGAGGAAGCCGACGCCAGCGGGTTATGTGGCCGAAGTACAGGATGCTGAGCGCCTGTCTGGCGACCAGCGTTGGAGGATTATAAAACGGTTTGGCTGTTCTCTTCAGCGTGCCTGAGTTCTTCATTGCTTGAATGCGAAGGCGACAATATAAAGCAGCGTTGTTCCGAGGTTGAGTATGAGCGTCAGGGCGCAGATTGTCTCCAGGGATTTCGGCTGCAGATACTGCTTCCTTGCCAATGCCACGATGTTCCAGATGATTGGTATGAGTGTCAGCAGTGACAAGGCAAGCATCAGGCGTGGTGCTCCGCCTAGCACCGTCAACGGGATGGTGACAAAACAGGCTGCAGCCAGGATGGAGTAGAGCACGGTCGACCGCTCCAGCCCCAGACGCACGACCAGATTGTTCTTGCCGGCAGCTTGGTCGGAATTGAAGTCAGGGAACTCGTTGATGAAGATCACCAGGAAGATGGAAATGGCGATGGGTATGGAAACCAGCGTCGGCACCAGGTCAAACTTGCCCGTCTGGAGATAGTAGGCTGTATTGACGGTAAGCCACCCATAGCAGATGAAGATGAGCATCTCGCCGATGCCTTTGTAGGCCCAGCGGAATGGGTTGGAACTGTAGAAGAAGCCGCATACCATGCCCAGGATGCCCAGAGGTATGGTGAATGGCCCTGTCTTGAATACAAATTGGATTATCAGGCCGATGACGCCCGCCAGACCCAGTGCGACGATAGCGGCAGGCAGCACAAGCCGTCTGGGAACGAGGCCTTTCTGGAGGACCCGGCTCCCGCCGCTGAAGCGATTGTAGCTGGAGTTGGCGGAGTCCGTCGGGTAGTCGTAGTATTCGCCCGAAAAATAGGTCGCCGCCATGATGCAGATTACGGCGAGCGTGGCCAAGGCAACCACACCCCACTTGGTGGCATAGCCTTCGTGCCAGGCTATCAATATCCCCAGGACAAAGGGGAGGACGCCAACGGAATGGAAGGGAAGGCGACCAAGGGTCAACCAGGCAGCTACGCGACCCTTGAAGTCCAGCGGTTGCTGAGCAGGCATTTCCTTCTGTGAAGCTTTCTGCATATGTTGAAGTCAGGCTATCTGGAGAGGACCTTCAGCGCCATTTAGTTTGGCCACAACGAACTAAATTATATCATGATTGACGGCGCGAGAGTTTCCAACCGTGGACAACCATTCAGGGTGGCTCGCCATACGGCAGTTCTCTTATAATTGGTCAATGCGGATGGCACATCGGCAGAACACAGCACAGCCTGTGACTGGAGGGGGAATGAACCGAACGTTGCATCTTAACACCGCTTTCGCTCCTGGTTCCGTTGCAGTCGTCGGCGTTGGGCCGATAACAGCCGGCCGGTTCTATGTTGAGAGCCTGCAAGCGGCGGGCTTCAAAGGAAGAATCTATCCCATTCACCCCAACGGCGGAGAGATATCGGGGCTCAACATCTACCGCAGCCTGACGGATATAGCTGACCCGGTGGACTTCGTCATCAGCTGCATTCCGGCGCGCTTCGTACCGCAGTTGATCAGGGAGAGCGCGGAGAGGCAGGTCAAGGTGGTGTCCATGTTCACCTCCGGATTCTCGGAAACAGGCAGACAAGAGGGGCGGCTTCTGGAGGCAGAGATAGTTCAGATTGCCAAGGGCGCTGGTATAAGGCTTATCGGGCCGAACTGTATGGGGGTTTACAGCCCGAAGGGAGGCGTGTCTTTTGTCACAGACTTCCCGAAAGAGAGTGGTGGGGTTGCTCTCGTTTGTCAGAGCGGCGGTAACGCCATCTACCTCGTGCGCCTGGCTGCCGAAAGAGGCATTCGCTTCAGCAAGGCCATCTCCTATGGCAATGCCTGTGATGTTGATGAAAGCGACTTGTTCGAGCACCTGATCGAGGACAAAGAGACGAAACTGGTAACTGCCTACATCGAGGGCGTCAAAGACGGCGAGCGTTTTCAGGAGGTACTCGGCAGGCTCTCTGCCAAGAAGCCGGTGATTGTGCTCAAGGGCGGCACCACACACGAAGGAGCACGTACGGCCTCCTCACACACCAGTTCCCTGGCTGGATCCGACCAGGTCTGGAGTGCGCTTCTTGACCAGGCTGGCGCAATCCGAGTGAGTAGCCTCCGCGAACTGGTTGACATGATGGTGACCTTCCGCCTGCTGCGGCCGCCCCGGGGGCGAAGAGTGGCCATGGCGGGAGGCGGTGGAGGGGCCAGTGTCATGGCGACTGATGCCTGCGCCTCGAGAGGTTTCAGCCTTCCGCCGATCCCGATCGAGGTTTCGAGGGAGATGAGGTCAACGCTTGACAGCGATGCGGGACTGATCTTAACGAACCCCATAGAGCTGAACCTGTCGCCTGAAGTCTCCTACAAGATGGCCAAGACCATGATCCGGTACGAGGGCTTTGACATGATGCTGGCCAACTGCGTCTTCGGGCAGCACCCCTGGTATCCGTTTGACATGTGGTTTGATCTCTTCTGTGATGCCGTGTTGAAGGTGCATGCTGAAACAGATAAGCCGGTGGCGGTGGTTGTCGAGTCGAACCTGACAAATCAGGAGCAGCACTTCGCAGCCTTGCGGCGCAGGTATGTTGAGGCGCGCGTGCCTGTCTACTATTCGATGTCCGATGCCTGCCTGGCCATCGACCGCTACATGCGCTACTGTGAGGCGCGGGCCGGGGGCAGTAAGTAGCTCAGGGGTCTCTCCAAAATCATTCGAGTCGTGAAGAGTAAGCTCTTCCCAAAACACGCTGCCGGTTGTACTACCGATGTGATGTGACCATAGCGGCTTGATGGCGGGATGACCTGCAATATCCGGCTGGGGACTACCACACTCTGGCGATTGCAGCCACAGCAACAAATGCTCCGAGGCATGCGGCAAGCTGGGTCGTAAGGTTATCCCAGCCGTGGGGTGAGAGGGCTTCGGTCAGGGCGGCGAGTGCAGCAGCGCTGATTGCTCCGGCGAGGATCTGAGTCGGTGTGTAGTGGAGGCCGTGCAGAGCCAGAGCCGCAGCGGCAAACGAAACCAGCAGAACGGCGGTGCTGCCTTCCATCGATCTGAAGCATTTCACCTTTGACAGCGTCGGCACTCGGTACTTGTGCCTGCCGAACCTGACCCCGACAGGTTCGCCGGCGGCATCGCCCAAACCAGCCACAAGGTAGCCGGCTTGGTAGAAACCGGGAAACAGAATCCCGGTGGCTATGCCTCCCACAGCCGTTGCAGCGAAGGGCGCCAGCAGATGGTAGGTTTTGTGGGGCTCGTCCTGCTCTCGTGCCAGGGCGTTGTACATAGATGAGAGCCACGGGTGGGTCGGCCAGGCAGCAATCATGGCGATGAACAGGCCGGACCCGGCTCCATAAGCTGCGACGCGATGTACTGGGGCAAGCAGGCCGATGATAAAGGCCGCAGCGAACACGAAGACATGGAAGACCTTCCTGGTGTAGTTCGTTTTCCAGAGCCTTCCGGACTTCAACCATGCGGCAAACTGGCCGACAATGAAAGCATAGAGGAATGACAACGGCAGCACGACAATGGAGTCCAGCTTGTCCGGCATATATCTGGCAAACAAGGAGAAATCCATAGTGACACAACCACTTGTCTTGTGTTTGTCACTATGTCACAGTCCGACAAAAGTTGTCAATGAGCCCGTTCTTTCTGCACCAGCCGTTGCAAGGAGTTCGGCAATGGACAAAGCCTTCTTACCATTGGTATTATGAATAATGCCTCTCGGTACCTCCCTCACCAGCGCGCAACGCGCGACCTAAGCGTCAAAGGAGCAGGAATTGAACATTCTCTTTGTTTACCCCAGGTACCCCGATACATTCTGGAGCTTCAGACACGCCCTTAAATTCATCGCGAAGAAGGCTGCTTATCCTCCTTTGGGGTTGCTGACTGTGGCGGCAATGTTGCCGCGGGAGTGGGAGAAGAGGCTGGTCGATCTGAATACCGATGACCTCAGAGACGAAGACATCGCCTGGGCCGACTATGTATTCATCAGCGCCATGGATGTGCAGAGGCAGTCAGCGCACGAGGTCGTCAAGCGGTGTCGTCAGCTTGATGCCAGGGTGGTTGCCGGCGGCCCATTGTTTACTACCGGACACGAGGAGTTCCCTGAAGTTGATCACTTCGTGTTGGGAGAAGCGGAGATAGTCATATCCAGCTTGATAGCGGACCTTGAAGAGGGGAATGGCAAGCGCATCTACTACTCGGACGAGAGACCCGATATCCAGAAGAGCCCGGCCCCGGCCTGGGAACTCATTGATACCAGAAAGTACGCCACCCTCAGCATCCAGTACTCCCGTGGCTGTCCGTACGATTGCGAGTTCTGCGACGTGGTGCTGCTGAACGGCCACGTTCCCAGAACCAAGAGCACAAAGCAGCTTATTGATGAGCTGGAGGCTATCTATCGCTTGGGCTGTTGCAGCACTGTCTTCATCGTCGATGACAACTTCATTGGCAACAAGAAGAAGCTGAAGGCCGAGGTGCTTCCGGCCATAGTGGAATGGGCGAAACAGAGAGACTACCCGTTCACCCTGTTCACGCAGGCTTCCATAGGTCTCGCCGACGATGAGGAATTGATCAGGCTGATGGTTGATGCCGGATTCGACAGGGTATTCATTGGAATTGAGACACCGAATGAGGACAGTCTCGGTGAGTGTGGCAAGCACCAGAATACCAGACGCGATCTGGTTGCTTCCGTGAAAACGCTGCAG
>CAYYWI010000025.1:28456-32886 GCA_964475375.1 uncultured Dehalococcoidia bacterium
GAATCACGGCCTGGAGGTCCAGGGCGGGTTCATTGTCGGCTTCGACAGCGATCCGTCGAATATCTTTGACAGACAGATCAACTTCATCCAGCAGAGCGGCATAGTGACTGCCATGGTCGGCATACTCAGTGCACCACGTGGCACCAAGCTCTACAAGCGTCTCAAGAAGGAGGATCGCCTCCTCAACGAGGCCTCGGGGGACAATACCGACTTCTCGCTCAATTTCGTCCCCAAGATGAAGCGTGAGACCCTGATCGCAGGCTACAGGCAGGTCCTGACGTCGATATACTCGCCGTGCAACTACTACGCGCGTATCGGCACATTTTTAAGGGAGCATCGCCCGGTGGTGCACAGGAGGAGGAGCCTGAAGAAGAGACAAATCTGGGCCCTGCTGAAGTCGATGTGGTACCTGGGCATAAAGGAGAAGGGCCGGATGTACTACTGGCGGCTGGTCACCTCCACGCTGGTGCGGCGACCCCGCTCATTCCCGCTGGCCATTACTCTTGCTGTATATGGGTATCACTATCGCAAGCTGCTGGAGGGGTATAACCGCGGGGCTCTCTAGCATTTCCAAGGCGAACCCGATATTGAGTCTTCTTGTGACGCGTATCTATCTTGCCTTCGTAATGGTGCATTGATACAATCCGCTTGGAGGTAATGTCCATGAAATCGAGCGAAGGGAAGTTGGGCCGGGTGTTTGTGATAAGGCTGGAGCACGGGGACCAACTGCCTTCTTGCATTGAGCGCTTTGCCGAAGAGAAGGGCATCGCAGTCGGTCACGTGATCCTGGTTGGCGGCATCGGGGAAGGACAGGTGGTGGTGGGGCCCCGCCGGTCTGATGAACGCCCTCCGGAGCCGATGCTGCTGCCGATAGATGGTGCACATGAGGTAGCCGGAGTAGGAGTGATTGCACCCGGCGAGGACGGCAAGCCTCACCTTCACATTCACGCAGCCTTGGGGCGATCTGGCAAAACTACCACAGGCTGCCTGCGGCCGGGCGTAAGCACCTGGCTGGTGGGCGAGGTCGTTATCTACGAGATTTTGGGTGCCCGGGTGGCGCGGGTCAAGGACACGGAAAGCGGCTTCAGCCTGCTTCAGCCTGAGGCTTAGGATACAGCATTCATCTGGCACCTCCGACATCTGAGACGTTCCAGAACCCCCATCAAGCCATATTTGCCCGGATTGCCGTGATAGAATCTCTCTCTCACTCCGGATTCATTCATCTGGCCGAATCAACCGGCTGTTCTTGCCGTTGTTCTGAAGGGTTGTGTATAATCCCATCGCTGAGCTATGGCTATGAAAGTACTCATCCTGGCTCCATTTGCACAGACTGTCCTGAACAGAATGAAGCAGAACCTGGATGTCATCTATGAAAACTGGATGGACACCAAGAAGCTGCTGTCACCCCAGGAATTCGTGGAGCGCATTCAGGGGCAGGAAATCTCCATACTGGTGGTTGAAGCCGATTTTCTTCAGCGCGAGGTCTTTGAGAAAGCCAGTAAGCTGAAGTTCCTCGGAGTCTGCCGGGCTGATTTGATTCATGTTGATGTGGCCGCAGCCACTGAGAGGGGTGTTCTGGTGGTGAACACTCCAGCCAGGAACGCGGTGGCGGTGGCTGAGTTGACGCTGGGGCTGATGCTCTCACTGTTGCGCAGAATCCCGGCGGCTCACGAGATGGTGTCATCCGGCAGGTGGATCGATCCCACTGCTGCCTACTTCGACGTGCGCGGCAGCGAGCTTTGGCACAAGACCGTCGGCATCGTGGGTTTCGGTGCCATAGGTCAGCAGGTGGCCAAAAGACTCTGCGCTTTTGAGTCGACGGTTCTGGCTTATGATCCTTATGTGGATACAGACAAGATGAAGGAAATGGGCGTTGCCAGAGTGGACCTGGACTTGCTGATGAAGGAGTCGGACATCGTCACAGTCCACTGCACAACTACCGCCGAAACCGTGGGGCTGATCAATGGACAGCGCCTGTCTTTAATGAAGCCCACGGCTTATTTCGTAAATGCCGCCAGCGCATACGTGGTGGACGAAGAGGCTCTGGTCAAGGTTCTCAGAGAAAAGCGGATAGCCGGAGCGGCATTTGATGTGTACAAGAACTGGCCTGTAAAGCCGGAGGATCCGGTTCTCAAGCTGGACAACGTCATCCTCACCCCTCACATCGGCGGCGCGACAGACGAGTCCGTGCTGCGCCATTCCCAGATGATGGCTGATGATATCGAGAGGTTTCTCAGGGGGGAGCGCCCCATCAATCTGGTCAATCCCCAAGTCTGGAAGTAGGCAGCGGTGGGCAAATATGTCCTCGCCATAGACGCCGGGTCAAGCAGTTGCCGGGCCCTGATTTTCGACGTGGAGGGTTCAATTGCCTCCGCGGCCCGCCGCAAGTGGGCCTGCGATGCGCCTCCTGAGCTTGCGCCTCTCGGCAGGGAATTCGCTCCGGCTGCCTTCTGGGAGATCATCTGTCAGGTCACCCGGCAGAGCATAGGCCGGGCCGGCGTGAGACCCTCTGACATTGTGGCTGTGAGCACCGCCAGCCAGAGACAAGGAGTGGTCTTCCTGGACAGGGATGGCCGCGAGCTGTATGGTGGCCCGAATGCGGACCTGAGGGCATTGATAGAGGGCTTGACCATCAATGCTGAACATGGAAGCCGTATCCGTCGCATAACCGGCCATTCTGCAGCATTTCTCTTCACCCCGGCCAAGCTGAGGTGGTTCGAGACGCACCGTCCAGCCGTATATGAGCAAATAGCGACCGTGCTGACAATCAATAACTGGATCGTGTTTCGGCTGTCCGGACAGCGCATCGCCGAGCCGTCCGGCGACAGCGACACAGGCCTCGTGGACATTGGCGGTTTCTGCTGGTCGGCGGAACTCCAGAAGACGTTTGGTCTGGCCCCGTGCATTTGTCCTGACATGTCCGCAGCCGGCACATGCGTGGGATCGATCAGTGCCGACGTTGCCGAACAAACCGGGCTTGCGCCGGGTACGCTGGTGGTCGTAGGTGGTGCCGATACGCAGTGCGGCCTGCTCGGCATGGGGGTCATTGGTGAAGGGCAGGTAGGCATTGTGGCAGGCTGGAGCGCCGCCATCCAGATGGTGATGGAGAAACCCATAGTCGATCCCAGCGGCAGAATCTGGTCAAGCTGCCACATCCTGCCTGAGAGGTGGGTGCTGGAGAGCAATGCTGCAGAAGCCGGGGGTGCCTACAGCTGGCTGGGTGAGATGATTTGTGGATGCTCCAGCCCGGAAGAAGAGGTTTACTCAATTATGGATACTCTGGCTGCAGAAGCTCCGGCCGGCGCGGATGGTACGCTGGCATTTATCGGGCCCAGGGCCATGGACATGGCCCACCTGAAGCCACTGACAGGCGGCTTCATATTCCCGATCACACCAAGCGTGGCGCAAGTCAGAAGGAACCATATCGTGAGAGCTGCGTTGGAGAACCTTTGCTTCGCCTTCAAGGCGAATTGTCTGCAGTTGCAGGAAACGGCGCGTCTGGAGATGACATCTGTCAGCCTCGGTGGCGGGTTGGCTCGCAGCAAGATTCTCGGTCCAATTCTGGCTGATGTTCTGGGGACACAAGTGCACCACTTCCAAATGGCTGAGGTGACGTCCTGCGGGGTTGCCATGTGCGCCGCTGTCGGTGCAGGAGTCTACCCTGACCTGAAGAACGCCTGTAGAGCAATGAGTCCCGTGCCGCAAGTGATCGATCCGGACGCACGCAATCAGCAGGAATATGCTGGATACTACGAAAAATGGTCAAGAACAGCTAAATGGCTGGATAGTCTGGGTGAGGAGATGAAGTAAACATGTGGGAAGTGCAGAAGAGTGAAGTGCTTGAAGCCGCTCAGCGAATGGATGAGAAAGGCCTGGTCGTGGGCACATCGGGAAATGTGAGCCTGCGCTTCAGAGAGCCGGACGGAAGAGAGTTGGTGGCTATAACGCCCAGCGGACGCCATTACGACACCATGAAGGTTGAGGACATCGTCCTGGCGGACATGGAGGGACAGCGTGTGGAAGGGAAACTGGCCCCTTCAATCGAGACCATACTGCATGTGAGCATCTACAAGACGAGGAGGAAGATAAATGCTGTCGTCCATACTCACGCTGTCTATGGGAGCGTTATCGCAGTGACCGGGAAGGAGATTCCCGCGATTCTCGACGATCAAGTCATCTGCCTGGGAGGGGAGATCAAGGTGGCCGAATATGCACTCCCCGGAAGCCCTGAATTGGCAAGGAACGCGGTCGCTGCACTGGGACCGAGGAATGCAGCCATATTGTCCAACCATGGGGCACTGGCCGTAGGAAGAAACATGAGGGAAGCCCTGAACAATTGCGAGTTGCTGGAGAAGACTGCCAGGATATACATAATGGCTGCCGCCCTGGGAGTTCTGAAACCGTTGCCTGCAGATAAAGGGCAAATGGAG
>CAYYWI010000026.1:0-7991 GCA_964475375.1 uncultured Dehalococcoidia bacterium
ACTTCACCTTTGACCCACCCACCTTCCAAGCACGAAACTGCGGAAGTTGGGCTAGAGTCGGCATCTCATATTCGATTACCTTCTCCTGGCCGGTATCGAAGACGGTCAGTCCTGATTCCTCCCAGAAGCGGACAAGCTCTTCCGGGGCTCCAAGTTCCCCGTTTGTCTTTCCAATGAACGCTTCACGCTGTATGCCGGTCAGCCTCTGAATAGTGGAGTTGATGTAGAGATGGCGCCTCTGCCTGTCATATCTGGCCACGAGGTCGGTCGCATTCTCGGCAAGCGCCTTGAACTCCTCTTCGCGCTTCCGCAGCTCTTCTTCGGCTTCCTTGCGCTCGGTTACATCGTTTATGAAAGCCAGTACGCCGGGTTTTCCCTCCCAAAGCAAGCGGACCACATTGAGTTCGATCCACCTCGTCTGGCCTGTCTTTCCCACGGCTCTGAAACTATAGACATGTCCAAATTCCTCGCCTGCCAGCCTCCTTGCATAGTTCTCTACAATGAAATCTCTGTCTTCGGGATGGATGAACTCTATGAAAGGCCGTGAGGCTATTTCCTCTTCCATGTAACCATAGAATCTCAGTATCTCCAGAGCCTTCCGATTGGCGAACTTGATGAAATTGTCCTGCACCACGACGATTCCTTCGTTGGCATTGTCTACCAGCAGCCGGTTTCTCTGTTCGGATGCTTGAAGCTGAGCCACCGCCCGCTTCCACTGCGTGATGTCTCTCAGCACCGCAATGCCTCCCGTGACATCGTTTCCCCTCATGAGAGGCGTTATGCGCACGTCCAGGACAAGCTTGATTGCGGATCCCAGCGATGCTTCTATCTCAAGAGGAGGAGCATCATGGCCTGAAAGAATCGTGTCAACTACAGACAGGAACTTGGCAATGCCCTCGGACCCAAACATCTCCAACTGGTCAAAAGTCTTTCCTACGATGTCATCTTCGGCATAGTCTCCTACATCGAGCACCCTCTTGTTCACCGCCACAACCTTGCCGGTGAGGTCAAGTATGGCTATGCCGTCACGAACGCCATCAAAGACCGCTTTCAACTCCCTTTGTGACTCGAGCCACGCCCTCTCGGCTTTCCTCTGCTCCGTGATGTCTCTTATGGATATCAGCCCGGCCAGCTTCCCCTGATATTCCGTTCGCACTCCCCTGGCGCTGATCCATATCTCGCTGCCATCCGTTCTCAGTGCCCGGAGTTCCATGATTCTGCGCAAGTCCCTCCCAAACATGGAGTCAGCGATCAGGTTCCCCACGCGGGCCCGGTCTTCAGAGGGTATGTATGCCAATGGATCTATCCCCACCATCTGTTCCGGCGATGAAAACCCGAAAATCCCGGCCGCGGCTTTGTTGGCGATCAGCACTCTGCCGGTTGTGCCATCGACCATCTCGATGCCGTCCAGCGTATTGTCGAAGAGGTGTTTGTAAATCCTCTCAGTATCCTGGAGGGTCTTCTCCGCCTTGATCTGCTCCAGACTCTCGATAAGCTTCCATTTACCTTCTCGTTTGACTACAATCGAACGATGGATTTTGAACAGATCCAGGCCCTCCAATATGCTCAGATACTGAAGGGGATAGGCACACAAGGCCACAATCGGCGAACCTGAAATGAGATCGCAGACCTTCTCTTCATAGGAAACCAGGCTTGGCCAGTCCTTTTTGTTCAACCAACTGAGGTCACCGCCGGCCCAAAGGCCGTCATAACCCAGCACTGTCGCCCGATTCAAGACGCTCAGAGCGCGTTCGGCTGCTGCGGAAGCATTGACCTTTCCATCGCGCAGGTACCACTCAGTATGTGGAATTGCCTCTATTTGTCCCCTGCGCTCGCACTCATCGAAATGTGGAATGCGGAGTCTTAAGGCCTTCAACACCTCTTGTTGAAGCGGCAGCGAAGAGACCCACAGGCAAAGCGCGTTGCGATCCAGCCCCTCTTGGAAGAATTGTACCAATACCTTGATCAGGTCTTCATCTGACTCATAGACCTGGCAAAGGTGGGTGCCCCAAGAGATGCCATTAATGGCATCGACGCCGTCGCGAGCCGCAACTTCCGTGCTCGTTTCGCTCCCCCAATTCCTGGACTTGCAGAAGCCTCCGGGCGAGGCCGTAGTGTCCCCAACCGGCCCCAACCGGGAGATGGTCACACAGTGACCACAGAACACTTGGTCACCAGCATTACATAACCATCAAGCAACTGCGCCACCGGCCATACTTGATATGCCCGACTTCGTGTTTTCAGACAGCTTCCGAGAGAACTCTATTGTCTCCATGTTTATTTGCCACAAAATGTTTGCAGAACTGTTACAAATCCACAGGGACATTCTCTGAGAATCATGGATTATTTGTAAGATACAATCGGTTCATTTTTGTGACCCAAGTGGCTAGTTAGGGGAGATCGAAGCCTGATCGAGCAATCTCGGCTGAGGGTGCCGTTCAAGCACCGCTGGCGATTCACACGGCTTGGCTGGTCTCTACTCAGCCTGCCTGCGGAACATCATGGTGGCAAAGACGATGGCCACGGCAGCCAGGACCCCCAGGAAAAGCAAGCAATGCCAGAGGTCGGACCAAACGTATCCTTCCAGCACGAGACTGCGGACGCCGACAACCGCGTAGTCCACCGGGTTGAAGTGCCTGACTGTGTTGAGCCAGTCGGGGAGTGCCTCCGGGGGCATCATCGTCGATGACAGGAACATCAGCGGCATGGTGAAGAGGTTGGTGGTTGCCATCACTATCTCCTGCCGTTTGACCAGAAGCGCCAAACCGTTGGAAAAAGCCGCAAAGGCTAATCCGAGCAACCCGACGATGAAGAGAGAAAGCAGCACACCGGGTATCCCGGTGACGACGTTTACGCCCATGATGGCGGCGATGATGAATATTATGGCCGCTTGAACAATGGAGACCAGGACGGCGGCGATAACCTGACCCATGATGATAGAGACACGCGTCACAGGTGTGGCCAGCATCTTGGACAGTATCCCCATATCCATCATCATCAACAGGCCGAAGCCCGAGAAAGCCGAACCGAACAATACGGTCATGACCACTACCCCTGGAGCGAAGAACTCAAGGTAGCTGGTGCCTCCCATGGCGCTGCCGCCGAGGGACTTGAATATCTGGGTGAAGAGCACAAGCCACAGCACGGGCTGGAACAGGCTCATGAATATGAACATGGGCATGCGGCTGCGTTCCTTGAGCCCTCTCATCACGATGTACCAGGTGTCGGCTAAGGCGTTCATCATCTCTGTCTCCTGACCCTTCGCCGCAACTGAGCGAAGGTAGTCCGCGTGCCCTCCTGGGCGCGAATCGTGCGGCCGGTATACTTCAGGAACACATCGTCCAACGACGGCCGAGCCATGGATATCGACTTGACCTCGATTCCCTGGCCGCCCAGTATCTGCACTATGCTGGGGATTGCCGCTCCGCCGTCTTTCACATAAACCGCCAGCTCACCATCGGTTGGCTTCATCTCCGTCACAAACGGCTTCCCGGAAAGAGCCGCTTCGGCACGCTTGATGAACCCCTGACGCTCTTCATCCTTCTCCACCGGAGGAGAAAGCGTGACTACGTCGCCGCCTATGGATTTCTTCAGTTCGTCGGAGGTGCCGATGGTCATTATCTTGCCCAGGTCGATGATGGCGATCCGATCAGCAAGGCGGTCGGCCTCCTCCATATAGTGTGTAGTCAGGAATATGGCTACCCCCATAGTCTTGGCCAGGTTGTTGATGTGGTCCCAGAGATGAGCCCTCGTCTGGGGATCAAGCCCGGTTGTCGGCTCATCCAGGAAGAGTAGCTGGGGTTGGTGGATCATGCCCATGGCAAGGTCGAGACGTTTGCGCATACCCCCGGAATATGTGGAGGCCATCTTGTCTTCGTAGCCGTTCAGACCTACCAGATTGAAAAGGTCATTTACTCGCTGTCTGATAGTTCTGCTGTCCAGCCGGTAGAAGTGACCATACAGAGTCAGGTTTTCTTGGCCGGTGGCGTGTTCATCAACACCAACGTCCTGCGCTGCGTAGCCTACGCGCCGGCGCACCTCGGCCGGGTCCTTGACTACGTCGAAGCCGGCCACCGTGGCGGAGCCAGAGGTGGGCAGGATGAGCGTATTCAGCATCTTGATCGTGGTCGTCTTCCCTGCACCGTTCGGCCCCAGAAAGGCGAATATCTCTCCAGCGTTAACCTGGAAGTCGATGCTGTCTACTGCCTTGATACCTCCAGGAAAGACCTTGGTGAGACTCCTGGTTTCAATTACACTCATAAGTCTCCTTGCTGCCTCAACAACATCGAGGCGGTCCTGCGGGTTTCGGTCTTGTCATTCTGTCCTGCTGAATATGCTGTCGATATCCTTTCGCGCCCGAACCAGGATTTCTCTGACTTCCCGGAACTGCTCCGCCCTCTGCAGTTTCCTGGTGCGGGCAGCCCGAACGAGTGTGACAACCAGTCTGTGCATCTCCTCCAGAGTGCTTCGTGCCTCCGGCTCAAAAAATGGCGCAAAAGGGAAACTCGATAGATCGGGAGCATCTTCGACAGCGTCCCGATTCTCTTCCAGATACTTCCTGCCCTCTGCGGTGATCTCATACACCTTCTTGTTGCCATCCGGCTTGGAAATGACGTAGCCCAGCTCTTCCATCATCTGGAGAGTGGGGTACACGGAGCCGGGACTGGGACTGTACAAGCCGCCACCTTTGGCTTCCATGTCCTTGATGATCTCGTAGCCATGCTTCGGCTTGTCCTTCAGCAGATCCAGGATGATGAACTTGATGGCTCCGCGCCTGAGGAAAGGCGGGCCAAACTCACCGGAAAGTCTATGCCACATGCCGCTGCATCTCCACTTTTAACGATATATCGTCACGATATATCGTTAGTTATGATATGCGCCGCGCGGCTGGTTGTCAATGACGGAACGCCGGGGGCGAAGGCACTCTATTGGAGGATTGAATCTTGATGGATAATATATGTATTCTCCCAGTGAATCTTCTCGTTTATTCCCGCACCGGCTGGTAGGACGTTGAAAAAACTCTCGCTGACAAGCCATTTGGTGGTGGAAGAGGATTGCGCAGATGAAGAAGGCAACGGCGAGATTACCACTCAATTGCATCGACAGGGCTCTCTTCTCACTGCACAGCAAAAAGGAGCCCATGGTCTATCACGCGATACTGACCCTTGACGGTGCCTTGGACTCCGAAAGGCTGAAGTCCGCCCTGATCTCCGTGTTGTCGCGGTATCCCAGTTTTCGATCAACGATAGACGCCGGGCTTGTCGGCCTTTTCCGAGAGGAACAGGAGAACGCCGGCAATGAGATGCTGAGTGTGCGGGACGCTGCAGAAGAACATGCCACAGCGGGTGCACAACCTCAAAGCGAGACCGGTGCATGGTTCAGTCTGCGCCTCTCAGAATGGATCAACCAACCACTCGACCCAAGCAGGGCGATTCCCTGCAGAGTTCTTTTGTTGAGAAAGACGGCCAAGACCTCTTCCGCTGTCTTCACTTTCCACCATGCCGCGGCGGATGGCCTTCACTCTCTTCGTTTCGTGAACGAGGTGGTCCAGGAGTACAACGGTGTGACCGACAATCCACCGCTCCCAAGGTTTTCACCCACGACTGGAAGGGGTGATGAAATCATAGGATTGGCAAGAGCCTCAAGACCGAGAATAAAGCATTTCTACCTCAACATGGTCACAAGCCTCCTCCAGCGTTTCCTGGTTGCCCCAATCTCGCCGAACGCCAGGATCTGTCATGCCGGTTCAGCGTCATCTGCCAGGATAAACTTCTGCCATGGGTCATTGAACCCATGCGAGTTGAAACGTATCAAGGCCAAATCCAGGTCAGCCGGGGCGACTGTGAATGACATCCTTCTGGCTGCATGCTTCAGGACTGTCGCTCAATGGAACAGCACCTGCGGGAAACCCGGTCGGAAAATCAGCATCATGGTGCCGGTGGATATCAGTAATTCGATGTGCACACCCGTCAGCGCAAACCTGGTATCATTCCTATCCGTGTCAACGACGCACAAGGAGAGAGCTGATCCGGAAAAGCTCCTGCGAGAAGTGGGGCGGAGAACGTCAAATATGCTCAGAAACGGAAACGTTTATTCTGTGGTGTATGCCGCCTACTTGTGCACCCGTTTTCCTCCGCCGGTCCAAAAAGCCATAGTCAAGTTCTTGATGACCACCCGGGTATACCTGGACACGGTTCTCCTGACCAACCTGGGCTTGATCTGGCGAATGGGAAATGCCTGGATGGGAGATGCCCGAATAACCGGCGTTGCGGCCATACCTCCGGTCGTGAGCCCGATGGGGATCAGCCTGTCAGCAGGCATGTACAACGGACGCCTGTACATTGTTCTTGCCAGCAAGGCTTCCTACTTCTCTCAGGAGCAGGCAAGGATGTTCCTGAATCTCTATCTCCACGAGATACGCAGCTATCAAGAGGGAGGGATGCTGAATCCCGGCTCACGGGCAAGCTTTGCCCATACCAACCGCAGCATCTCTAAGTCCAGATCCTCAGCCTCAGAGAATCCTTGACCTGATCATGAAGACAGCCCTCCCACGTGCAGAATACAGCCAACCGGTTGATCAAGAAAAAACCGGGAATCAATCGAGCAGGGTCTACCAATGGCCTGGCGCTGCAGAATGTGAGTGCTGAGGATCGGGTGCGTTTTCCGCTCGGGGATAGTATAATTTTTTTTCAACTGCTCTCCTGCCTCATGACCTTGGTCGCAAGGTACCGGAGAGATCCCAATATGGATAACCCTCCCTCGAGGACCAAACTGTATCATACCTGGAGGTAACTGTAGATGAGACGCGTACTCAAGAGACCGGTGTTTGCCTTGCTCGTTGTTTCCATGGTTATTTCAGCGCTGCTCTTGCCTGCCTGCGGGGGCGATTCATCCACTACAGAGGAGGGGAAAGGGTACCGCTATTCGTACTGGAAGGGTGACATTCCCAATACGTACTACCGGTTGGACATCAAAGGCAATAGAGGGCTTCAAGTTACAGGCAAGCCATTTATGAAGCTGGAATATGATCCGGTGAGCGGCGTGCCGCTGATGTGCGAGTTTGGGCTGAGTGAAACCACCCAGGATTTCGTGCCCGGACATGATATCATCTCTCGTGAACCCACACTCAATGCCAGTTCAATAGATTTTGCCGGCAAACTGGATCTGAAGTCACCGGTGGACTTGCTGGTCTCCTGGGGAAGTGTCACCAGCCATCAGGAACTGTCAGGGGGCGGTTTCGAGTTCTGGTGCCGCCGGACGAAATGGGAAGAATGGCATTTTGTGATGACCTTCGACGGCATGGAAGGCGAAGTCAAGAATCTCGATAACTATTCGTATCTTGGTGGAGACTCTGATACAAAGGCGATCAAGCTGCTGAGGAAGTTCAACGCCAACGACTAGAATCGAGCAGCCTGTTCGCTACCTTGGCCGGGCTGCCCGCCGGCACAGTGAGAAAGGCGCTGGCGCTCAACCGACTTGAGACGCTCCCTCTTTAGCAAAGGAGGGACTGATGAGAATTCGGGTTAAAGAGATTCTGAGACCTCTTCGCCTCACCCGTCATTACATCTCTACCACCGCATCACACTAGCGCCCCAGGTAAAGCCGGCGCCGAAGGCTACGAACATGATGAGATTGCCTTCCTTTATCAGACCCTGCTCCAGCGCCTCGCTCAGAGCGATGGGCAGCGACGCCGCCGTGGTGTTCCCGTAGCGCTGGATGTTGCTGTAGAACTTCTCTTCCGGCACCCCCAGCTTGGCTGCCGCGAACTGGTTTATGCGCAGATTGGCCTGATGCGGTATGAACAGGTCTACGTCCTCAACCTTGAGACCGTTGGCCTTCAGGGCTTCATGCACCAACTCCGGTATCTTACTCACCGCCACCCTGAAGACCTCCTTGCCCTGCATCTGAGGCCAGATGCAACCCCTGTCCAGCATCTCGTGGTTCAGGCACGGTTTCTTGCTGATGTCGAACATCTCCAGCCTCAGGATGTC